>JBOFLO010000063.1:0-17584 GCA_051657905.1 Candidatus Altimarinota bacterium | reverse complement strand
AGCAACTTAGAAGAAAAATTAGCGGAACTTGCAGAGTCAGATCAAGAAGACGAAGAAGTCGAAAAGGGGCCATTGAGAGCAGTTTATGGGCCACGCAAAAGTGGATCAGCCAGCAGGGGAGCAAGTTCTCCAACTCAATCAAGCTCTTCCTCTGAACCCTCTTCAGCTTTCTCTCTTCCAAAATTCATCAATGACATAATCGATCCAAACAACAAAAGTACTTCACCAGCCTCTAACCCAAGTATCTCTAATACCCAAGGAATTCCAGAGTCAGCCGACTCCAAAGAACAAGAACCCATCAGAGGTTATGTTGGATTTTTTGGAGACTCCAATTTAGAAGCTTTCGCTGAACCAAAAAAGTTTTTAAACTTAGCCGACGGCGGCAAAGGTTATGCTATTCGTGGCTACAATACAAGGCAGGTGATGGCCCAACTGGGTATTGATAAACATGGAAATTCCCTAAACGGCCAAGATAAAATCCCCGACATCGGTAAAATGGAAAAAGTAGTAATAAATTGTGGCCTAAACGACGTGGCCAGCAATATCCCAGTAAGTGAAATCACACATAATTTAAAAGTAATTGTTAACTATTTTCAAAAGAAAGGTAAAAAAGTATATTTAAGCACTTTAACTCCTTTCGGTGGGCCAAATTATCAATATTTCAAAACAAATCAAGCAGCATCTGAAGAGAAAAGATTGGAAATAAATAAGTATATTTTAACTGAATTACAAGGCCAGCCAAATCTTAGAATTATTCCATTGCATCTCACTAAAGCGCAAGGCGGCGTAGCTTCAGGGCAAAAAGACGGCTACGGCAATGAC
This sequence comes from Candidatus Altimarinota bacterium, assembly GCA_051657905.1. Taxonomy (GTDB): domain Bacteria; phylum Patescibacteriota; class Gracilibacteria; order UBA1369; family UBA1369; genus JBOFLO01. The sequence continues at coordinate 16,762 of JBOFLO010000063.1, read as the reverse complement.
ACACTAGATTCCATCTACAACTCAGGCGATCAAGTACACATGAAAGCCCAAGAATTCAGCAAACTATTAAGCAAGTATCTGAAAGAAGAAAACACAAATCCAAATTCTTTCACCGCAGATTCTTCCAATAATTCCCCTCAAGCTACAGCCTCTAACGTTCCGACAAAATCTGCTCCGGGCAAAGAGGACTTCTGGCGTAAGAACGCTTTTGGAGCTCCAAAAGGATTCACCAGTGGAGGAATTTCCCAAGAAGCAGCGACAAGATCCATGGAAGTCCTAAGAACAGGCAATCTAAAACCAGGTGAGCATCTGGAAGAAACAATTGATGGAGTAACCTATGCTTTCATTCACGAAGGACATCCAAAAAGTTCTAGCGACCTTGAGTCACCCTGGCACCCTGCAGTTTCAGTCTACGTTAAAAAAGATTCCAAGAAAGCCAAACCTCCCGGAAAAACAACTTAACAAAAATGCCCCTCAACTCGAGGGGCTTTTTAATCTTTCAATTAGTCTTTCTTCTTAGCTGTTTTCTTTGCAGCTTTTTTAGGTTTCTCTTCGTTATCATCATCTTCTTCACTTTCATCCTCTTTTTTAGCAGCTTTTTTCTTAGGTTTTTCTTCACCATCTTCATTCAAAGCTTTAATAGAAAGCCCTACACGATGTTCTTCCGGCTCAATAGTAATAACTTTTGCTTTAATTTTTTCGCCAACTTGCAAACTTCCTTCAGCATTACCATTTTCATCCCCAGTAATTTCACTAACGTGAATCAAACCATTAATGTCATCACTCAACTTAACAAATGCCCCAAATGGAGTAACACGGCTAACTTCACCTTCAATCACAGTACCAATCTTATATTTCTTAGCTGCTTCCAACCATGGATCATCAGTTAAACGTTTCATAGATAATGAAATCTTGTCTCCTTCCAATCCAATAATTTGAACTTCAACTTCATCTCCAAGCCTTCCATAATCACCTGGATTTTTAACATGTCCCCAAGCAATTTCTGAAATATGTACCAAACCTTCCAAACCGTCAAAGGCCACGAAAATACCAAATTTAACCACACCACTAATTCTACCTTTAACACGATTTCCAACAGCCAATTTGGACAATGATGATTGTCTTTGTTCTTCCATTGCAGCCTTTTCAGACAAAATCAATTTGCCGTTTTCCTTATCAATATTGATAATTTTAACCACAAATTTAAGTCCAACCAATTCCTGCAATCTATTCAAGATCATATTTGAATCAGCACCATTAACTCTTGGATAATGCATAGGCGCCAATTGAGAAACCGGGATAAACCCTTTAATTCCATCAATGTCTAATAATAGACCACCTTTGTTAGCTTCATTAGCCACCACTTCAATAACCTCATCTTTTTCAAATGCCTTACTGAAATTCTTCCAAGTTTTTTCTTGGCTAGCTTTTCTTAAAGATAAAACGATATAACCTTCTTCGTTTTCACCTTCAATCACATAAGCAGAAACAGTATCACCCGCTTTAATGGTTTTCATAGTTTCAGCAGAATCCTTAGCTTCACGGCCGGTAATCAAACCTACCGCAATTCCATCGATATCAACTAAAATCTTATTCTTAAAAACCTCCACTACACTTCCTTCGACTAATTCTCCTGGACTTGGTAATTTAAAATCCGGAATCGAATCTAAAAATGCATCTTCCTTCTTTACTTTTGTAGTCATATACTACTGGTGAGGTTGATATTAATTATAAAGCTGTAAATTGGAGTATCAACTCAAACACCTAAAAGCTCGCAATTTAAGCCCATAAAATTTAAACTATCATTTCCACAAAGTCAATCCATGAATAAAAAAAACTCCCCTAAAACCCGTCTTTACAGATTTTTCCTTAAAAATCCCAACTATTCCCTTCCAACTCAGGTCGGTAATACCTTCTCATTACACAAAAACGATCAAGAAGAACTATTTCACCAACTACAATCAGTTTTACGAGTCGAAACAGGGGATCAGCTCTTATTTCAATTACCCAATTACCAACCCACCCCCAACCCTGAATTCCTTTTTAAAGTCGTTCAATTAAACAAAAAACAGCTAGATTTAATCTTAGAAGAAACCAGAGTTAATCAAAATTTCCTTTCCAATCAATTGAATTTTGCTCTGGCTCTCCCTAATAAACCGGCCAAATTAGAGTTTATTTTACAAAAGGCTGTAGAACTTGGCATTAATCAAATCATTCTAATTAAAACAGAGTTTTCTAATTATCCTCATCAATTAAAAACAGATCGTCTAGAAAAAATCCTCCTAGAAGCTTCGGAACAATCCGAGCGCAGCTTTATCCCCCAATTGCAGATATTTGAAAGTCTATCTAGCTACCTTCACACCAAGCCGAAAAATCTTTTAGTAGCCTTAGAAAGATCAAGCTCCAGCCAAAATTTTTTAGATTATCAAATCCAATCCGAACAAACACTTTTAATCGGCCCTGAAGGCGGCTTTTCCGAGCAAGAAAAAGAGCTGCTTTCCAGCAACTCTCAGTCTTTTTTACTTGGCAATCATATTCTCCGCATGGAGACAGCGGCTTTGGCTGCCCTTGCAATTCTCTACCTAAAAGCCAATTAAGCTACTAAGGCCTTTTTAGTCTTAGTAGTTGCAATCTTCTTTCTTAGTGCGATTTTTTGTTCTTTATCCAAATAAATTTCCACCCCATCTCCTTCCTTAAACTCACCAGATAACAAGCCTTCAGTTAATTGATCTTCAATTAAATCCTGAACTTTTCTACGCACCGGTCTAGCTCCATAACTAGGGTCAAAACTCAATTCCGCCAACTTATCCAAAGCCTCTTTTCCAATCACGATATTCAATTTCTTCTCCACAATTCTCTTTCCTAATTTTTCAATATGCAATTTAACAATTTCTTTAATATTTTCATGAGTTAAAGCCCTGAAAACAATTGTTTTATCAATTCTATTCAAAAATTCCGGACGGAAATGTTTTTTCAAGTCATCTAAAATATCATTTTTCAAAAGCTCATAATCATTTTCAGCCTTACTCAATTCATTGCTATTTAAGTTAAACCCAATTGGCGCCGCCTTTTCAGTTAATCTCTTCGCTCCAATATTAGTAGTCAAAACAATAATAGTATTTTTGAAATCCACAGTTCGTCCTTTGCTATCAGTCAAAGCTCCATCTTCCAAAATCTGTAATAATAAATTGAAAACATCTGGATGAGCCTTTTCAATTTCATCAAATAAAACTACAGAATACGGTTTTCTTCTAACTGCTTCTGTCAATTGTCCTCCATCTTCATAACCTACATAACCCGCTGTGGCACCCACCAATCTGGAAGTATTATGTCTTTCCATAAACTCACTCATATCAATCTTCACCAAAGCATCTTTATCATTATAAATTTCTTTAGCTAAGGTCTTAACCAACTCCGTTTTACCAACCCCGGTTGGGCCCATGAAAATAAAAGATCCAATCGGACGATTATGATCAGCAACACCCACTCTCGACCTTCTAATTGCTCTAGCAACAGCTTCTACCGCCTCATCCTGTCCAATAATTTGTTTTTTCAATGAAGCGTCCAAGCCAACTAATTTCTCCACATCATCTTTCACCAATCTGGAAACTTCCACGCCAGTAATTTGAGCAACTACTTTAGCGATATCATCTTCCTCAATGCTCTTGCGCTGGTCTCTAGGGATTTTAACTCTTTTACTTTCTTCAACTTCCTTTAACACAACTAACTCACGATTTCGTAACTCTGCCGCATGTTCGTAATTCTGCTTGGAAACAGACTCTTCCTTTTCTTTAATTATTTTCGTTAATTCTTTCTGCAAAAAGCGAATTTTATCATTGTTAGACTTAGTTTTCATACGCTTCAAGGAGCAGGCCTCATCCAATAAATCAATCGCCTTATCCGGTAAAAATCTATCGTTAATATAACGCTTAGAAAATTTCACTGATGCCTTTAAAGCCTCATCGCTAATAATCAAACTGTGATGTTCTTCAAAACTTTCTCGTAAACCTTCCAAAATTTTCAAACTATCTTCCACATTTGGTTCAGCTACTTTAACTGGTTGAAATCTTCTTTCAAAAGCCGCATCAGCTTCCACCTGTTTTCTATATTCATTCAAAGTAGTAGCACCAATCAACTGAATTTTACCTCTAGATAAAGCTGGCTTTAAGATATTCGATGCATCCAAGCTTCCTTCGGCACTACCAGCACCAATTACAGTATGCAACTCATCAATAAATAAAATCACATTACCCAAACTGGCCGCTTCATCAATAATCTGCTTAATTCTTTCTTCAAATTCTCCGCGATATTTTGTACCAGCCACCACTGAAGCCATTGATAAAGATAAAATTTTCTTATCAAGCAACATATCCGGAACTTCTTCTTTTACAATCGCATAAGCTAAACCTTCAGCAATTGCAGTTTTACCTACACCCGGCTCACCAATAAATACCGGATTATTTTTAGTTTTTCTGCATAAAATCCCAATTGCTCTTTCAATTTCCTTTTGTCTACCAATCACTGGAGGAAGTTTCCCATTACGACAATCTAAAGTTAAATCAGTAGTGAAGTAATCCAAAGCTGGAGTCTTAGATTCCTTGCCGGGCTTAGTAGTTTCACTTTTCTTATACCCAGGGCCAGCTTTTTCTGCCTCTGCATTACCCATCAATGCACCTTGCAATCCACTTAAGAAAAACTCAATTGGATTCATTTGATTAGGAAGATTTCCAGCACCCTGAGCCCCACCAACATGTTGCAAATTAGACTTCTCAAAAGCCTTAATTAATTGTTCCTTAACTTCTTTAGGACTTACTCGCATATTCTCTAAAATAACTGTTGCTGCAGTTTCTTCCTGAGTTACTAGAGCAAATAACAAATGCTCTGTTCCCACATAACTATGATTATAAACATGCGCTGAACGAACAGCCTCTTCAATCACTTTCTTAGCTTTACCAGACAAACCGCCCCACCCCTTCTGTTGATCCGATTGAGGCATATTTACCCTGCCCACACTTTTAATAACCAAATTCACATTATCCAAGCTCACGCCAAAATTAGTCAAAATATTAGCTCCTAAAGACTGTGGTTGGCTCAAAACACCAATCAATACATGTTCTGTACCGACATAGTTTCTTTTAGCCTCCTTTGCCTTTTCCTGAGCTACTACCAGCGCTTGTTTAGCCTCCTTGGTAAATTTGTCAAAATTTGCATCCGCCATAGTATTGTTTTTTGTTAATTTCTTTTTCTTGAAAATCATTAAATTCTACCATAAAAAGGCCCATTTAATGAATCCACAAGAGCTAATTAAGCTTTACTCATAATTATTATATGCTTTTAACTAAAATTAGCACTCTCAAGTTTAGAGCGCTAATCCAAAATTGTCAAATAATTTCAGCAACAAACCTAGTCCTGCAAAGACTGAGCCATAATCATCATTTTTGTATCTTCAGTTGCTCCTCCACTTATTTTATAAACCCTACTTTTGCCTTTAACATAATAAGAAACCTCACTTCCTTCTTTTATTTTCACAATTTCAGTTTCTTTTTCTGAAGGTATGGATTTGCCCTCAGGAAAACTTCCACTATTCACAGCCAACTTAATAGCAATTTCAGCTCCTTCTTCCAAAGGTTTAGAACTAAAATTATAGGTACTTCCCTCATTTCCAAAATAATAACTTTTTGGATACAACAAAGAAAATTTATATCCATCACTCGTAAAAGTTTCATATCCACTTACAACACTTGTAACTTCAGTATTCAAACCTCCATCCACCTCATCCTCTTCCACCACTTCATCCTCTCCATGCCCAGTCAAATCCACAGAAGTATCTTCTTCATCGTCAGTCTCAGGCTCAGAAACACCCTCCAAATCACTTAAGCTATTACCATTATAAACCTTCAAAGAAGCCAATATATCATAAAACATATTCTGATCTGAATTTTTACTTTCCTCTTCACCAGGCACAAACACGATTTCCAAAATTCCTTTATCTATAGCCATAAAATATTCAATTTTATCACCATCAATTTTCTTAAAAGCATCAGCAGAATTCACCCCAACCTTACTTTTACTTAATCCACTGGAGCTTAACTCAGCCATGCTATCACCTGGTAATTCCAAGAAAGCAATTAAATCAGTTTCCCCTGCATGCAACGTAAAACTAAATAAAGCCTTATCCTCCTCCAAATTCACATTAATACTTTCTTCATCTTCAGAATTCTCCTCACTTTTCTTGGTTATAGTCAAAATATTCTCATCTTTTTCCAATTCGTAATCATTTCTATATTTAAAGGCAATTCCCAATCCCGGCGCTTCATAATCTTCCCACAATGGAATTTCATTATTTGTTAAAGAATTTTCATCTTCTTCCTCAATCAAATCAATTGTCATAACCTCCATCACATCTTTTCCCTCCACTTTTTCCAATAAATTTCCACTCAATTCAACTAACTTCCCCTTATATTTTTGATCCTTTAAATTAATTTTTTCACTTTTCAGAAAAATAGTCTTACCATCATCCATTCTTAGTAAATGCGTAGCTTGAGAGCTATTTGACGCCCCACCCAAAGACTGCAAAATACCTTGCTTGGTTTCCTGCTGACTTACTGAAGTATTGATTTTTCCATCTGCCTCACCATTTTGACAGCCCGCAAAAACTAATGAAGCTGAAACCAATAAAATTGCTAACTTTTTCATAATTTTTTAATTAATTTTACTTAAACCAAGATGGCCATAAGCCCTCTCTGTCACCGCCCTTCCTCTATTTGTCCTTTCTAAAAACCCTAATTGCATTAAAAACGGCTCATAAACATCCTCCACAGTATCCTCATCCTCACTAATAGCCGCCGCCAAAGTCCCTAAACCAACTGGTCCACCCCTAAATTTATCAATAATTGCACTTAAAATCGCTCTATCCTGGTTATCCAAGCCTAATTCATCTATACCCAACGCCTTTAAACACTTTTGTGTGATTTTCATATCAATAACATTACTACCCTCCACCTGAGCAAAATCTCTCACCCTTTTTAGCAATCTATTGGCAATACGCGGAGTATTTCTCGCTGACTTAGCTAATTTTGTCGCAGACTCTTCATCAATTTCACAATTCAAAATCTTAGCTGATCTTTCTATAATTTTCTTTAAATCAGCCAATTCATAAAATTCCAACTTAAATAAAGCTCCAAATCTATCCCGAAGAGGGGAGGACAGCATGCTCATTTTAGTAGTAGCACCCACCAAAGAAAATTTCGGTAATTTTAACCGCATAGCTTTAGCGCCCGGCCCTTTACCCAAAACAATATCAATTCCAAAATCCTCCATTGCTGTATAAAGAATTTCTTCAACCCCCGGCCTTAATCTATGTATTTCATCAATAAACAAAATATCATTCTCCTTCAAATTGGTAATAATCGAAGCCAAATCTCCTGGCTTTTCCAAAGCCGGTCCAGAAGTAACCCTTACCCCAACTTTCAATTCTTTACCAATAATATTAGCCAAAGTGGTCTTACCCAAGCCCGGCGGCCCATGGAACAAAATATGATCCAATGCCTCCTTGCGAATTTTTGAAGCCTCAATCAGCAAACCTAAATTATCTTTAAGCTGCTGCTGTCCAATATATTCCTTTAAACTTTGAGGCCTCAAAGAAACTTCCAGGATTGGATCAGCTAAAACCGGCCGAACTTCTGAACTAATAATCTGTTCAGGTTTTTTAGATCTTTCAATAGCCACATCAACAAATTAAGATGCGCCAATCATAGCAGCATTTTTGCCAGTCTGCCACTTTCACGACTTGACTACTTATTTACCAATATCCTTACCAACCTGACTGGAAATTTTCGAAGTATTCGAAGCAATCACTTTACCTGGAGTTTCACAATCCACCGCCTTATCCTTCTCCACCAAAGCACTATTATGTTTTTTAGATATATTATATATAAAAAATTTAATTCCCTCCGGATCCGGTGCCTCTGGGAAGGTAATAGTCATTTTAGTGGAAGCAGTTTCTAAAATAAATGTCCCAAAATCTAAAAATTTAAACTTAGAAAGAAAGCCACTTTCCTGCGACTCTACATTCTGAATATCATCCAACATTGCCTCAATTTCCACGTATTTAAAAGGATTAATCCAATCCAAATGCACCAATCTTTTATTCGTTAAAACCAAAGTATCCAAATAATAAATCAACATGTCGTAACAGGTGGCCAAAGTAAACAAAGTAACGATACCGCCATACATATAAACTTGAGCGGCAAAATTAAATAAAGGAGAAAATACGAAAGCTACAAAGAAAAAAGGCAATGAAGCACCCCACACCTTTATTACTCTTAAAATAAAAAATAAAGGATGATGATGATAAACTTTAAAAATTTTCTCTCCAGTCAATAATTTCATTCTCTATATTTAAATCAATTGAACATTAAAATACCACATTTTCCCTAAAATGCAAATTCTTTCAACTTGTCTTAAATATTTAAATGGTGCGCCCGACACGATTCGAACGTGTGACCTTTACCTTAGAAGGGTACTGCTCTATCCATCTGAGCTACGGGCGCTTATAACCTGACTGGCTGTCAAAGCCACCGCATTTTAAAAGAAAACTATGGTCTAGGCAATCAATTTTTAGAAATTGACCACCGAAGGCATTTCTGAAGCCAAACTACGTTCAAATCTGCTCTTATTAGTATTCTTAATTACCATCAATCTATATAAAATTTCCGCCACTTCAGCTCTGCTTAAAGCCTGATGAGGATTTGCTTTACTTGAGCTTGTGTCCAATAAATTCTTTTCTTTAGCAATACTGAAGTATTTTCCATACCAAGAATTATCTTCCACATCACTAAATGGCTTGTTTTCAGACACAGCCACATTCCCATCTCCAGAACTTTCCAAAAGCATTTTCAAAAATTCCGCTTTAGTAACCTGATTCGCCGGCTTAAATGAATTGTTTTCATATCCTTGAATCACTCTATCCTTCAACCCCGCAGCTACATATTTTGCATACCAGGCTTTAGAGTCGGTGTCGCTAAAAGGTAGGATTTTAGAACCAGTGGTTCCTTTATCTAGACCTTCATAAATAAACTTCAAAGCCTCAACTCTGGAAACTGGATTTTCAGGCTTGAATGTACCATCTGGATAACCTCTAATCACATCATTTTGTTTCAAAAAGCTAATAGCCACGAAATTATCATCCTCTTCATTTAAATCAGGGAAAATGCTAGCCTGTAAAATTTCCGTAGAATATTTCAAGCCATTTCCTTCAACAGCTACCTTAAGCCCAAATTCTCCTTTAGGAGTTACTCTAAATTCGGCAATTCCATTTTTAAAGTCAGCCGCTGTTAAAAAAGTTTTGTCCAACTTAGCACTACCATTTTCTACTTTAATATATAGATCCACAGCCGAATCTACCTTATCAATAATTTTCCCATCTTCATCCAAAGCCACAACTTTTATCAATAAAGCACTGTTTACTGCAAAGGCCTTATCATAATTTAATTCTAATTTACTTGGCATTTTAACCACATCTACAACTTCAACAACCGGCTCTTCCACCACTGGAACCTCCTCTACCACTTCCTCTTCTGTTTCAGGAATTTCATCTGTATTAGTATCAGTATTGGTATTTTCATTTACTGGAGGCAATTGATCATTATTTGGCTCAGTTGAAGTATTTGAACCACTATCTGAACCAGTGCTATTATTATTTGAAGCTGACCCCGATGTATATTTCTGCACATAGGCTAAAGGACTAATAGTCGCAGCAATTGCCGCACTACTCCCTAATCCTCCATTTATAGCGCTAAAGAAATCCATTCCTGCATTTGATGCTTCCTGAGATGTAAACGGCCAATATGGATGCCATGCAACCGAATCTTTATCTATTTGAAAATGCAAATGCGGAGTAGTAGCTGTACCACTTTGTCCGCTTTCAGCTATTTGTTGTCCTTTACTCACAATATCTCCTGCTTGTACCAAAGTACTATTTAAATGGGAATAACTGGAGTGGTAAGTCGTTTTAACATTGGCATTATCCATAGAAGGGAACTCATCATGTCTAACCACAATATGCTTTCCAAACCCAGCATCAGACTGAGAAACCTTAGTTACAACACCATTACCAATTGCAAAAACCGGCGTTCCAACTGGGATTTTAATATCCACAGCCAAATGACTACCATCATATTCCTTACCATTTAATTTATAACTACCCATATACGGCACACTATAAGTTACTTGAGCGTTACGAATAGCTCTGTCTGCCGCATTAGACCAATTTAAACTCGAACTCGGGATTGTTAATTGCTCAGGCTTATATTCAGGCGCACTAATCAATTTCCCGGCAGGCATTTCTGAAAACTTCAATTTCCATTGATCACTGCTTAAACCAACCCAATCTGGAATCTGTCTAATTGGCATTGTAGTCCCGTCATAAGGTGCGGCTTTCTTGGTTGCAATTAAATTCGTTTGTAAATCACCCAGACTTAAATTTACAATAAGCCCGACTGCTACAAATAAAGACATTACTAGAATGGTCTGCATACGACCTTTTCCTGCACTATTTTCTGGGAAGATGGTATTCATTGGTTTTTCTTTTTAGTTTTAACATTAAATTATAGCAAAAAAATGACTTTTAAGCAAACCACGCCCCCTTCTCCTTTATTACAGGCCAAAATACATAGTTTAGATGAGCTGGATCAGTTTTCTAAGCTCTTGGCAAAACAGCTTACAATCAACACTTTAATTTTGTTGGAAGGAAATTTAGGAACTGGCAAAACCGCTTTAGTAAAATCACTACTAAATCACTTCGGTTTGCCTACTCGGCAGGTCAAAAGCCCATCCTTTACCCTAATAAATCAATATTCCACCTCTGAATTACCGGAAATCTATCATTTAGACCTCTATCGATTAGAAAAAGTCGACTCAATTTTTTTGGAGGAAATCCGTACTATGTTAAACTCTCCACAATCAATTGTTTTTATTGAATGGGCCGAACGCCTCCCTCCCTCAATTCTAAACCAAATCTCTAAAACAATTTTAAAAATAAACTTAAATTTGCACGATAATATACGCGAAATTACAGTAAACAAACTTCAAAACTCCTAAATGTCCTTCGTACACTTAAATTCTCATTCTCATTATAGTCTTCTGGACGCCCTCGGCGCCCCGAAGGATATAGTAAAACAAGCCAAGCAATTGGGTTTTTCAGCTATTGGACTAACCGACAATAGTTATTTATATGGTGCAGTAGAATTTTATAAAGCGGCTAAAGATGAAGGACTTAAAGCAATTATCGGAGTAGACTTTTACCTAGCTCCCGCCTCTCGCTTTGACAGACAAAATAGTGTTGAAGCAAAGGCCTCCCGCCTGACCGTTTTCGCCAAAAATTTCACCGGCTATCAAAATCTTCTTCAATTATCCACCCTCGCCTCAACCGAAGGCTTTTACTATCGCCCTCGTTTGGACATGGAAATATTGGAAAAATATAAAGAAGGTTTAATTGTTTTGTCGGGAAGTATCTGGGGCGCAATCCCTCAGGCTCTTTTGCAGCAAGATTTAGAGCAGGCTGAAACTTTAGCTAAAAAATTCCAGCAATTATTTGGCGAAGATTTTTATTTGGAAGTACAAAGACATCCAGAAATCCCCGAATATCAACAAATTGAGCCGGAATTAATCAAACTAAGTCAAAAGTTAAATATTCCTTTGGTAGCAACCCAGAGTTCCCACTATTTAAAACCCGAAGATCATTTCCCTCACGATATTTTGGTAAGCATTGGAACTCAAACCAATATTCACAATCCCGACCGCAAACAATACAAAGGCGACTTTTCTCTAAAACCCGCCGAGGAAATGCTGGCCATTTTTAAAGATCTTCCAGACGCCATCGAAAACACTGTTAAAATTGCGGACAAATGCGATTTAAAACTGCAATTCGGTCAAAACCTTATCCCACCTTTTAAAACTCCCAACGGCCAAACCTCCACCGAATACCTTCGCGAACTTTGCGAAAAAGGTTTGAAGGAATTATATCCCGCAGAAATGCATGAAAAAGCCCAAAAACAGCTTGATTATGAATTGGAAGTAGTAGGGAAAATGGGTTTCAATGATTACTTCTTAATTGTTTGGGATTTTATCGACTATGCCAAACGAAATGGCATTGCTGTAGGCCCAGGTCGTGGATCCGCTGCCGGTGCAATTATCGCCTACACCTTAAAAATTACCGAATTAGACCCGCTTAAATACGGCCTGATCTTCGAGCGCTTCCTAAATCCTGACCGTGTCTCCATGCCCGATATCGATATCGATTTCGCCGATCATCGCCGTCATGAAGTTTTGGACTATACTATTCAAAAATATGGTAAAGATTGTGTTTCCCAAGTTATTACTTACGGAACAATGTCCGCTAAAGCCGCGGTGCGCGATGTAGGCCGTGGTATGGGTTATCCATATAGTGAAGTAGATGCCGTAGCTAAAGCCGTTCCACAACCCGTCCTTGGTAAACACGCCCCTTTAAAAGTCTCAACTGAAAAAGATCCGGAATTAAGCCAACTTTATAAAAATGACGCTCGCGCCAAAGAGCTTCTCGATAATTCCATGAAATTAGAAGGGACGGTTCGCAACGCTGGAACTCATGCCTGCGCCGTAATTATTTCCGAACAACCACTGGTTAATTACACGCCATTACAAAAAGCCACTGACGGTTCCGATGGGATTGTCACTCAATATTCCATGAAATATTTGGAAGATATTGGGCTACTTAAAATGGACTTCTTGGGTTTAAAAAACTTAACCATTATTGAGCAAACTTTAAATTTAATTGAAAAAACCAAAGGAATTAAAATCGATCTGATTAAAATTCCCATGGACGATCTCAAAACTTTCGAGCTTTTCCAGAGAGGCGATACAACAGGAATATTCCAATTAGAATCATCTGGCATGCGTCGCTATATTCGCGAACTCAAACCCGATAATTTTGAAGACATCATCGCTATGATCTCACTTTATCGTCCCGGCCCGATGGAATGGATTCCAAGTTATATTAAAGGAAAACATCATCCAGACACTGTTCGCTTCCTTGATCCATCTTTCGAATCGATTTTGAAAGTTACCAATGGTGTAGCTATTTACCAGGAACAAATTTTATTAATTGCCCGAAATTTTGCCGGATTCAGTTTAGGTGAAGCTGATATTTTACGTCGTGCTGTAGGTAAAAAAGACCCAAAATTATTAGTTGAACAAAAAGAAAAATTCATTGACGGTTCAGTAGCCCAAGGACATGATCGCAAACATGCCAAAGAAATTTTTGAAAAAGTTGTCGAGCCATTTGCCGGTTACGGTTTCAACAAATCCCACGCTGCTTGTTACGCAATGATTTCATACAGAACCTCATACTTAAAAGCTCATTATCCAACAGAGTTCATGGCCGCCCTACTCACCTCCGACCATGGCAATCTAGAAAAAATCGCCATCGAAATCAATGACTGCGATGCCATGGGAATAGAAGTTCTTCCACCTTCTATTAATTTTTCCGAATCTACTTTTTCAGTAGAATCTGAAGGGAAAATTCGTTTTGGTTTAAGCGCAATTAAGGGAATAGGGGAGGGACCAATTAGTGAAATTTTAAAGGCACGCGCAGAAAAAGGTCCATTTCAAAGTGTCGAAGATATTGCTTCTCGCCTTCCGCCAAAAATTCTCAATAAAAAAACTATTGAAAGTTTAGCTTATAGCGGCGCCCTCGATCAATTTGGGGACAGAAGAACCTTCGCCGAAAATTTCGAAGAAATTTCTCGTTATGCCAAAAATGCCAGCCAACAAAAGTCCGCTCCTGCTGATCAATCGGATTTATTTCAATTATTCGATTCCGACAATCAACCAGAAATTGCTTTAGAAAAACTCACTTTGCCTCCAGTAGCTCCACTCTCCACCATGGAAAAATTAAAGCTAGAAAAAAACTATCTCGGCCTTTATGTTTCTATGCACCCACTCAAGGGCTTAACCACATATCTAAAACGCAAAGCCAAATTAATCGGCGATTTAAATGACAAAGATTTAAATAAAAATGTGAAATTAGCAGGCATTATCACATCTCTCAAAACCGTCATGACCAAGGCCGGAACCCCTATGGCTTATGGCGAATTAGAAGATCTCACTTCCAAAATTGAAATTGTAATTTTCCCAAAAGTTTACGAACAATATAAATTTAAATTAAAAGAAGATCAGATTTTATTTTTAGATGGTAAATTGGACATTCGCCGCGGTTCACCTCAATTAAGTGTTTTTGATTTAAAAAACGCATCTCTAGAAACGATGGTTAAAAACGCCACCGAAGCAGGTGTTTATGATCCTCAAGAAAAAATTGAAAAGAAATCTCCTCGCTTCACCACTGCAACAGAAGCCCCAGCAGCCTCAGTTGAGGCTCCAGCCCAACCCGCAGGAAATCCTTTTTTAGAAAAAGATAAAATCACCATTTCCATACCCACAGAATTTCCTGCCGAAAAACTAACTCAATTAAAACAGCTAATGTCAGACCACGTTGGCTCCCTGCCCGTATTTCTAAAAGTAGTACAAAATGGTCAATTAACAACCATCAAAACTCAAATCGCCATCGATCCCGCCCCGGAAGTCCTAGCCAAGTTCAAAAAACTACTTGGCGAATAAGCCGCGCTTCAATATAATTCAAACGGCTCAAACAAACATTTTTCATGGAATATTATCTATATTTATCATTAGGCTTACTGGTTTTAGCTGGACTCGGCTATTTAACCTATATCATTTTAAAAAGCCGCTTTCTTCGCAAACAAAATCTTAAAAGATCATTAAATATGGTCTTTTTAAAGGTACAAATTGCCAAAAAAGAATCTAGGGAAGAAAGAGATGAAGAACAATCCGCCGGAGCCAAAGATTTCAAAGAAGCCATTGGGTTAATGTCGCAAATGTATGATTCTCTCCACTCTATTTATAGTGGCGACTGGAAAAGTAAATTTTACGGAGAAGAATTTCTCTCACTGGAATACGTGGTCCTCGAAGGAGAAATTCATTTTTTCATTATAGTTCCAGCCGAATTAGCTTCATTGGTAGAAAAACAAATTACTGGTTACTACCCACACGCTTATATTGAACAAGCCGACGAATATAATATTTTCCAAAACAATACTCACACTTCATCCGCTGCTCTAACTTTGAGCAAACATTTCATGTTTCCCATTCGCACCTACCATCGTTTAAATTCCGATCCAATTAATAATTTAACCAATGCTCTTTCCAAACTCGCTGCGGACGACCGTGCCGTTATTCAAGTAATGATTCGCCCTACCGACAATTGGCAAAAAGAAGGCCGTGAAGAAGCTAAAAATATTTTAAACAACAAGCGCACCACCAAAAAATCTTTCTCCTTCAACCCTTTCAAGTTAATCATCAATTTCTTTCAATTTTTAATTAGTGGAGGTGGAGGAAAAAGCGATGACGGAGGTCCAGACACCAGCCGCAATACTCCTTTAACTGAAGAAGAAGTAAAAGATTTGGAACAAAAAAATTCCTCTGTTGGTTATGAAACAATTATCCGTGTAATTTGTGCCGCCGACAATCAAGCCGAAGCAAAATCCAATCTCACCAATATTATTTCCGCTTTTGCCCAATATTCTTCTCCCACCTCCAACGGTTTTTCCACAGTAAAAAAATATAAAGAAAAACAAATCGTCGAAGATTATATTTATCGAAAATTTGAATATCCTTTTGGTCAAAAATGGAAAAAGCAATTCACCATTCTTTCCTCCGATGAACTTTCTTCCGTTTTCCATTTCCCCAATATTCGCTTCAACAAAACTCCCGGAATTCACTGGCAAAATTATAAAATCGCTCCAGCCCCAAGCAACATTCCCAAAGAAGGAATTTTATTAGGACATAATTATTATCGCGGCACTTCAACCGAAATCCGCATGAAACGCGAAGATCGTTTCCGTCACTTTTATGTAATCGGACAAACCGGTACTGGTAAATCCTCCATTTTCCAATCCATGATTCGTCAGGATTTACGCGCTGGCGATGGACTTTGCGTAATTGATCCACACGGTTCTTTAGTCGACGATATTTTCCCCTTCATTCCCAAAGAACGCGCCGATGACGTTATTTATTTCAACCCCGCCGATCAAACTCGACCAATGGGTTTAAATCTTTTAGAAGCCGAAAGTGATGATGAAAAAGAACTCGTTGCTTTGGACGCCATGAATATTATGATCAAATTATTCGGCAATGAAATTTTCGGTCCACGTATTCAGGATTATTTCCGCAATGGTTGCTTAACCTTAATGTCCCATCCCGAAGGAGGAACCATCGCCGACATTGTACGTTTATTTACTGATGATGATTTTCAAAAGGAGCGAGTGCAGCATATTAGAAATCCGGTCGTAAAATCATTCTGGACTGATCAAATGGCTAAAACCGGCGCCCGTGAAAAACAGGAAATCATCCCTTACTTCGCTGCTAAATTCGGCCAATTCATTACCAACTCCATGTTGCGTAATATTATCGGTCAAACTAAATCTGCCTTCGACTTTATTGATGTAATGCAAAATAAAAAAATCCTCCTGATGAATCTTTCCAAAGGTGAAGTTGGGGATATCAACTCCAAATTACTCGGTTTAATTATCGTTTCCAAATTACAAATGGCCGCCCTCCGCCGTCAGCGTTTCAGCAAAGACGAACGCACCGATTTCTTCATGTACATCGATGAATTCCAAAATTACATCACTGATTCTATTGAAAGCATCCT
>JBOFLO010000062.1:0-1276 GCA_051657905.1 Candidatus Altimarinota bacterium | reverse complement strand
GAAAATCAGTAAGAACATTATAGCCATACCGGCGACCAGGGCAATTAATTGGCTGAAATTTTCGCGGAAGGAATTTTCTTCGCGGTCGTGGAGCATGGGGATTAGGTCGGAGCCGGCGATGTAGATGAAGCTGCCTGCGGTGAAGGGGAGGAGATAGGTGGCGAGGCCTTCAATGTTTTGGCCGAGGATGAAAACTAATAGAGCGCCAGCGATGGCGGTTAAGGCGCTGAGGAAATTAAAAAGAAGGGCTTTAGATTTGCTGTAGCCGGCTTTGATGAGGGTGGCGAAATTGCCGATTTCTTGAGGGATTTCGTGTAGGACAACGGCGATAGTGGTGGCGATACCAAGTTCGGTGGAAACCAAAAAACTGCCGGCGATTAAAATACCGTCGAGGAAATTATGGATACCGTCACCGATAATAGTCATTGGTCCGACCGGATGACGATGTTCCTGACCTGGTAATTCATGGCAATGTTGCCAGAGGAGGAATTTTTCGATTAAGAAGAAGCCGATAATACCTGTTAATACTAGAACTCCTGGCCAAGGTGCGGCTAGAGCTTCGGAGGTTTCAGGTAAAATGTGGATGAAAACGTCGCCGAAAAGTGAACCGGCAGCGAAAGCGATTAATAATTTTAAAATGCTGCGTAAGAATTTTTCTTGTAAACCAATAGTGAAAACTCCGATTAAAGAGATTAAACTGACAGTGCTTACAGCCAGCATACAAGCCCAGAAAGGTGAGGAGAGGAAATCCATAGTGATGCCGTTTTACGGCTAAATGTAATATTGTTGCAATTGTAGCGTGTGTGGGGTTGGGAAGCAAATCAATTGCTTTAGGTAGGCCAAATTGCTATATATAAACGGCAATTGACCAAATTGCATTAACGAATTTCTTAATATACGAATTTATGGCAGTTGAAGTGATTTTAAAACGTGGGCGTGAGAGATCTTTATTTTATAAACATCCGTGGATTTTTTCCGGTGCGATTGAAAAGGTTTTTAGTAAAGAAAATGGCGAGATTACTGAAGTGAAAGATGCTGATGGGAAATTTGTGGCTAGAGGTTATTACAATGCAAACTCCAATATTGCAGTGCGGGTTTTGACTTGGAAGAAAAAAGAGGAAATTGATTTGGCTTGGTTGGTGGGGCGGGTGAAGAGGGCGGGGGATTTGCGGAAAGAGTTGGCGGGGAGGGAGGATACTAATGCTTATAGGGTGATTTTTTCGGAGGGGGATGGGTTGCCTGGGTTGGTGGTGGATAAATTTAATGATGTTTTGGT
>JBOFLO010000061.1:0-8596 GCA_051657905.1 Candidatus Altimarinota bacterium | reverse complement strand
CACATTGTGCTAATCAGAAAAAGGTCTTCGGTGACGATTTTCAATTCGTTACTTATCAGGAATGTGATGATCGTGGAGCTGGAGGAAATAGCACTCTTTGTAAATCAAAAGGTGTAACCAGTTATCCAACTTGGTTTTTCCCGGGTCAGGGTAATTTAGTAGGTGAACAACCGGTTGAAGAATTAGCTAAATTCGCCAACTGTACAGAATTTTTAACTGAAACTCCTGCTGAAACAACAGAGGAATCCGCTGACACGACGTCTACTGAAACTGAATCTGAAACTTCTGCGTCAGAAACTCCGGACGCAGTTTAATAAAATCATCTATGGATTTTCTCCATTTATTTACTACAATTTTCGGACTCATATTCCTTCGAGGCACTTCCACTGTTATTGAAACACCAGTGACAGAAGTAGCCCCGATTCAATCTGAAATTTCCACCACCATTGTTGCTGAACCGGAAATAATTCCTGCAATCAATGTGGAAATTCTTGCCCAATGTCTAAGTAAAAAAGGCGCTGTAATGTACGGCGCTTTTTGGTGCCCTCATTGTCAATCTCAGAAAGAGTTATTCGGTGATGATTTCCAATTCATCACTTATCAAGAATGCGATGCCAAAGGTCCAAATGGCAATCCAAGAATATGTATAAATGAAGAAATTACCGGTTATCCAACTTGGAAATTCCCCAATCATGCCGACTTAGTTGGTGAACAAACTCTTGTTCAACTCGCTCTCGCTGCTAATTGCCCCTATTAATTATAAAAACCATGTCTAAATCACTTTTAATCGCTCTACTTTCCTCCACTTTATTATTAGCCGCTTGTTCCACTACTCCTGCTCCAGCTGATAATCAAAAAGTTAACGACAGCAAAGTCACTGTTGGTGGAATAACTGTTCAGGGTCCGGTTGATGTTGAGAATATCACTAAGAGCAACGGCCCAACCACCCCCGACCAATCCTCCAATACCCCAATGCTCACCAACAAAAAAGGCATTATCATCACCGAAAAAGGCTTCGCCCCAAGCAATCTAACCGCCACAGTTGGCCAAGAATTATTAGTTTATAATGCTACAGAAGCTCAAGTTGATTTATACACAACTTCCGATGGTCAAAACGAATGTTCTCAACTTGGTTCAACTTTTGTTCTAGCAGCCAAGGAAACTAAATATTTCAAATTGGATGAAGCTTTCTCTTGCGTCATCATCGACCAAATGAAATCAGACCAGTCAGTTCAATTAACCGTGGTAGCAAAATAATTTTCGTCCGCTATTCAATATCATGCACGCAACTTTCCCAGCCGCCACTCTCACCCAGCAAATTAAAAATTTCGCCCTGCAGGAAATGGGTGTGGATTTTATCGGCATCACTCCTGCAGTGGCCGACCCCGCAGCTAAAAAACGTTTAGACGATTTTTTGCGCGCCGACTTTCATGGTGAAATGAAATATCTGGAAAACAGCGATTTGCGCAGCGACCCAAAAAAACTTTTACCCGAAGCCCGCTCCATTATCGTTATCGCTGTAAATTATTATCGTGAAAAACCAGAAACTCCAGTGGATCACGGTCGTATAGCTCGCTACGCTCACGGTCGGGATTATCATAAAGTTTTCAAAAAATTATTAAAAAATTTAGCGGATCACATCACTCAAATCACCCCATCAAACCCTCCAGCCATCACCCGCGCCTGCGTTGATTCCGCCCCGTTACTCGAACGCTCCTTCGCCCAAAAAGCCGGCATCGGCTTCCCCGGCCGTAACGGATTAATCATCACCGAAAACCGCGGCTCCTTCGTCCTACTCGGAGAACTTTTAACTTCCCTGGAATTAGAATACGATCAACCCTCCCAAGGCACTTGCGGCACCTGCACTCGCTGCATCGACGCCTGCCCCACCAATGCCCTACTCGGCGACGGCAGCATGGACGCCCGCAAATGTATCAGCTACCTAACCATCGAAAGCAAACAACCAATTCCCGAAGACCTGGCTCCCAAAATGGACAATTTAATTTACGGCTGTGATATTTGCCAGGAAGTTTGCCCATACAATAAACAATTCGCTCGCCCTCTCACACTCGAAGCCTTTCAAAAAGTCACCATCGCCGGAGACTCAATACCTTTAGCAGAAATCCTCTCCCTCAGCTCTGACGACACCTTCCTCGCCCGCTTCGCGGGCTCCCCCGTCATGCGCGCCAAACGCTCCGGCCTAATCCGCAACACCTTAAACGCCGCCATCAACGGTCAACAAACCCAACTCCTCTCACAAATCGAAAAACTCCAACAAGACCCACACGAAAACATTCGCCAACTTGCTGCTCAAGCTATCAACAAACTTTCTAATCGTCCCAATCCAAATTAGCCTCCCCCAAGTTTTTCATTAACTCGAATAATCCGACAGTTTTAAACCCCTCACTATCCGCCCTAGTCACAGAAACCGTCGGTCTAATCATCGGATTTGTTAGCATGCAAGCTTTAAAATCCCACATTTCCAATTTCCCCTCCTCATTTCTAATTGGCAATTTTTGTTTGGATAACCATTCCTCCAGCTGTGTTTCCAGCACGCCCCCCTCTTTCAAACTCTGCGCTCTTTTTTTCCCCATCACTACTTTAAATCTCTCGTAAAATATTTTTTCATCAGCTAAATCATGAACCGCTTCATGAATTAATTCCGCCACGGTCGCTGACAAAACAGATAATTGTTTATGATAACCACTTGATTCTCTATAAACCAATTGCGCCACCTTATCTTTCAATGATTCTCTCTGAACCTGCAAAACTTCCTCCTCGTCTTTTGCTGTCAATTCCACTCGCGAAATTTCCGGTAAATCCTCCCCATCGATTTCATCGTACATTTTCTTTTCTGCACTCATAAATCCGACTTATTAAAAAATATTATCCAAGTATAACTTTTAACTCACCACCGTCATGCAGTTCTTGTAAAATATCCGCCCCACCAATAAATTTACCCTCCACAAACACCTGCGGTATTGTCGGCCAACCGGTATAATCCTTAATTGCCTCGCGAATTTCACCATCATCAAAAACATTAAAATAACCAAATTGAACTTTGTATTCTTTAAGCAGCTCCACCACCTGCGCCGAAAATCTACAAGCTGGCGCATCGCCACTACCTTTCATAAATACAAAAACTCTATTTCCATTAATCAAATCTTCAATTCTTTTTTTGTGATCAATTTCACTCATGCCGCTTTAGTTTTAAGTTTTAATGCATGCAAATATCCATCTTTTATCAAATCTCCCAGCGCCGCGTAAACCAATTTATGTTGATCAATTAATCCAATTCCCGCAAAACTCTTGGAAATAATTTCTACAGTCATATGATGTCCATCAGCAAATTCAATCATCACCTGCGCCTCCTCCAATGATTTTTCCAATCTATTTTTTACTTCTTCTTCCAAATTCATATTATAAATCTTTACGGATTTTTAATGCTAACTCCGGTTTGTCAGTGACAATCCCGCTTACCGCATAACTTAACATAAATTCTTTAATTCTTTTAGCAGAATTTAATGTCCAAACCTGCACAGCATAACCTTTCCGTGCCGCCTTTTTATGCAAACCAAATTTACACAATCCCCAATGCACTCCCAAAAAATCCGCCGCACATTTCTCAGCTCTTTTCCACGGAAAAAATTCACTCCATCTTCTTTTCAAATAAGTTTTCAATGATTCATCACCCCTTCTCCTTTGGCCTAACAATAGCCCTGCCTTCACCGCCGGATATCCACTTTTCACCACCATCACACTTTCATCCAAAAAACTTTTCACCAAAAATTCCATCGGCGTAAAATATTTCAAAACCAAATCCACCACCTCACTCTCATAACCACTTTCCTTCAATTCAATATCCAATTTCACTTTCCCTTCCAAAGCTTTCAGAACTTCTTCCAATGTCTCTAAAATCATCTCCTCACTCTCCGTCATCTCTTTCAATTCTTCCAATAAAGTTCCCCGCACGCGCAACCCTGCCACATCAATATCATGCCAGACAATCAAAACTCCATCACGCGTTTTCCTAATGTCCATCTCCACCCATTCCGCCCCCAACTCCACCGCCTTCAAAAAAGCCGCCACAGTATTCTCTTGTCCGGCACTATCACATCCTCTATGACCAATAATGGTATTAGTTTTAAAATGCTTAACGTCTTTCATTCACTACTAAAAATTTATATTAAATTTACTCCGAATCCTCAATCCCCGCCCCCGCACTCTCCGCCGCCCCACCAGTATTCCCCGCCCCACCCGGCCCCGCTTCACTGGTAGCAGTAGCTTGCACCACTTTCCTTTTCTTAATCATATCAATCATTTCCTTAGTCAAAGCCCCAGTCAATAACAACATCACCACATAAATAACGCCACCCAACGGAATCAACAGCGCCACATTTTTATTTCCCAATCCAAACCAATAAAAAGAAATATCTTTCAAATACCAAACCGCCGCCCCCATCACCACCGTACTCAAAAGCATTTTCCAAAATCTCGACAAATCAATTTTGAAATCCACAAACTTTTTCGCTAACAAAAACGACGCCGCAAAAATATAAAATTCCGTAACCACATTGGCAATCGCCGCCCCACGTTCTCCCAGATGCGGCACCAACACCAAAGTTAAAACCACCGTCACAATCGCACCGATAAAATTTCTCGGCAACAAAGTATCCTGATGATCCGAAGCAATTAAAATATATCCAAACAGCCCATTCAAAAAACTAAAGAACAAAGCAATAATCAAAATCTGTAAAACAATATCCGATCCATAAAATCCAATCGCCGTATTACTCAAAAATTCCGGCGTAGCAATAATGAAAATCATTTGATAAGCCAGCGCCAAAGTCCCCGCTACAATCGGCAAGGCACTCATCATTAAGAAATCAAAAGACAATTGGATAATTCTTTTATGTTCACCTTTTCCATCTTTAATAGTACGAGTTAAAAACGGCAAAATCGCATTCATAAAATACAATGGAATAATTCCTGCCGCTTCCAAAATCGTTAATGGCGCGGAATAAATAGCCACTGCATCACTGCCCATAGTATTCAACAAAACCATCGAACCAATTCTGAAATAAATTTGATTTAAAACTAATGCCAATCCGTAAGGCAAAGCTTTCCAAATCACCTCACGAATAAAATCTAAATCAAAACGATAAGAAACTTTCACCAATTTATTAGTGAAATAAAACGTCACTAAAAACATCACAATATTCCCAAGCAACCCAGCCGCAATCAATTGTAAAAACGCTTCATTGGAAATACTGCATGCTCCACTGCCACTTAAAAATTGCACCAAATCCGAAGAACAATTATGCGGAAACCAATATAAAATCACAAACAGCATCCAACCTAAAGTCACTAATTTCCCAAGCACTGAACCAAGCGAATTCCACTCCATTTTCAAATGTACCTGCAACGCCGTGGAAACAGTCCCAGTCAAAATCGCAAACACCGTAGCCAAAGCCGCCACCCCCACCGCAATCGGCGCAATACTCCCCTGAAATTCCCCCACCAAAAAGCTCGCCGCCACAGCCACTCCACCAATCAAAATAATCATCGCCGTCCGAATCGTCATCAAATTCCCCAGCACTTTACCCTCTTGCGACGGATCCCGACTCATCTCCCTCACGCCAATCGTATACAAACCCAAGTCCGCCACAATCGCAAAAAACGCTAAAAATTCAAAAATAGATTTATAGAATCCATAACCACTTTTTCCCAAATAAGTAGTCAACAATTTCAAAATCACCACCGAAAACAAACCAATAATCAATTTCGCTATCACTTGCGTAGCCGTATTCAAAAGAATTTTTCTCGCCACACCCGTCTGTGATTTCCCCGCCCCTTTATTATTGCCTTCAATTTTTATTGCTGCAGTCATTCAGATTATTTATTTCCCGCCAATTTTAACTCTAAAATACTTCCAACCCCCTTTCTTCACATTGACAAACCGTCTTTCTCATATTTAAATTACTGACTTACACACAAATATTTCACCATGAGCAACTCCAGCATACCTCCCGAAATCAGCAGCGAATATTCTTACGATTCACTCACTCTTCCCAAAAATATCGAAACCGCCGAATTTCTTAATCAATTGTTTGATCGTCAATTTTCCAGCCTGGCTATCCACGAATATTTACAAGAAATTCCACCTCTACTTAATCACCAGCAGTATCAGCGAATTAATTTACGAACTGGCCATCAACCGCCGCCTATTGCCATCAGATCAGCACTCGGCATTGATGCAATTATTAGAAAAATACGCTTTTCATGCCGCTCAAGTCAGCGAGTCCAATTTTCAAAAAGCAGCCCCCATCATCGACAGCGATCCTGATTTAAGAAGTTCCGCTAGTCGCATGGCTATTGGTAAAAAATACCTAAATATTTTTCGCGCCATAGTTTTTATTAACCTAAGTGATTCTTCACCAGAAGCGTACAAGCAATCTGAATTTTTAAATACTGCCAAATCAGAATTGCTTTTAAGTATTTTAATTTGTCAGGCCCAAGCTGATCAATTTCTTGATCCGGAAATGCTGGAGCAACTTTCATCTGAACAGCTCTGCGAATTAAGCACCGTATATAATGTTCATCAATTAGTTAAAAATTTCCGCCGACATCGCCTGATTGATCATACCGAAACAATTTCAGAGCCAGAGCTAATTACCACATCCATATTTAAATCTCTTCAGGATGTCGATGTACTTTTTGAAGAAATTTCCAATTTAAAAAATCTCCCTCAGCGCACTTCCTAATTAATTTGCGTTCCTATTGACTTATTAATTTATCAGGGTGTACTATCGAGCCAGTTGAGATTTTCTCCTTCTGGCCTTTTGGCTAAGTGATGGAAATCTTACGCAAATAATGAGCGTCCTATTGAGTTTTCCCCCCACTCCCCCTCAATAGTTAGACGGACGTCATCCATGTAGGTACTCCCTGCGCTAAGGCTCAGGTAATTCCTTTCGGATCGATGACCGCGACGCTCAACTCTCCCCCCCGACCAGGACGATCTGCACGTTGCCCCCCCCGCAATAGTGCTGCACCTGGTTGGGGGGGTCTTTCTTTTTCACTTTTTAAATAGTGATTCAGACGCTAAACTGCAATTGTTTCCATCACATATATTTGCCGCAGAATTTATGAAAATAGGCATCGATTGCAGAATGTACTCCTCTCAATTCACCGGTATCGGACGTTACGTTTTCGAATTAGTCGAACATCTTCAGCATATAGATAAAAAAAATCACTATTATCTTTTTTTCAATCGCCCGCAATTTGACGAATTCAAAGCCAAGAATCCACTTTTTCATAAAGTGTTGGTTGAGGCCAAACACTATTCTCTGTCCGAACAGACCAAATTCCTCAAAATCCTCAACTCCCATCAATTGGACTTGATGCATTTCACTCATTTCAACGCCCCGATTTTTTACCATCGCCCCTCCCTCGTCACCATCCACGATCTGACTTTGCATTTCTACCCGGGCAAAAAAATGACTTCTTTCCTGCATCGCCTCGCCTACAATCTCACCATCAAATCCACAGTTAAAAAAGCCGGCAAAGTAATAGCCGTTTCTCAAAGCACTTCCCATGATTTACAAAAAATTCTCAGCACCAAATCATCTAAAATAGATGTTATTTATGAAGGCGTAAATCCCGAATTTAAACCCATCAACTCACCCGAAATCATTCGCCCAACTTTATTAAAATATAAAATCACCAAACCATTCTTGCTCTACACTGGCGTTTGGCGCGACCACAAAAATCTCAAAGGTTTAATTGAAGCTTTCAAAATCCTCCATAAAAACCATGATATTCAATTAGTTATCACCGGAAAAAACGACACCATTTACGCCGAAGAAATTCTCAAACTCGCCAATGACTATTTAAAGGACAATCAAATTATTTTTACCGGATTAGTTTCCGAAAAAGAACTC
This sequence comes from Candidatus Altimarinota bacterium, assembly GCA_051657905.1. GTDB lineage: Bacteria > Patescibacteriota > Gracilibacteria > UBA1369 > UBA1369 > JBOFLO01. The sequence continues at coordinate 656 of JBOFLO010000061.1, read as the reverse complement.
ATTCATTTATTAAACGCCGCCAAAATCTACACCTTCCCTTCATTCTACGAAGGTTTCGGTCTGCCCCCTCTCGAAGCCATGCAATGCCACACGCCGGTAGCAGCTTCCGATAATTCTTCCATCCCCGAAGTATGTGGAGACAACGCGGTTTACTTCAACCCGCACAGCCCAGCCGACATGGCCGAAAAAATCGAAAAGCTACTCACCGACAAAGCCCTCTACGAGCATTTAGTCTCCACCGGCAGCCGCCACGTCAAAAATTTCTCTTGGCATAAAATGTCCGAACAGACCTATCAAATTTATTTGGATTTATTAGCCGTCGCCAAGCCCGCCAAAAAAATTCAGCACAAATAATATGAGTTATAATTTTTCCGGCAAAAAATATTATCCACCTCAACCTGACAATTCTTCAGAGTATAAACAAACTCGTGAAACTCAAAACTCAGATTTTCAGACGCTTTTAGAAGTGGCCGCCCAAAAATTAGGAATTCAAAAGCAATTCATCGGTATCAAAATCTGCCATGAAGTCAGAAAAATGCTCGTCCAAATTTGCCCTAAAGCCACCCCTCAACAAGTTTTCCCTATCTCCTTCTCCGATCACACCCTCATCCTCGGCGCCACTGCCTCCACCTGGATGCATCACCTCTCCACCAAAA
>JBOFLO010000060.1:0-3230 GCA_051657905.1 Candidatus Altimarinota bacterium | reverse complement strand
GATCATTCCCGCCCGCGAAGAATCCAAAATCGCCGAACAAACTCTAAAATTATTTTCCCAAAAGAAATAGTTTATTTTTCGGGGAATTTGGCTATCATATAAAAAATTATCGCTCACATGCAATATTTTCCGCAAACTTCAATATATCAGGAAACACTACAGCTAATTAAAGAAATTCTCCAATTAACCAAACAATTGGATTCTTCAACAGCTACGCTTCGCCTGGAAAACGCAGCCCTGGAGTTAAACGATCAAGTAAACTTCGCCCTACAATCAAATGATCGCGAGATCCTCAAACAAGACCTTCTAAACTGTTTAAATCAGGTTTTTCTTATTTATCAACAAATCGATTTACTCTTTAATTTAAAACAAATTTCCAGCGAAGATCATCAAAAATTTCTTCATAAAATCGAAAATTATTCTCATCGTTTAAAAAAATTTCCCGATCATCGCAAAAGAATTCTTATTCTTAGTTCTATTATGGGCCAAGGCCACATGAGTGCAGCCAATGCAGTAAAAGAAGGGATCGAACATCTTTACGGCAAAAATTATCAAATTGATATTATTGATTTCTACCACGAAATTGGTGAAATTTTTAATAAAGCCGTCAAAAGTTTTTACGAAGGTTCTACCAAACATCTGCCAAATTTTTACAAATATCTTTTCGAAAGCACCGACAATCAATGGCCAGTAAAATTACTAAATATCGCCAATTATCCGCTCAACGCAGCTAAAATCGAGAAACTTTTCAAAGGCTATAATCCTGATATTGTCCTTTCCACTTTCCCAATTTGGGATTATCTAGCCAGCTTGGTTTTAAAAAAATGCGACACTAAACATTTCCTCAGTTTAGTAACCGACTCAATTTCTATTCACAATGCCTGGGTTACCGGCGACCCAGAATTCCATCTCGTCGCTAATGAAGAAACCGCTATTTCCCTACAAAAACTAGGTGCAAACAAAGAAAAAATTAAAACTCTTGGATTCCCAGTTAAACTAGCCTTCTCCAAACCTTCCAATCGTCAGGAATTCTGGGAACAACTTAAATTAAAATCAGACAACTTCACCATTTTACTTTTACCTGCAGGCGAAAAGGCCCACAAAACAGTCAAAATGGTCGAAGAAATTCGCAAAAACTTTCCTAACACCAACCTTGCGGTAATTTGTGGACGCAGCAAAGAACTTTATCCAAAACTAGAGCATTTCAATAAAGAAGAAAATATCCGCATCATCGGCTGGACCGACCAAATGCCCGAATTCATGAAAAATTGCGACCTGGTCGTCACCAAAGCCGGGGGAGCAACAGTTATGGAATGCATCGCCGCCGAAAAACCCATGATCATCACTCAAATCATCCCAGGCCAGGAAATGGGCAACGCTGAATTAATCAAACTACACAATCTCGGCATCATCCAAAAATCCGCCAAAATGACCATCACCGAATGCATCGAATACACCAAAACCAATCAAAAAACTTTCCAGAAAAATTTACAAAAAATCAGCAATCCTTTGGCTTCCTTAAAGATTGCAGAATTCATCAACGATTTGCCTTAGTAAATCCCTTTTAATCGGCCCAAATAATACTTTTGCAAAGCAATTATTGAAGAGGAATCTTTAATTTCATCTTTTTCCAACATTTCCATTCCCTCATCTACATCCATTTTCAGAACTTCAATTTTTTCTGTTTCATCAAGTTCCTGATCGCCTTCTTGTAAATCTCTAGCCAAATAAGCATGTACCTCCGCCTTCATTACACCACAGCCAACATAATAGCTCGCCAATTTATCCAATTTTTTACAAATCAAACCAGCTTCCTCTTTCAACTCTCTTTTAGCAGCCAGCTCTAAATCTTCACCTTCATGAACCCCGCCCGACACAACAGTAATCAAAGGCTTTCCCACTGGATAAAGAAACTGTCTAACTAAATATAAAGTTCTATCTTGAACCGCCACCACATCAACTTCAACATGCTTTATTTCCACCACACCATAAATACCAGGATTGCCCGAAGGATTTATTATCTGATCTTCCCGAACTTTAATCCAAGGATTTTCATAAACTATTCTCTCACTTTTTTTCTTCCAAGGGTTTTCCATAAAGCAATTTATAAGAAAACACCCTAGCCGATCAGCGCAAAATCGTCAATTACAAAGCCGTTCTATAGACTGCCTTAGAAGTTAACAAGTAAAGTGTATTGGTATTTTTATCCACATATATATCTTTCAAATCAGTAATCTCATCAAAGATATATTGGGCAGTGTAAACCGCTCCGCCGGATCTGCTGTCTTTCAAATAAACCAACACCCTACTTTCATTTGGCTCAAGCACATAAATTTGTGACATATCTACATCGGTGTAGATTTTAGTTGGGCTGGTAATTGGCTTAACTGGTTGTTTGCTGATTGGGAAATCTTCTTTATTACCTTGGAATAATTTAGTGATATAACTGTCATCACCCAAAATATAAATTGATCCATCAATAGCCATATCCACAGCATTTTTCAAATCCGCTCCCACCGCATAAGCCTGAGGCGCATCAAACGTGTCTCTACGTCGTGTATATCTCCAAACCTGATTTCCCTCCGGATCAAGAATGAAAATTCTATTACTGAAAGCGCTCAAATCCACACCTTTCTTAAACTCACCTTCACTTCCCGAAAGGAAAGACATTCGATCATCCAAATATTCAATAATTTTCCCCGACTCAGTTAAGAACAAAATCGAATCTTTATCATCATAATTAACCGCAGAAACGACTTTTTCATTGTCATCAATAGTCAAAGGATCCCCAACCTGATCAGCCAAAATCGGATAAAGCGCATTGTATTCATATGCAAACATTCGATCATCCAATTTCACTAAACCTAAAGCAGAAACATTGCTACGCTTAGCACTCAAATCCGCAATCATTTCCGGCTTCACATGTGTCACACCATCCAACTGATCTCTTGTTTCTAAAATTAAATTTAACAATTCAGTTGATTTAGCCTTATGCAAACCTGAATTATAAACCTCAATCGCTTTTGTTTCAGCGGAGGCAAGCATTTGCCCAGCACGATCTTTATCAAATGCACCCGTAGTAACAGCCGAATTAATTTCCTCGCGAATTTGTACTAAAGTGGCATTCAAAGCTTCCAATCTAGCCTTTTCCTCAGCACTGGCCTTCATAGCCCAAATCCCCAACCCCAAAATCACCAATAAAGCTATAATAGCGATCAAAATCTTATCCT
>JBOFLO010000059.1:0-3275 GCA_051657905.1 Candidatus Altimarinota bacterium | reverse complement strand
CGGTTGCTCCGTAATCGGCCTCCAGGAAATCGACAAAAAAGACAGCTCCAGCTACGGCATGATCGGCGGAACCCACGTTAAAGACGGCCTCTACCAAGTAGATCAATTAGTAGAAAAACCAAAACCCGAAAATGCACCTTCCAACCTAGCCGTCATCGGAAAATACATCATCACCCCCGACGTCTTCGACTGCATTGAAAAAGGCGGCCGCAGCGCCGGCGGCGAACTCCGCCTCATCGACGGCTTCGAACAACTCCTCAAATCCCAAAAAATCTTCGCCAAAATCCTCGAAGGCCGCCGCTACGACACCGGCCAAAAAATCGGCCTCCTCCAAGCCAACATCGATTTTGCGCTTAAGCATCCGGAATTAGGACCAGAATTAAGAGCTTATTTAAAATCTCTTTCTCTTTAGGATTGAAATTCACTCCAGTCTAAACAGAAATTCTCACCATAAAACATATTGATGGCCAAAAATCAACCTGCACAAACTTGATTTTAAATCTATCTGCTGGCTCCTTAACAGGATAGACACTACCAAGTAATGAAAGTCCCTCCATTTCTTCGAATTTGGGAGTTTCTAAAAGATAATTCCGCCCCTCAAGTGCCATCTTCTGGCCAAGAAATATGCTTTTGTATTTAAGAAAATCTTCTTTAGTAATCATGTTAAAGCTATTTTCCTGATAATACTTAAGAATATCACTATATAAAAGAGGGTAAGAATTACTTATTCGATTCAAATGAATTCTCCCTACAAATATATACTCTCCAGTTTCACTATCATAATCTATGACATCTGGACGAACTTCCTCAGAATGCTCTTCCAACTTCCAAAGTGACCATAAATTTTCCGGAGCAGCCTTTCTTAATTTTTTTTCTACGTTAAACCAAAAAATCGAAAGATGTTTCTTTTGATTTTCCTTAAAACGAGCCCTCAACTTTTTCAATAAATCTTCAATCTGTTCGGGCAACAACTCTCTTTTTCCATCAGTTTGCAAAACCAACATTGATCGATCATTAGCTTCTCTCTTTATACTATCAATTTCTTTTTTTATTTCCTCCACCGCATCATCAATATCCTTCTCTTCAACTTTTCCCTCTTCCAGCAATTTCAAAAACACCTTTTCATAATCTGCCCTTGAAAAATTTTCCGGCAATTTAAACTCTGTTTTTCTGTACATATTCATGTTTTTCCAAATTTCTATAAGTCAGCATTATAAAATATAAACTAATTTGCGTCAAGCGCGGGCAGCCTCCTCAAGTTTAGCTGCTTCCGAGTCTTGTCCTCGCAGCCATTTTCTGCTACAATATGAAGATTTAACAAAAACAAAAAAATGCCAGACCAAATATCCGACCAGCATTATTTGATTGAAGAGGCTGATCGATTAAAAATGGAGGGTGCTCATCGTGAAGCTATTCAATTATGTGAAAAAGCTCTTTTACAAGACCTTGAACTTCAGGACGCTTACGAAGAAATCGGCGACAATTATTTGAGTTTACGTGAATACGATAAAGCTGAACGCGCTTTGATTCAGGCTCTTCGTATTAATCCAAGCAGTGCCAATTCTCATTATTTAATGGGCTTTACCATGTCGGCTCTTGGCAATTGGAGAGATTCAATTGAACATTTAGAAACAGCTGATCGCCTTCAACCAAATCACCCAGAAGTATTGCGTTGCCTAGGTTGGTCAATTTTCCACTCAGGAAGCCATCAACAAGGAATCGTTCTAATGGAAAGATCTTTGCGTCTCAGCCCGGCCGACCCCCTTATCCTCTCCGACCTAGGCGTCTGCTACCTAAACCAAAAAAACTTCGACCGTGCCAAACAACTTTTCAACCAAGTCCTAGAACTTGAACCCGACAATCAAAAAGTCAAAGAATGTTTATTTGCAGTAGAATTCTTCCGCAAAGAATTCAAGAAACTCAGAGAAAAAAACAATAAATAAACACCTAACTTACAGTACCCCAAACTCCAGCCAAAAACTGGAGTTTTTTTATCCTTCTCAACTCCAAAAGAACAAGACTACTTCAGCAAGGCATCAAAGAACCAAGCCCATCTAAAATCCGGGGGTTATTTTTTACTTTTCCAGAAATAAATGCATCAAATTTTCTGGAAAAGTAAAAAATAACCCCCAGATTTGAAATATTGCATTTTACTGATCAGCTTGCTAAAATACCCCCGATCTTACTGGTGAACAATCGCGCTGCCCACAAGGGTAGTGAGGAAAGTCCGAGCACCCAATGGAAAGAATAACTCCTAACGGGAGTGGCTGGCGGTTAATGACCGACAGTACGGAAAGTGCCACAGAGACAATAATAGCTTCGTCCAGCCGCAAGGCCTTACGAGGTCAAAGGTGAAAAGTCCTGCTTCAGGCGGGATGATTCCACTTCGGTGGAATTACGGTAAACCCTATTCGGTGCAAGGTGGGATGGGAGTAAAAGAATCGACTTTGTCCATTAAGTCCTTTTCTCCCCACCGCATGAGCTTAACTGCGAAGTTAAGCCAAGATAGATGATTGTACTGTCACGGCGACTTCGGTCAAAATGACAGACAGAACTCGGCTTATGATCCGGTAAGATCACTTTTAAAAATCCCGCTAGGCTAAACATAGCAGCACTTTAATGAAATTTCTGGATTTAATTTTCGGCCTGATTCGCATCCCGCTGGACTATTTAATGGCCATGACCGCCTTCACTTTAGCTTTTCAACTGCGCCAAATCACTGACTTAGTGCCTGGCCTCGACCTCCCCATCACCTACACCCTCTTCCCCGACTGGAATACTTATTTATTGAGTAGCGCCCTTTTTTCCCTCGGCCTAATCGCCATCAACGCCTTCAACGGCAATTACAGTTTAAAAAAACAGGAAAATCTCTCCAAACAAATCACCAAAGTCCTGGTCAACAACACTATTTGGCTTTTCGCCATCATTACCTATTATTTCTTCGTCCGTTCATTCCCCTTCTCCCGCTTGGTTTTTCTCGAAACCTGGCTAATTTCCATTTTAACCATCAGTTTAGGACGCATTCTTATCAATTGGCTGCAAAATAGCCTCTATAAAAGTGGCCGCGATCAAACCAAATTATTATTTATCGGCTCCCCTCAGCTCTTCCCGGACATTCTCAATAATTTTAAAAAAGATCCTCGCTACAAAATAGTCGGTTACGTCGACCAATCGCAATCCCCCACCGCCAACCTTAAATACCGCGGCCCCATCACTATGTTGGAAAAAATTGTCAAAAAATCCCATGTAGAAAAAATCATTCAGCTCGACCCTAG
>JBOFLO010000058.1:0-17559 GCA_051657905.1 Candidatus Altimarinota bacterium | reverse complement strand
CAAAGCCAGATTAAAGAATTTGTTGGGAAAGTTGGTTTGAATGGGGGTGGAGTTGGGGGCCTGGAAGGGGGTGAAGAAATTTGGTTGGGGGTGGAAGGAATTATTGTAGAGGTAGAAGTGATGTTCGGGAAAATTTTGAATTAAAGTTTTTACTAAATTCTGTAAGTAGATTTCTACGCCGGAATGATTTCCGCCATTTAAAGGACGAAGATCAATAATTATGTTCATTGATAAATGCTGGATTATTTAACAGAGGAGAAGTATTCAAGGTAAAGCCAGATAAGAATAATAGGGAAGAATAGTCCGGAAAATAAACCAATTAGAAAGTAGAAAAGTAAATTTGCTGGAATTTCGCTGAAGTTTTGATTTTGAAGAGCTAAATTAAAGTTAGTGTCGGAGTTCTGATTGTAGATTTGAATTTCTGATTGAAGGACTTGGCTAATGCTGTTGGCATGGATAATCCCCTTTTCCTCGCTTGGACTGGCGAATGTGATTAGTAAGTTGTTTTTTTCTTGTTTACGGGCATTTAAGCTAAAGTTTTCATTACTAACTGAATTGATTTTATTTAAAAATCCCGGGTCGCGGAACCAGCCTTGGACGCTTTCAGTAAATTGATCTGCGGCCTGAAGATTTTCAAAGGCGCTTGTATTGTTGTCAGTTTTGCTTTGGGCGGCAATGCTGAAGAAAACTGTGTTTTGGAAAGGAGTTAGGTTAGCTTTTTGATAAGCTAAATATCCCCCTGCTAAACCTAAAAATGTTGTTAGAATTATCAGGAATTTGAATTTCCAGATAGATTTGAAAAATTGTTTAAAGTTCATGAATAATTATTTAGTTTGTAATTGAGTCCACTGTTCGTTGACGAGTTCTAAAATTTCTTTGTTAAATCTTTCTTGGCTAAATTTTTCGGCATGAGCACGAATTTTTTGAGAATCGAAGGATTTAGTTTGAAATTCATAAACGGCATTTTTTAAGGAAGCGGGAGTTTGCTCTTCAAAAAACACACCTGTTTCTTCGGGAATAATTGTTTCCAAAGCTCCACCTTTTTTAAAAGCTATAATTGGGCATCCACTAGCCATGGCTTCTAATGGAATAATGCCAAAGTCTTCAATTTGTGGGAATAAAAGAGCTTTTGCTTCGCTGTAAAGTTTTTTAAGATCTTGATCATTTACAAACCCTAAAAATTCAATATTTTTCTTGGCAATTTTTTCTAATTTCTTTTTCATTCCTCCGCTCCCGGCAATTTTTAGAGGATAGCCTAAATCATTAAAAGTTTCGACTAATAAATCGAATTTTTTATAAGAAGTTAATCTACCGACGGCCAGAAAAAACTCTTGTCTGTTGTTTCCAGCTTGAAAATTTTCTGGATTAATAAAAGGATAAATTACTTTTGATGGTTTGCGATAATACTTATGGATGCGATTTTTTACATAATTGGAGTTGGCAACAAATTGATCTACGCGATCAGCGGTTAGGCGATCCCACATGCGAATTTTATGTAGAAAAAACGGAGCAATTTTTTTAACTAAACCGGTGGTTTGATAAGTTTGAATATAGTTTTGACTGTTTTCCCAAGCATAGCGCATCGGTGAATGGCAGTAGGAAACGTGTAGAGTTCCTGGTTTAACAATGATTCCTTTTGCACAGGAGTGTGAGCTGGAAATAACTATGTCATATTCATTGAAATCGAAACTTTCGAAAACTTGAGGGAGGAAATTGAGGAAGTATTGATGATTGCTTTTGGCGCCGGGAATTTTTTGTAAGTAAGAAGTGATGATTTTTGCTTTTTCAAAGCCTTTTACTTTTTCTGGATTATATAAACTGGTGTAAATCGGGGCGTTCGGAAAAAGCTTATGTAAGCCAAGAATGACTTTTTCTGCGCCGCCGGCGTTAGTTAACCAATCGCAAACCAAAGCGATTTTGAGTTTATTGAGGCTCATTTGTTGGTTTTAAGGTGAGCCTATTTTATACTGGACTGATCGTTTTGGGAAATATTTTCGAAAATGGATTTTTGATTGGAAGAAAGACTTTTGGTAGGGAAAAGTTTGGTTAAAACTTTTTGATAAGGATTATTTAGTTCCATTTGATCGATGGCCTTGGCTTTAAATAACTGAACTACTTTGTTGTCGGGGTCACGTTTTAATAATCTTTCGCAAATATGAATTACATCTACGAAACGTTTTTTATTAAACCACATACCCATTAATTCAATAACCACCTGTTCGTCATTTTGAGCCATACTGGATTGACGAGTTAAGCTGGCATCTTGTACCAAAATCAATTGGCCGGCGCGGTTTTTTAAAAGTCGACGCAGTAAGAAATAGGAAGTTAGGATGAAAATTGTGGCGGGGATAATGTAATTTAATTGAAGCAAATAGTTGAAGAAGGTGTGCATGATGATGGCTAGGAAAAGACCTTTTAGTATAGTTGATTCACGATAAGCTTGAATTTGGGAAATATTGAGAATTTTGCCAATTAATTTGGAGAAAAAATGTTTTTTGCCGGCCCAGTTGGATTGTTCAATAATGCTGATGGAAAATTTGGCGATGCCATAATAGTAGCCAAAGAAACCAGAGAAAACCAAATGAGCGGCCGTTGTGAAAATTGAGCGGAATAAATAGGCTACGAAAAGCGATTGGATACCGAGTTCTGTGCCAATTTGATAAAAATAGAAGATATTTTCGGCAAAGGAAAAGCCAAGGGCGGAAATTAAACTGAACTGAATAGAGTCATTGATGGTTTCAATGATTAGAAATTTGTTGTCGAAATAACGGATTAGCCATTGTTTGATCAGCTCTTCGGTGACGCTGACCCAGGCTAAAATTAACAGATAATGGAGGTGCGGGTTGGTGATTTGGCTATCTAATACGGCAATGAAGTTAAATTGTGGGAATTGACTGAAAAAATATTGCAACAAAAAAATTGGCAATACGGAGAAAATGCCGGTTAGAAACAAAAAAGTCTGGAGAATTTTCCTTTTCTGTTTACGAAAGATGAAAGTTAGCCAAATTAAAGCGGGAATAAAGGCCATAGCCCCCGCGACAAGATAGAAAGTAGGAAGACTGTTCATATGAAAGTTTCCTGTTAGTCACTAAGTAAAGCTAGTTTAGCTTCATCTAAAGAAGCATAATGGCTGATCAATTGAGTTAAACCAACTACTTCTAAGATATCCAAAATATTTGGTTTTGCTTTAGAAATAACAATTTTACCACCACCTTCAGAAACTTTGCCGTACCAATCGGTTAAATAACCTATAGATTTGCTATTCATGTATTCCAATTCTTCGAAATCGAATAGTAAATGTAGGTTTTGTGGATTTTCTTCAATCAATTTATAAATCAATTTAGATTTTTCATCGACATTGCTTTCGTCCAATTGACCTTGAAATTTAATCATTTTGGCAGTTTTGCCGGGTTTATCTAGTTTTAGGTCTTCAATATTGATATTGATCTCTGTCATAGTAAATTATTTATATTTTTTTAATTTTTAATTTAAGACTATATGGGTCGGATTGTTGTCATTAGCAGGAGTTTCGGCAGTTAGACTGGTGTTTTGAATATATTTGCGAACCCTGACCAAAATACCACCTTTTTCTGTATTTTGAAACTCAAGTTCATCAGCCCATTCAGCAACGATTTTTGGTAGTCCCCTACCTCTAATCAAGGTACTAATGCCAGTTTGTTTTCTTCTTTCTTCCACTAATTTTTTAATATCTTCAGCATTCATTTGGCTTTTACCTGTACCTGTATCTTCTACACTGATTTGTAAATAATTTTGAGTTAGGTTCTCAAAGGTGATTTTGATTGTTTCGCCTTCTTTTGAGCCGTGTTCAATAGCATTATTACAAAGTTCATCTACTATAGATTGGAATCTATAAGCCCATTTTTCGTTAAAATCAGTCATATTTTTAATCAGGTTGAGCGTGAAATCACGAATACCGGAAAGAAAATAGGCTTGAGTTGGCATACAAATTAGAATTTGCATGGGCTGAGCAGCGGTAGGGCTAAGATTGCTTATTTGAGCCACATTTGCTGGGGTAGCTGCCGTCGCTGGTTGTGTAGCTGGATTTAATTCAGGCATACCTAAAGAAAAATAATCTTTATATAATATCAACTTTGATGCATTTTGTCAAAATAACTAAATTGGGTCAAACTTGCATTTGAGGCAGAAATGTACTAGATTCGTGTTACTTTTATTTTAAGTTTATTCGCTGATTGTACTGTCCTCCCCAACAAAGGGGTTAAGTGCAATGCGACGCGACTAAATTAACCCCAAGGATATATGAGCAACAGTAAGCTAAAACCGATGATGGATGCAGCATTGCATTTCGGTCATCAAACACATAGATGGAATCCAAAAATGAAGCCATTTCTACATGGTCAAAAAAATGGAATTCATATTTTTAATTTGGATAAAACTGCGGTTTATCTTGATAAAGCGCTAGAATTCATCAAATTAACGGTAGCAAGCGGTAAAACTATTATGATTGCCAGTACTAAACCACAGGCAACTACATTGGTTATGAAAACTGCTAGAGATGGTGGAATGATGTTTGTAGTTAGTAAATGGATGCCAGGATTACTGACAAACTTCACTACTATGAAGAAGAGAATTAAGTATTTTAATGAATTGGTAAGACAAGAAAAAGCTGGAGAATTAGACAAGTATACTAAGAAAGAAATTTCTAAATTAAAGAAAGAGATTGTTAAATTGGAGGTTGCTTTCGGTGGTGTAAGTGAAATGGATAAAATGCCTGCAGCTATTTTCGTGGTTGATGTGGTTAGAGATAGAATTATTGTTAAAGAAGCTAATAAAATGAAAATTCCAGTAATTGGAATTGTGGATTCTAATGCTGATCCAGATGGAATTGATTACCCAATTCCTGCAAATGACGATGCTGTTTCTGCTTTGAAATACATTATGGGAGAAGTAGCTGGTGCTATTAAAGATGGTAAAGGTGGTCAGAAAAATAAATAATTTTTTCATTCATGCAAAATAATACTGCCGACAATTCAAATTCCACCCAAAATAGTGGAAATAATACGGCTGGAGCTAATACAACTCCTGCTAGCAATGTTTCCCAAAACGTACAAAATGCGGCTAATAATGTTAATCAGGGAGTTCAAGATTTAACTAAAAATGCTCAGGCTGGTGTTGAGAATTTGGGACAAAATGTTCAGCAAGGTATGAATAATGTCGGAAGTAATTTGCAGTCTGGAGTAAATAATGTGGCAGGGAATGTGGGAAATGTTGTTGGGGGGGCGACTAACACTTTAAAGGGTGTTGCCAACACTATTGGCGGAAAGCCAGTTAATCAACCTGCTGTAACCCGAGATGAGAAATTGTTTGCAGCTTTGGCCTATTTGCCTTTTGTGGCGATTATTAGTTTGATTATGAAACCGGATAGCGCTTTTGTGAGAATGCATGCTAGACAAGGTTTAATGTTGTCGTTGATATTCTTTACTGTTGGTATTGCTGCTGCGATTGTGGCGGTGGTGCCGGTGGTTGGAGGTTTCTTGGCAATGTTGCTGGCGTTAGTGCCAGCTGCCTGTATGTTTGTGGGTATTTACTCTTTGTATCTATCTTTAACTGGCTTCTGGTGGAAAATTCCAGTAGTGGGTGTTTTATCGGAAGTTATTCCAATTGAAATGTTCGCTAAAGTGGCTAAAGAGAATATTAGTGGTCAGATTGGTGTAGCCAGAGAGGATTATCAGAACAGACAGGATACTCTTGCCCAGGAACATGCTGAAAAAACAATTTCAACTCAAGCTCCTTTACCTCAAACTGGGGAAAATCATACTCCAGTGGCGGGAACTGACACTCAAAATCAAAATGCTGCTAATGGCAGTGCGAGTGGTCAGGGACCGAAGGCCTAATTCAGGCAATTCAAATTTGATTTACAATTAACCAATTAAAAAATGTCAGTATCTTTAGACGATATTAAAAAACTTAGAGAAGCAACAGGTGCTTCCATGATGGCTTGTAAAAAAGCTTTAGAAGAAACTAATGGTGATTATCAGAAGGCTTTTGATGAACTGAGAAAGAAAGGTGCGGCTAAGGCTGCAGAAAAATCTGATAGAACTACTGGTCAGGGGGTGGTTTATTCATATGTACATACGAATCGAAAGGTGGGGGCGATGGTTCAACTTGCTTGCGAAACGGATTTCGTGGCTAAAAATGAGGCTTTTATTGAGTTGGCAGCAGATATTGCTATGCATATTGTGGCTTCCAGTCCAAAGGCTATTACTCCGGACGAAATTGATGCTGACTTTATTGCTAAGGAACAGGAAATTTGGAAAGGGCAATTGGAAAATGAAGGAAAGCCTGCTGATAAAATTCCGATGATTATTGAAAACAAGACTGCTAAATTTAAAGAAGAAAATTGTTTGATGAAACAGTTGTTTGTTAAGGATTCTGAAAAGACAATTGAACAGTTGATTTTGGATATGATCACGAAAATGGGTGAAAATATTAAAATTACTAGATTCACTCGCTACGAAATTTAGTCAGGAAATTATAACTATAGAAAAAGAGGGGTTTGCCATCCCCTCTTTTTTAATGTAGAATAATAAGATTTATAAATAATCAGTAGTAATAATTACAAGTAATATAACGCAGCGGGAATATGAGAACTGAATTAGCAAAAATCGAAATTAAAAATCAAAAAAATCCAAAATTTACTGAAATGGTATTTCAAGGAGAATTGGATTCTACTGGTTTGGTGCAAGTAAGGAATCAGATTTATGAGCAAGTTGAGGCTTTGAATAAGCCATTCTTGGTTTTTAATTTTGCTGAGTTGGATTATATTAACAGTGAAAGTATTGGAATGTTGATTCAGGTGCAGGAAATGTTACAGAAGAAAAATCATTCTTTGGCGATTGTGAATGCACAAAAAATTGTCGCTGATGTTTTGAATGTAATTGGGATTAGTGAGACTATTGATTGCTATAAAAGCATGGCGGACTTCCTAAGAAAGATTTAATTATGTTGATAAAAGGAGCCTTATCAAAAGCGGTGATCAGAGATATTTTTTTGGTTAACCTTTTTTTATTGTCACTACTTTTGTTGTTGGCCTATTTGAATTTGGTAAATTTAAGCTATTTTTACAATATTGCTGCCGTGGCGGGGACTTTTCTTTTGGGTAATTTGACTATTTATTATTTGAGCTTTGTTAAGCCACTGGAAGTGGTTTTGTTCCAAGTTAAGGCTTTATTGACGGGCAGATCTTATAAGAAAATTTTAACTAAAAGAACGGATGAAGTGGGAGTTTTGGCTAATTTTTTTAATGAAGTTACTGATAGTTTTGAAAAATTGAGCAAGGAATTAAAGGAGGGGGAAAAGGTTTCAGGTGAGTTGAAAACAGCAGGACAATTGCAGAGGGAATTGATTCCGAATACTGCCCCGACGGTTCCGGGATTTGATATTGCAGTAAAAAATCGTTCGGCGGAGGAATTGGGGGGGGATAATTTTGATTTTATTAAAACTAAGGATTCTTATTATTTTTATATTGGTGATGTGACGGGTCATGGTGTGCCAGCGGCAATTGTTATGACGATGGTTAATACTTTGATCAATGCTTTTGCGGAAATTTTTGAAACTGCCTATGAAGTGGTGGTTCAGACTAATCGTCGTGTAAAGACTAGAATTAAGGCGACAATGTTTATGAGTATGTTGATGTTAAAGTGGAATATGCAGGAAAATCGTATGACTTACATAGGTTGCGGACATGAGCATTTGGTTATTTACAGAGCTAATTCGGGTAAATGTGAGGTGGCGGTGAGTGGTGGTATTGCGCTTGGTATGGTTGCCGATAACAGTAAAATTGTTAAGGAAAAGGAAATAGGTTTAAATCCTGGAGATATTATTGTTTTGTATAGTGATGGTGTAACTGAAGCAAAGAATATGCAGGGGGAAATGTTTGGTTTAAAGCGTTTGGTGGAAATTATTGAATTGTATGCAAGTCAGGGAGACGCTCAGGATTTGGTGCAGAATATTGCCAAGGACTTTTCACACTTTGTGGAAGAGCATGTTCAAGAGGATGATATTACTTTGATTGCTTTGCGTAAATTGGGAGTTAATGAAAAAGCGCGTTCAGTTATGGATAAGAAACAGGCTAGATGGAATGAAAATTTGGAAGATATTGCTGCCGATGCGAAAGAGCAGGTAGAGACTTCAACTGAAACTTTTTAATTTTTGGGTTTTTAGGTAGAATGCCGGCGAATTAACGCTTAGTTGTTTTAATAATGAGCTTTTT
This sequence comes from Candidatus Altimarinota bacterium, assembly GCA_051657905.1. Classification (GTDB taxonomy): domain Bacteria; phylum Patescibacteriota; class Gracilibacteria; order UBA1369; family UBA1369; genus JBOFLO01. The sequence goes on along the minus strand of JBOFLO010000058.1, from coordinate 9,308 downwards.
TGATTATTATTTGCCGAAAGAATTAATTGCCCAGAAGCCAGTGAGTCCGAGGGATTATTCGAGAATGATGGCTTTTGATAGAGCAAGTGGGAGGCTGGAAGAGGGGCGGTTTTTTAATTTGGTTAATTATTTGCGAGCTGGGGATGTTTTAGTATTGAATAATTCTAAGGTGGTGCCGGCTAGGTTGAAATTTGATTATGCAGGTAAGGAAGCGGAGATTTTGTTTTTGGAGGAGGCTGGGGAAAGGAAGTGGAAGATATTGGGGAGACCAGGCAAAATGTTGAAAGTTGGAAATAGGGTGGTGGTTGGTGATTTGGAGGTGCTAATTAAGGCTGTTTTAGAGGGCGGATTGAGGCTTTGTGAGGTGAATATGGATAAGATGAGGTTGAGAGATTTCTTGCTGAATAAAGGGCAGTTACCGATTCCACCTTATATTGTTGAGGAGGATTTCAAAGATGAGCAATATCAGACGGTTTTTTCGCAAAAGGAAGGGAGTGTGGCGGCTCCTACGGCGGGTTTGCATTTTACGCCACGTTTATTGAATGTTTTGCAGCAAAAGGGGGTGATAATTGAATATGTAACTTTGCATGTTGGGCTGGGGACTTTTATGCCGATTAAGGTTAGTGATTTTAGGGAACATAAAATGCATAAAGAGACTTATTCTTTGGATTTTTTCACTGCGGCTAGGTTGAACAAGTATAAGCAAAATAAACAAAGAATAATTGCTGTTGGGACTACTACCACGAGAGTTTTGGAGGATTCTTGGAAGGAAAAAGATGGCTTTGTGGCTGGTTTAAGAGCAACGGATATATATATTTTCCCGGGGTATAAGTGGAAAGCTGTGGATGCATTAATTACAAATTTTCACTTACCTAAGAGTAGTTTGTTGCTATTGGTAGGTTCTTTAGTTGGAGAAAAAGCTTTAGAAAAAATTTATAAACAGGCGATCAGAAATAAGTACCGATTTTTTAGCTTTGGTGACGCGATGTTTATTTATTAAACCATTTAGGGAGAATTGGTGGGATGATCGGATCGGCGATTTGTTTAATTAATGGTAAATCTTTGATACTGAATTTTCCTAGGTAGAGTTCAGATAAATCTCCTCCGTTTTTAACAAATTCTTGAACGATTTTTTTGCCTGAATAGTAGCAGTAATCCTTGGTTAATGCGCCTGGAATAGAGGTGTCGGTTAATCCCCTTTTGACGCGGATGGCAATGTTTAGAGCGCTGTGGCGGGTTAGCTTTTTAGTACGAAGGGCTTGATATAAATCGGCAAAAGACAGTTGAGTGGCTAGGTAAATTGCGTCGGCCAAGCTGTTACTGTTGGCATCGTCGCTGTTGGTTTGGTCGGAAGCGCAGACATTGTAAATTGCTAAACCTTCCTGTGTCGGCAAATAATTGGCGAAACCAACATTGAAAAGTTTGTATTGTTGTTTTAAGCCGTTTTCTGCGGTTAAAAGATGTGTTTCTACTTCGTGAATAATTAGTGCGCGGACACGATCTTCGCTAAACAGACAGTCGTTTTTGATGAAAATTTTACGGCTTTTATTGGTGATACATTTGGAAAGTAGGTTTTTTTTGATGATCACACGCCAATTTTCCAGACGATAGTAGCGCAGCATTTCTTCAAACATTTCTTTTAATTCCAAAGAGGTGTAGCGGCGATTCGATTTTTTAATAATGGCTTTTTTACTATCGATAATGTCCAAATGATCCTGTTGGGTTGGGCAGCCGAATAGCTTTGAAGAAATGTTGGTGAATTCGTTTGTGCCACGACTTAAAATCAAGTCCATTTGTAATTTAATTTCCTGAATTTTCTCATTGAATAACTGGCCTAAAACGTCGTCCTGAGGTTTGATTTTGAGTAATTCTTTTTTTAGCTGAGTAATTTCCTCATGGCTATCTTTATAAATAAATTGAGGATTGTAGGTGTTATCTGCGTTAAATTTTTTAATTTCTTCGCTTAAATTCCGAGGTCTAAAATGGCTTAATAGTCTTAACTGAGAATTAATATGGCAAATTTCCTTGTCAATTTCTCGAGGATTATAGGTGGAGCTAAAAACCAGATTTGGGGAACTTGGAGAGTTTTCGGTAATTGATTCTGAGCGATTGATGCGTGGGTCGATTAGGAAAAATTCACTTAAATCTCGATTACCAATTACTGCTTGATAGCGTTTTTTCTTTATAGGGAAGATTTTGAAGATGCTGACCAATTTTTTGCCACCTAAAGTAAATTTAAGTTTGAATTTTAATTCAGGAGAAAGTTTGGTTTTAAGAGAGTCGATTAGGCCTAGTTTGAAAGCTAATTCTTTACTTATATAGCTGCGTTTTTTAGCAGTGTTGATTAATGCTGTGGCGGAAGTTTTGGCATTATTGTGGAAAAGATCGATGTTTTCATAGAGACCAATCACTTTTTTACCACTGACGGTTTTGATTTCTTTTTCTAAAGCGTAACCAAACATGTCTTTGGCAATACGAATGCCTTTATTAACATTAGAAACTTGTACATCTTCGATTTTATCTAAACGACTGCGAAGGGGTTTTAGATTGGCTAATTGAATACCGATGCCGGCGCGGGCATTGATTTCCAGTAAAAGGGGGCCGAGATTTTTATCTATGGCAATATCGGCTCCTAAATAGCCTAAATTGGTGGCCAGTTGGCATTTGCAGGCCATTTCCAGGATTTGATCCCAGAATGGGATTTTTTCGCCACGGACTGGGCCGTAGCCGGGGATTTCCTTGATAATCTCGTTTTTGTAAATTAAATGGGTGATTTGACCTTTGGCTAAGTCGATACCAGCCCCGATTGCGCCCTGATGAAGATTTGCTTTCCCGCCGGATTCCTTAGTAGGAATACGAAGCATGGCCATAACTGGAATAAGATTGTGGACGATGATGCGTATGTCAGGGAGGCCTTTATAAGAATATTTGGCGAGTGACTCATCTGAAATAATTAGCTGTTCTAAAAAGGCTGTGTCACGGCGATTATTAAGTGAAAAGGCGCCAGTGAGTATTTCTTTGATATGGTCGCTGAGATTATCGACGGTGTAGGTTTTTTCGCCTGAACCTAGAAATTGATTTTTATGTACCTTGAAAATCGGTAAAATACCCTGTCCGCCATAGCCTTGATTTGGCTTAATAACAAAGCCATTAGTTAATTTCGAAAATTTAATATTCTCGATTTGGCGCGCATCACTGATAATGGCGTAGTGCTTTGGTACGGGGATTCCGCGGGCAGATAAAAAGGCTTTGGTTTTAAGCTTGTTGTCTGCAAGTTTAATACTCTTTTCTTTGTTATACGGCCGTAAATAAAGCAAATTTCTGGCATTAATGCCTAGAATGCCGCTTTTCTTGAAAAGCATGAATTATTTCTTAAAGATTAGTTTACGGAAGCGGATAATCTCGTCGAGGCGTAAACCGGTGTATTGCCCAATTAAAATATTCAAAAGCAAAGTGATGAAAACGGTTTCTGGATAAGTAGTGATGATGGATTGAAGCCAGTTGAAATGCAGGTCTATAAAAGGCAAATGAATGGTTCCACCCAATAAGAAAAAGCAGAAAATACAGAATAGAACGGTGCGGAAAATCTGATCTAAATCTTCAATGATCTTGCTTTTAGTGATTTTGAAATTGAGGTATTTTTCGACTATTAGGGCAATAACAATGACTGTGTAAAGTATTAATAGAGGGCTTGAGGCAGAGCTGAAAACGGAGCTTTTTATTAAAAAATAAAATAAGAAAATGGTTATAATGCTGACAGCACTTAGAATAATGGAGAGTTTGGAAACAAAGTGGAAATGGAAGTTGGTAAGAAGTAATTTGATCAATACGCCAAAGAATATAGTTCCTATAAGTATTAAAATTGTTAGTGGTAGGCCAATAACGAATGAGCTGACAATTAAAACAATGGGTATATGAAAAGCGCTGACGTTGTAGCCGATCAGTATGCGTGCGATGGAGATAAATAAACTGATGAAAGGAATAATTAAAATTAGGTAAACCAGTTGGGGGTCTAGACCAAGAGTAACTAATTCGTGTATTGCTTTAGAAAGCAGGTTGAAATAAGCCAATCCGAGAATAAAAAGAATGGAAAAAACGCTGAGAGCAATTTTGCCAAAAGGAAATTTCGACATGTAGATAAAAAAAATTCATTACTGTTTTATACTAAATGCTAGGTTTTTGCAAACTTTAGGCTTGGACTTGTTGTTTTTTTGCTTTTAGGTATTTAAAAAATTGGGATTTTGTGATAGAATATGGAGATTTGAATAAATAAAAACAAAAATATGGTTAATTATAGAGCAAGCCAATGGGTAAAAAATGGCTTTACCATAACAAAAAGTACTAAAAGAGTGGCGAAATCGATGATTTTGGCGACTTTCCTGGTTAATTTACTAATGACGGCGGGAGTAGCGTCGGCTCAAGATATGGGAATTCAGGCTTATGGACTAGATACTTTTGCCGGCAGCCCGACAATTTTGAAAACTTCTAGAATTAGTCCAGATCAGGAAATCAACTTTGTAGTTAGTAAACCTGATGGATTAGTATTAACTTTGCCAGCTAGAACTGATTTGAGCGGGGTGGCGAAATTGGAACTTTATGATTATCACACTAAAAAAGCCGGAGAATATACTGTTGCGGCTTATTTGAGAGGTGAAAGATGGAATGATTTGAGTGGGAGAGAAAATACTTTTAGAGTATTTGCTTCTGACTTGAGTGTGGAGAAATCCACTGTGGAGATCGATAGAACAATGATTAAGGCAGATGGAATTGATTTGGCTAATGTAAAAGTTAAATTGGTTGATGATTTTGAGAATCCATTGGTGGGACATAGTGTGAAAATGGTTTCCAGTAGGTCAGAAGATAGAATTCAGGCTAAGGGACCTTTGACTAATGAAAAGGGTGAAATGGAATTTGTAATGGCTAGCTCTGTGAAAGGATTATCTGGATTTACAATTATGGATACAACTGAAGATGCTATTTTGGATCAGAGAGTAAGTGTAGCGTTTATGGATGGTGCGATGGTTGCTGATGCTGGTGGCGATTTGATTAAAACAGCTTTTGCTCAAGATGCTGGGCCTTTGGCTGGATTTGAATTAAGTGGTTTTCCAACCAGTATTAAGGCTAAAGAAAATGTTTCTTTTAAAGTTAGAGCGATTGATGCTGAGGGCTTAACAGTGCAAAATTATACTGGAACAATTCGTTTTTCGGCTGAAGGTGATAATAGTTCGGGGGTGGATTTGCCGGAAAATTATAAATTTTTAGCTGAGGATTTGGGTGAACATCAATTTAATTTAGGTTTAAGTTTTACTGAAGATGGCACTTACAAAGTTTTAGTTAATGATTTGAATGATAAATTTAAGGCTGGTGAGAAAACTGTGGTAGTTACTTCTGCAAGTGGTTCAAGTGGAAGTTTAGATGGTGAGGGAAGTGGAAATGCTACTATTAATTCCCCTGCTCCAGGTACTTATAGTCAGAATGTACAGACTATTAGTGGGAATGTGCCGTCTTCTACTTTGGTGCAAATTTTTGATAATAATATGATGATTGGTTCTACGCCGGTTGGTGTGACTGGTGCTTTTTCATTTCAAACTCCACTTTTAAATGAAGGTAAGCATGAGTTTTATGTGGTGGCGATGGATCAAGTGACTAATGAAGTAAAAGCTACTTCGAATAAAGTTCAGGTGACTATTGATACTACTGCTCCGAAAATTGAACAATTGGATATTGCGCCAAAAACTGGAATTACTGCTGGATCGGTGATTGATGTGGCGATATATAGTGATGCTAATCTTTCTCAGGCGGCGGCGATTTTTAATTTCGACATTGTAGAGTTGAGTCCGAGTATTGAGGATCCAAGTAAGTATGTTGGGCAAGTTCAAGCTCCTGCTCAACCAGGAATTTATCCGATTGATTTCTTGCTTGTGGATGAATTGGGAAATGAAGTTACATTAAAATCAGTAGCTGAATTGAATATTGATCCGAATGGAGGAACTATTGTCCAAGAAGAATTGCCAAATACAGAACCAGAAAATAATACTCCGGAAAATAATGAACCTGAAGTTCCTGTAATTAATGAGCCAGCGGAAGGTTTGCCTTCTCAAGTTAGTGGGTTAATTGCCTATGGTTCAGATAAGAGAATTACTTTGGTTTGGGACGCCGCAACTGATGATAAATTGGTGCAAAAATATAAAATTTATTATGGAGCTGAAGTTCAAAGCTTGAGTCAAACAGTGGAAACTAAGGATGCAAGTACTACTTGGTATATTCCGGGACTTGAAAATGGAAAAGAATATTTCTTCAGTATTACGGCTATTGATAGCGAAGGTAATGAAAGTGAAAATCGCAGTGAAATTGTTAGTGGTATTCCATTTGTTTTGGAAATTAATAATGCTTTGGAAAATAAACCTGATCAATCTATTCAAGAAGGTAATGTTAGACCGGCCGCCTATACTGGTGAGTTGCCTAACAGAACTCCGAATAATGGTCCAGGGGTTTTGATATTGTTGGCTGGTAGTGCGGTTTCTGGGTTTGTCTTTACTAGAAAGAAAAAATAGGCTTTTGAATTAGGCTTAGTTTTTGCTAAAATCCCTCTGATTTAAGAATATATTTATGGAAATCAGAGGTTATTTAGCAGTTTTGGTGGAAGTGTTTTTTGATCTTTTGACTTTAATTATTTTTGCAAAGGTGTTGCTTTCCTGGTTTCCTGGAGTGGATAAGTCCAATCGTATAGTTCTATTTATTGAGGATATTTCTGCTCCATTTTTGAGACTTGGTAGAAAGATTATTCCTAAAATTGGAATGCTGGACATTTCACCGATTGTGGTGATTTTTGTTTTGGATTTGATTAAAACAATTTTGATTTCTTTACTGAGCGGTTCTTATGAAAATATATAATTCTCTAAGTAAAAAGTTAGAGGTGTGGGATTTGCAGACAGGGCAAGAAATTAAAATGTATTTATGTGGGCCGACTGTTTATGATTTACCGCATTTGGGGCATGGTCGTTCGGCGGTGAGTTTTGATTTGATGAGGAAATATTTTGTTTATCGAGGATTTAAAACTAAATTTGTTTCGAATTATACGGATATTGAGGACAAAATGATTGCTAGGGCGGCAGAAAAAGGAATTTCTGTTCCTGAATTGGCGGACTTGATAATTCCAGAGTATATGCGGGATTATAATGCTTTGGGGGTTGCGGACGCTGATGTTAAGCCTAGAGCGACAGAGTATGTTGCGAAGATGATAGAGATGATTAAGAGTTTGGCGGCGAAGGATATTGCTTATAAGCTGGCAGATGGTTGGTATTTTGATATTAAGAAATTTCCGGATTATGGAAAATTATCGGGACAGAATTTGGATGATTTGAAAGCGGGGGCGAGAATTGATTTAGTGGAGGGGAAAAGAAATCCGCAGGATTTTGTGCTTTGGAAATTTAAAAAAGATGGAGAGCCGGCGTGGGATGATAAAGAGTTAGGAGAGGGGCGTCCGGGTTGGCATATTGAATGTTCAGCAATGATTGAAGAAGTGTTTGATGGTGAAATGATTGATATTCACGGAGGTGGGGAGGATTTAAGATTTCCTCATCATGAATGTGAAATTGCTCAAAGTGAATCCTGCTTTAAACATGGGTTTGTGAAATTTTGGGTGCATAATGCTTTTGTGATGGTGAATAATGAGAAGATGTCTAAGTCACTAAATAATTTCACCACATTAAGAGAATTATTTAAGACTGTTTCCCCGATGATTGTGAGATTTTTTTATTTACAAAATCATTATCGCAGTCCGCTTGATTTTCATGATCAGGCTTTAGAACAAGCTAAAAACGGCTTGGATAGAGTTTGGAATTTTTATGAAAGAATTGATTTGTTGCAGGTTGAGGAGGGTGGCGTGGAAATTAGTGAAGAATTAAATTCAGCTAGAGAAAATATTATTAAATTAATGGATGAGGATTTTGAGTCTGGAAAAGTTTTGACAGTTATTTATGAATTGATTGGAAAAGTGAATGGCTTGTTGATTGGAAGGAATTTGAGTGAGAAAGGTAAAAAGGGGCTTTTGGATTTTTGGAGTGAAATGAATGGGTTTTTAGGTTATTTAGTTCCGGAGAAAAAAGCATTGGTTGTGCATGAAGATGAAGATTTGCAATTGGAAGGTTGGGGTAAATTGTTAGATGAAACTGATTTGAAGGAGGGTGAAATTCGACAATTGGTGTGGGTGAGAATGCAAAGTAAAAAGAATAGAGATTTTGCAGCGGCCGATAAAATTAGAGAATTTTTAAAGAACAGAAAAATTATTCTGGAAGATGGGAAAGGAATTACTACTGTGAAATTTTCCTAGGTCTATTTTATAAGTTGATCAGAGATTTTAGTGATATCCCCTGCTCCCATTGTTAAAATTATGTCAAAATGGGAGGTGAGTTTTTTGGCTATTTCTAAAGTGTATGGCAGGTCTTTTCCATTGACGGCAAAAGGAATAGATGAGGGATTTTGACGATTAATTTTTTGTACGAGAGTATCTACAGAAATGGAATCTTTGTCGGCTTGAGTATCGCGCGATGCATAGATGTTAGGAATAATTACTTGATCGGCCAGGTTGAAACAACTGGAGAAATCATTGAGTAGTTTTTTGGTTCGAGAATATTGATGCGGTTGGAAAATTGCTAGAATTTTAGCATGGTCGCCATATTTTTCCCGACAGGCTTGCAAAGTTGCTTTAATTTCGGTGGGATGCTGCGCGTAGTCATCAATAACGGTCGTTTTGCCAGCGATTTTACCTTTGATTTCAAAGCGACGGCTGGAGCCAGTGAATTTTTCTAAAGCTCTAATGGAGGTATTTAAATCCAGCTTCAGATAATTTGATAGAGCAATTACGGCGGCAGAATTGTAAATATTATGATGTCCTGGGATGTTTAGATTTAAGGTGGTAATCAATTCCCCATTGAGAAGAATTTTGTGCTGATCAATTTGATAATGAATGGTAATTTTACTATTAATTTTTTCACCGAAAGTGATGAAGGTTTTCGTTGGGTTATTGCTGACTAATTTTTGAATATTTTGATCGTCGCTGTTGGCAATAATTACTCCATCGGGTTGTAGCTGGTCGATAAATTGCTGGAAGGCGCTTTGATAATCATCAGCATCGGAAAAATAATCGAGATGATCTGGTTCGATATTATTAAGAATGATGATTTGAGGGTGATAATTGAGGAAATGTCTTTGATATTCGCAGGATTCCAGGACAAACCAGTCAGATTTGCCGATTCTTTCGTTTTTGCCTTCGAATTCTTTGAGTAGGGCGCCCACAATGACGGTTG
>JBOFLO010000057.1:0-16205 GCA_051657905.1 Candidatus Altimarinota bacterium | reverse complement strand
ATGTTTATGAGCCTTTGGTGGTGGCGGATCGAAATTTGGTGATTAGACCGCATTTGGCGGTTTCTTATGGTTTGGAGAATGAGAAGGTTTGGGAAATGGTACTACGGAAGGGGGTGAGGTTTCACGATAGTAGTGATTTGAAAATGGAAGATGTGCTTTATAGTTTGGAAAAAGCTAAAGCAAGTAAGGAGTTTTTGAATGGGATTGAGAAAGTGGAGGCGGTGGATGATCAGACTTTGAAAATAACTTTAAAATTAGCGGATCCCTTGTTTTTAGCTAAACTTTCTCGGGTATTTATTGTGAAAAAAGATTTTAGTGATTTTGCTCAACCGATTGGAACTGGTGCGTATAGAATTGTTGATAGCGCTGATTTGAATAAAATATTGTATCAGAGATTTGATAGTTACTGGGGAGAGAAGCCGTTTTTTGAGTATTTGCAGATTTGGTCAGTGCCGCAGAAGAATGCGCGTATTGATGGATTGATTAATAAGGAATTTGATTTCTTGGTCAATGTTCCGCCTGATTCAGTAGAGGAGTTGGTGAGTAGAGGATTGAAATTGGATTTTATTCCGTCTTTGGAAGTGGGGATGCTGATGTTTAATTTTAAATCGGGAATTTCTGTTAATGCTTTGAATGTTCGTAAGGCGATTGAATTAGGTTTGAATAAGCCGGACTTTTTGGATATTTCCCAGGGATATGCGACGGTTTTGAGTCAGTTTATTGGTAGTGGTGTGTTTGGTTATAATCCGGAATTGTTGAGTTTGGAGCGCAATGTTGAGGAAGCTAAAAAAGAAATGTCCAAGACTATTGGCGTGTTTGAAAATTTAAAAGTGCAGTTTTATTTTCCTGAAAATTTGAATTTGCTTGGACAATATTTGAAGGATCAATTGATTCAAGTTGGGATTGATTTGGATTTGAAACCGCTGAGTGAGGTGGAGCTTTCTGAGCGTTTGAGAAAGGGAGAACTTGGATTTTATTATTTTGGTTGGAGACATGATTTTGGTGATAGTATGCCGTTTTTGCGCTCTGTGATGCATTCGCGGGCTGAAGGTGGTTATGGGGATTTGAATGGGATGAATTATAAAAATGAGCGTGTGGATGAGTTGATTAAGAAGAGTGAACAGAATTTGAATGTGGCGGAACGTTTGGTGGATTTGCAGGAAGTGATGAAAATTGTTGTGAAGGATGATTTGGTGGGAATTCCTTTATTTGAAACTGAATCGATTTTTGCTTATCAGAATAATTTAGTATTTCAACCACGTTTGGATTCAGCAATTTATCCTACTGATGTATCTAAAAAACTGCCTGAAAGTAAGGGCTTGATGAACATTTTAAATAAAATAAAAACTCAATTAAATATATGAGAAGTTTAAAAGGAAAATTAATTTTAACCATTTCGCTATTCATTATAGCGTTGATGGCGGCGGCATCCTTCCTGCAAATTCAGGAAAAAGAAAGAGAATTGATTGGAGATATTTTCTTGAATTCCAGGTCATTGGCGGAGTTGACGGCGGATAAAGTTGTGGATGATTATAAGCTGTATTTAGTGCCGGAAAGTTTTGTTTATTTCAATCGTGAAGTTCAGGATGTATTTGCAAAGAATGAGGATTTAAGCGGGATTTCGGTGGTGAAATATGATGGGGAATTGGTTTATGATTCGGATCAGGAAAAAGATCAGCAATATCAGGGGGAGGCTCGTAAGGTGGAGGATGCTGATTTATTGGCGCAAGTGAAATCAAGAAATTTGTCGGTGGAAACTTTGGATACTGGGGAAATTGTTTATTTTAAAAAAGTTACCAATGAAAGTGGGGAGGTTTCTTATCAAGTTGTGGATGCCAATGAAAATCCAATTGAGAACTGGAAGAATAATCGCAAAATTGCCAATGTGGTGATCCCTGCTGATGATCAATTTAGTGTAGTTTACAAAATTGATTATGTATCTTTGGAAAACAGAATTGCAGCTACTCAATACAGAACGATTTTGATGGCGATATTCGGTGTGGGTCTTGGAATTATTTTATCAATTATTTTCGGTTCAACGATTACCAGACCGTTGGCGATTTTGAAAAAAGGTGCAGATATTTTGGCTACTGGTGATTTGAAACATCGTGTGAAAGTTCATACTAAAGATGAAATTTTTGCTTTGGCTGAGTCATTTAATAAGATGGCGGCCGATCTGGAAATTAGTACTAAAGCTTTGGTTTACAAGGAACGTGTGGCAAAAGAATTGGAGTTGGCTTCACAAATTCAGAAACAGCTTTTGCCTAATCATATTCCACAAATTAAAGGAATTGATATAAGTGCGGGGATTATTCCGGCGGAAGAAATTGGGGGGGATTTGTATGATTTCTTGCCGATTGATAAAAATAATATGTTGTTTTATTTAGGGGATGTGACCGGACATGGTGTGCCATCTGGTATCGTGGTTTCCATTGCTAATGCGCTTTTCTATACCTATGCGGGTAAGAAAGAAATGAATGAAATTTTAGAAGAAGTGAATTCGGTTTTGAAAGATAAAACTTCGGCTTCGATGTTTTTGACTTTAGTATTGATGAATTGGAATGCCAAGACTGATACTTTTTCTTATGTAAGTGCCGGTCATGAACAGATTATTCATTATAAAGCTAAAGAAGATAAAGTGGAAATGTTGGCTTCGGGTGGTATTGCTTTGGGTATGATTAAAGATATTAAAAAGACTTTGAAAGTGCATGATGTGAAATTGAAGAAAGGGGATGTGCTGGTGGTTTATTCTGATGGGATTCCGGAAGCATGGAACGATAAAAAAGAACTTTATGGTATGGAAAGATTTACTAAAATGGTGCGTGAATATTCGACTTTTCCGAGTACGATGGCGATTAGAAATGCTTTGCTAGCGGATGTTTATATGTTCCGTAAAGGGTATAAGCAGATGGATGATATTACTTCGATTGTGATTAAGAAGGATTAATTAATAATTATTTATATTATGAATAGCCAAAATTATAATGACGAAAATAGATTTGATTTTGCCGATGCGGTAAGGTTTGGTGAGAAAAGTGAAGCAGAGAAGAAGGCAGACGATGCAGTTTTAGATGAAATAAAAAGTCTATATTCTAATAAAGTAACTGGAATTTTAGATAAACAGTCCTATTTAAAAATGCTGGAAGAAGAAATAGCTGCGGCTTCGGATAAGAAAGGATTGATAGGGTTGGGACAAGAATTGGATATTTTTTTAGATAAATTTGAAGGATTGGATGAAGAGGTTGCATTCAAGTTGATTAATGTTAGGGAGGGGACGATTGTGGTGAAACATTTAGATAAATTTCAAGGTTTGGATCATGAAAAAGTGGTGGAAAAGTTGATTGAGAATGGCCAAGGAGAAACTGTGGCAACAGGAATAAGAAGGTTTAGTGGTTTAGACAATAAAAAAGTCGCACAGAAATTGATTGAGTCTGGGTATGGCTGGGAGGTAGCTTTCTATTTAGAGAAATTTAAAGGTTTAGATCATAAAGAGATAGTTTTGAAATTGATTGAAGCTGGAAAAGCCAAGGTTGTGGTTGACTACTTAGAGAAATTTGTGGGAGTTGATTATCCAGATATAGCGTTGAAGTTGATTAATGCTGGACATATTAAAGTGGTTGTGTCTGGAATAAATAAGTTTAAATTGTTGAATCAAGAAGTGGCACTTGAATTGTTAAAGTTTGGTGAAATTGATGTAGTGAGTATGAATATAAATAAGTTTGGATGGAGTAAAGAAGTAGCGCTGAAGTTGATAGAGAACGAGAAAGGGCTTTTTGTTGCTAGTAATTTAAAAAAGATTGAAGATGCAGATCAGGAGTTTGTAACAAAATTAATTGTTAGTGATAAGGGAGGGCACGTTATGGATTTATTGGATAAGTTTGAAGGGTTTGACAATAAATCACTTGTGCAGGATTTAATTGCAGCAGGAAAAAGTGAGGTTGTGGTTGAATATTTAGAGAAATTTGAGGGTTTAGATTATCAAGAATTAGCATTGAAATTAATCGGTAATAAAAAAGGTTGGCTGGTGGTTAAATACTTGGAAAAATTTGAAGGATTGGATCATGAGATATTAGCATTGAAGTTAATTGATAACAAAGAGGCTTGGTTGGTGGCTGGAAATTTAGATAAATTTGGAGGTTTAGATCATAAAAAAATCGCTCAAAAGTTGATTGCTGTTGGCGAAAGTAAAGCACTGGCAAGGAATTTAGAAAAATTTGAGGGACTGGATCATGACGAAATAGCGCAAAAGTTGATTGAAGTTGGAGAAGGTAAGATTTTAGCTGAGAATATTGAAGCCTTTAGTGGATTGGATGAGCGTGTGAAAAAAATGATGACTTATCGTTATTCAAATAGAGCTTAATGAGGATGATAGTGTTCTTTTTCAGCTTGTGAATCATTATAAGCTTTCTTGACTAAATCCTAAAATCCTTTAGTTTGTTATTCGATATTTAATGTTGAATATAAACTATGAAAGAGCAAAATTGGTTAGGTAGAGCGCTTTTCCTTTTATTTACTTTATTGATTGGTTTGGCGGGTGGGATTTTGGCTTTTTATTTTTTCTTTAATCTTTCGGTTGAGAATGAGGCTTTGCGCTATGTGCAGAAGGTAACGGAGAGACAGGTGTTTGTGGAGGAATCTTCGATGATTAATGCGGTAGCGGGGGCGCAGGAAAGTTTGTTGATGATTTTGGCTAAGGATAAATTGGATGGTTTTAAGCGTGAAGGACGTTGTGTGGAGGAGGGCTGTAGGGTTTGGAATGGGGTGGTTTTGACTAATGATGGGTTGATTTTGATGGGTGGGGATTTGCCTGAAAATACAGCTTTGGTGGCAGTGGATATTGAGAATATTGTTTATGATTTGGAAATTGTTAATAAAAATGCGGAAAGGAAGCTGAATTTTGGGCAATTGTATAGAGAAGGGGATTTGGTTTTGGCTGCTGTGGATAGAATGAAGTTTTTTAATTTGAAATCTGTGCAATTGGGGAATTTGGGCGATTTGAAAGTAGGGCAGAAAGTGTTTATGTTAAGTAGAGATAATATGTTTGATGCGGCGAAACCACTTGATGGAATTATTAATAAATTGAAAAATAATTTGTTGGCGGATAGTTTTAGGAATTCAGTGGGAATGTTTAGACTTGGGACTTCTTTGAGCGGTGAAGGGTTGATTTTTAATTTGAATGGTCAATTGGTGTCCTTGAATATTAGTGGAATTGAAGGTAATGGAAACGACAGTGATTTTATTAATACTCAATTGAAAAACTTTCAGAATGGTAAGGTGACTGGATTGATTAATTTTGGCTTTCAGGCTCGTAAAATGACTATGGCCGAATTGACGGCCTTAAATATTCAAAGAGATTCTGCTTATTTGGTAACAGATATTTCTGTGGGTGGATTGGCAGAGAAAATGGGTTTGCAGAATACTGATTTGATTGTTGGTGTTGATTCGAAAAATTTGAGTAATACTACCTTGGAAAAATTGCTTCAGGAAAAGGCCACTGGCGATAAATTACAGTTTAGAATTATTAGAGCTAAACAGGAATCGGTGGTGGAGACAGTTTTATAATGTTACCCAGAAAGGCTGGAATTTGGTGCGCGGAAGAGGATTTGAACCTCCATGCCCTTTCGGGCGCTACCACCTCAAGGTAGTGCGTCTGCCGTTTCGCCACCCGCGCAGGATTGGTGTTTCCATTTTATTGTGCTTTGGGAAAAGCACAAGCTGATTTTTGAATTTAAGAAATATTATGTATAATCGCAATAATATTGTAATTATTATGGATATTTTGCAGTTACAACTGAGGGATTTCTTGATGCTTTTTCTGTCGATTTTGATTGGAGCAACGCCGTTTGTTTTGATTGGGGTGATTTTTTCCAGTTTTTTGGAAAATTTGGTTGATACGGAAAAATTGTTGAAAATTGTGCCTAAAAATCGTTGGTTGGCGCCTTTGGTGATGAGTTTTATTGGTTTTGTTTTTCCGGTTTGTGAATGTGGGAATGTGCCATTGGCTAGAAGATTGATTAGAAAAGGGGTAAGTCCGGCGGCGGTAATTTCATTTCTGTTGGCGGCGCCGATTTTGAATCCGATCACCATTACTTCTACTCTAGTTGCTTTTGGATTTTGGCCGGAATTGGTGGTGGCGAGATTTGTGATGGGGTTTGTGATTGCTTATTCGATTGGAGTGATTTTCACTTTTTCTAAAAATCCAAGTTTGTTGTTGAAAGAAGAAGAAAAACATTTGCATGATGAGGCTTGCAAGCCTAAGAAGAAAAAACAATTTAAATTGAATTTTAATCAGGCGATTGCCGGAATTCCTAGGGAATTTTTGGAAATGATGTCGGTGCTAATTATTGGTGCGGGGATTGCGGCTTTTGTGCAAATTACTATTCCGCGGGAAGCTTTGTTTGGACTGGCGGGAGGTGAGTTGTGGATGATTTTGATGATGATGGTTTTGGCTTTGGTGATTTCGGTTTGTTCCAGTGTGGATGCGTTTATTGCTTTGGCTTACGCGAATACGGTTGGGGGTGGAGCTTTACTAGCATTTTTAGTTTTTGGTCCGATGATTGATTTGAAATCTTTGGCTTTGATGCGGACGATTTTTAATACTAAAACTTTGGTTTATTTGAGTTCATTGGTGGCGATGATGACGATTTTAGCGGCTTTAATCTTCAATTATTTTTAATGAAAATAAATTTCAATAAATTATTGGGGAGTTTGATTTTTGCGGCTTATGGTGGCTTGCTACTGTTTTTGATTATGAGTGGGAGAATTAATTTTTTTATTCATCCGGGGCTGCAATGGTTGTTGATTAGGGTGCTGGGAGTGTTTGCTTTGGTGGTTTTGTTATTGTTTTGGAATGCTTTGAGGAAAAATAAAAAGGTTCATGAGGATCAGGAAAATCTGCCTTGGTGGAAAATAGTGGTTTTGATTTTGCCTTTGTTGTTTGGATTTTTGGTTAAACCTACGTCGCTTTCTTCTGAACAATTTTGGAATAGAAAAGGTGATGATAATAATAATTTAATTTTGAGCAGACAATTATCGGAGGCCCCGAAATTTGTATTTAATTCGGAGAATCGCACTTTGGAGGACTGGATTAGATTGATTGCTCAGATGCCGGATGACAGTCAATTTGTTGATCAGAAGGTTAAGTTGACTGGATTTGTGGTGAAGGCGGATGATTCTGCTGAGCCGATTTTTTATATTTCGCGTTATGTGCTTTCTTGTTGTGCGGCTGATGCCCGGCCGATTGGTTTGCCGGTTAGTTATGATGTAGAGAAATTTCAGGTAAATGAGAATGAGTGGTTGGAGGTGAAAGGGGTTTTAAAATTGGTGGAAGTGGAGGGGGTGGAGAGTTTGACTGTTGAATTGCAGGAAATGAATAGAATCAGTGAGCCGGATAATCCTTATATAACTCAGTAATATGGATAAAACTTTTGAGAAAATTTTGATTTCTATTTTGGCTCTACTATTGATAATGATTGTTGGTTTGACTTTTTTTGAGGAATTGAGTGGTCCAAAAGTTGCAGCAGTTGCTGTACCTGATTTGCAGAACAATGATCAGAATTGGGAAATTGATTTTAATAAATTGATGGATAGAAAAAGTGTGGAGGAAAATTTGGAAATTAATCCTGCGATGGAAATGAAATATTATTGGCAGGGAAAAACGCTTGTATTGGAGCCGCAGGAGGCTTGGCATGTTTCCACCGATTACCAATTATTGCTTAAAGAAGAGGCTAAAGACGAACAGGGAAGAAATTTAAATAGTGATTTTGTCAGTGAATTTCCCGCGCTGCGTTTAGGGATTATTTATGTTGGAACTGACGGAGAGGAGCAGAATAAAATTATTGTTCGCGATCAGGATGGGGAAAAATTGAAAGAATATTTGTCGGGAAATTTTTTGATCAAGAAATTTTTGGTTAGTCAAGGTGAAGAGGAAATTATTTTGTTGGCGAAAAATTTGGAGGAGAATGAGGGGAAATTTGAGGTTTGGCGATTAGATTTGCAGACAGAGGGAATGAGTAAATTATTTGATGGCGTTGGATATGAAAATGCCGATATAAATTTTTCCAATACTTTAAAATATTTAATTGTCAGTAGAATTGAGGTGAAGGATGGGCAATATCTTTCCAAAAATCAATTGTGGCTGGCGAAGCGAGCTGATGATAAATGGGGCGCGTTAGTGAAATTGGATGATGCGGCTGGTTCGCAAGGTTTGTTCTCGCCAAATGATGCTTATTTGATAGCTTTAAATGCGGAGGATAATTACCAATTATTGGATTTGAATGATTTGAATGCTCCTAAACAATTTATTGGAAAATTTCGAAAAGCTTGGGATTTTCATCCTCAAAAAGCATTGATTTTGCTGGATAAATTTGTTGATCAGACGACTTTGAATAGTGGTTTGGCCTTGTTTGATGGGAATGGGCAGATGGAGGAATTGAATGTTCCGGTTGGGCAAATAAATTTAGCTAGATTTTCTGAGGACGGGAAATATATTTGGATTTTTATGGAAGAACAAAGTGAAGTGGAAGCTCAATTAAATGCGGGAAAGTCGATAATTTATCGATATGAATTAGCTCTTAAAAAATTGGAGAAAATTAATGAAAGTGAATTGGTGAGTTTTGATGATGGGGATTTTTCCATTGATGGCCGATTTATGTTGTTAGAGAAAATTGATAAATTGGAAGATGGAGCTTTGGGGGTGAAATATCGTAATATTCAAATTGATTTGGATGGTCAGGCGAATGGTGTAGGATTGGCTTGGTTAAATTTGGAAAGTGGGGAAATAAAAGATTTTGATTGGCGAGGATATAATTTAAGATTTATTTATGAGTAAAATTAGTTACAAAAAATTGGCTGCCGAAAAGTTGCAGCAAAATGGTTTTAAATTAACTAAGCCTCGTTTGATGCTTTTGGAGTTGTTGGAAAAAACTGATCGGGCTCTTTCACCGTATGATATGAAGGACATGCTGGCTAAACAGAAAATTAAAGCCGATGTGGTGACGATTTATCGAATTTTGGAGGTTTTGGAACAGAATGCTTTGGTTCATAAGATTCTGTCTTTGGGGAGGTTTACTAAGTGCTGTTTGGACGATTCTGCTGATGAATGTCATCATTATTTGATTTGTAAAAATTGCCATAAAATAGAGGAAATTTCGGGGGATGATTTGGAGAAATTGGAGGCTAAGATAGCGAAAGAGAGCGGGTTTGAGATTTTAAGTCATAATTTGGAATTAACTGGTATTTGTGGCGATTGTAGGAAAAAATAGTTGGCAAAAATCCGCTTGAAATTGCGGGGGGCGTGTGTTAAATTCTGATGGCTTTCAGCTTAATCAGGGCGATTAGCTCAGTTGGTAGAGCATCTCGTTTACACCGAGAGGGTCATAGGTTCGAGTCCTATATCGCCCACCATTTAAAATTTTAAAGGGGTTTTTGACATGGATAAGAAAACTCAAACTATTCAGACTTACGATCAGAATGCGGCGGGGATGGCTAGGAAATTTGCCAATGTGATTAAGGCTCGTACGGTAGATTTGGATCGTTTTTTTGATTTGATTGAAAATAAGGATAATCCTTTGGTGGTGGAAATTGGCTGTGGCAATGGTAGAGAGGCGGTAGAAATATTGAAAGTCACTAAGAATTTTATTGGGGTGGATGTTTCTAAAGGGATGTTGGAGTTGGCTAAAGAGCGCTTGCCAGAGGCTAAATTTGAATTAGCGGATGTTGAGGGATATCAGTTTCCGGAAAATTTGGATGGGGTGGTGGCCTTTGCTTCATTGCTGCATTCAGACTATGAGCAAATAAAAGGGATTTTAAGTAGAGCAGCTCAGAAATTAGTGCGGGGTGGGATTTTTTATATTTCGCTGAAAAAGGGTGTTTATAATCCAGAAGGGGATTTGAAAGTTGATGAATTTGGAAGTAGGACTTTTTATTTTTATGATTTGTTGATGATTGAGGAAGTAGGTGAGGATTACGAAGTTGTTTATAAGGAAGAGCAGCATTTAAGTGGTCAGGATTGGTTTATAATTGTGCTTAAAAAGAAATAGGTTTTTCTTGGCGAGAATTATTCAGGTGATATACTGCGTTTGTTAATTTTAATTAACCGATGAGTAAAAAGAAAAATCCTATTTTGGCTTTTGTTGGCTCTAGTGGAGTGGGGAAAACTACTTTGATGATGGAGCTTTTGAAAAGAATTCCGGAGAAGGTTTTTCCGATTGTGACAACTACTACGCGCAATTGGAGGGGGCCGGAGGATGATGTGTTTTGTAAGTTTGTCAGCCGGGAGCATATTCAGGAATTAAAGAAGGATGGGAAATTGGCCCAGTATTTGGAATATGCGGGGAATACTTATGGCTGTGAATGGGTGGATATTGATTGGGCGGTGGAGAATGGATTTGGGATTCAGGCTTATGTAGAGCCGGCTATTTATGATTTGCGAAATGCCGGTTATGAGGTAATACCGATTAAAATTGTTGCTGATCAGGTAAACTTTAGAGATGAGAAGAAACGTGAAGAGGAAGATAAAGAGCGGGCCAAAATTCAGTTAGATTATGTTTTAACAATAGAGAATTCTTTTATTGAAGGTGGGTTGGAAAAGGCCGTGCAGAAATTGTTGGCTTTTATTGAAGATGGTATTTCAGAGTAGTTTTTCTTGTTATTGTTAGATTATTGTTGAATTTATGGTGTTTTAGTATGTAAGTTTGGAAAAATGCTTTTAGAAGTGATTTCCAAAATAGCCTTTTTGGGGCTTATTTGTGCTGTAAAATTAGATTTTAATGATGTAGGACAATAAAAAACAAATATGTAATTGTATGCCTCTTAATATATAAAGCAAGGCTTAGCTCAATTTTTTTACAAAAAAGGGCGAAAATTATTCGCGAAAATGTGTTTTTTGCTTTTATTCAAGTCATTAAATTTTTTGTGGGAAACTTTTTTTATAAAAAAAGTGAGGTGGAGTGTTGACATAGTGAAAATTTGGAATAAGGTGCCGCTCGAAAATTAGAAATTCTCTGAAAAAGGGGTTACTCACCTCCCGAGTTCGAATCGGGAAGGCCAGAAGCCCCGGGATTTTTTGTTTTCAAATTTCTGTAACACATAAATCGTAAACGTATGACATTATCCACAACTCTTTATGAATCTTATGATTTAAATGAAGGAAACTCGGTATTTATAGGAAATGAGCACACTTCTTCTAAATTTGAAGGTGGTCACGGATTAAATATTGAAAAAGAGTTTAAAAATACCTTCTCAGCTAAAGATTACTTGAATGAATATTACACTGAACTGAGTGATGAAAATTTGTATTTGATGGATTGGTACTCAGAAGTGTATGCCAAAATGCATTTTAAGGGTGAGGAAAAGTTGCTAGAAGTGGGAGGAGGGCCAACAATTTACCAATTAATTTCTGCTGCGGCTAAAGTAAGAGAAATTACTTTTACTGATTATGTGGAAGGGAATTTGGAGGCTGTAAGGGATTGGATTGGTCAAAAAGATAATTTTTGGGATAAATTTTTGGAATATGCTCTAGAAAAGGAAGGAAAAGTTGTTAGTCCGGAGACCGTTGCTGAAAGAAAATCTGGGATTGTTGAAGTAGTGAAGCAGATAGAGCAGTTGGATGCGGCCGAATTAAGGCCGGAATACTTAAGAGAATTTAACATTGTTCAGTCTAATTTCTGTCTAGAAAGTTCTACAGACGATGTGCAGACTTATAAGAAAATGCTTAGGCATTTATCTTATTATGCGAAAAGAGGGGGTAAGTTGCTAATGTCGGCATTGGAAGGTGCTGTAGCTTATAAAGTTGGACAAAAATATTTCCCGGCAGTTTTTCTTGATGAAAATATTGCTACGAAATATTTGGAAGAGGCTGGATTCAAGGTCGAAAATGTTAAAACGGTGCTGGCTGATGATCCTGAAAACAGCAAGTACAGAGGGTTTTTGTTCATTGAGGCGAGATGTCGCTAGGAGATTTGACATGTCTCACTGAATGAATTGGCTCTCAAATTAATTTTATATCGTATTTTTTAATATTAAATAACATGGAAAACATGAGTGAATTACAACAAGGTGAATTGCTAGGTTTGGAAATTTCTAATCGTGAACGTCGCGATCCAGAAAATTCAATGCTAAATCACTTAACTCCAGAATTGGAGGCTGAGTTGATTGATAAGAAAACTTCACATGGCGTTACTTTGAAAGATTGTGTGAAGGTTGGGTTTGATCATCCTGATGATCCGACTGGTGCGTATGTAGGAGACGCTGAGTCTTATGAGACTTTTTCTCCTTTGTTTGACTCTATAATTAGAGATTGTCATCACATTCCTGCTGACATGGAAATTAAGCATAAGAGTGATTTAGACACTTCTAAAATCCCTAATATAGATTTAGATCCGACTGGAGAGAGGGTTTTATCAGTTAGAATTCGAGTAGGGAGAAATTTAACTAAGTATCCGTTTCCTTTAGCTATGTCCTTGGAAGATAGAAAAAATCTACAAAAAGACGTGGCGGATTCTTTAGCGACTTTTGAAGGCGATCTTGCTGGACAGTTTTTATCTGTGGATAAAATGACTGATGAAGAATATGACAAGTTGGTTGCTGAACATAAATTGTTCAAGCGCCAAACTGTGGATAAATACATGGTGAGTTCAGGAATTGCCAAGAATTGGCCAACTGGAAGAGGAATGTTTCTTTCTAATGATGAGAAATTCTTAACTTGGGTGGAAGAGGAAGATAATCTTCGTATTGTTTCTATGCAAAAAGGTGGAAATGTATTTGAAGTATTTGATCGTTTGGTTAGAGCCGTAAATCAAATGGAAAAGAAATTTGATTTTGCTTACGATGAAAAACGTGGATATTTAACTACCTGTCCAACTAATTTGGGAACAGCTATGCGTGCTTCTGTGCATGTGAAATTGCCTAAATTGGGATCTAATGAAGCCAATTTGAAAGCAATTTGCAAGCCGCTTGGATTATCAGTGCGAGGTATTCATGGTGAACATTCAGAAAGTTCTGATGGTACTTTTGATATTTCCAATACTGCAAGACTGGGAATTTCTGAAGTAGAAATTGTGAACTTGATGATGGAAGGAGTTCAAAAACTACTGAAATTAGAAGATGAGGCTAAATAATTTTAGCAATTTAGGAGGAGAGGTTTCTTATCTCTCTTCCTAAAATTATTTAATTTTTAATGACTTACTTAATATATGGAAACAAAGAGATATCATAATATTGTTGACTTGGATAATTGTAACGAAAAGATCAATGATAAAGAATATATGCGTCAATTTATCAAGGATTTAGCTACAACTGTTGAAATGAATATTCTGGAAGGGCCAATTGTAGCTGAAGGATTTGATTACAACCCTGGTTTAAGTGCCTTGGCGATTGTAGATTTTTCACATATTTCTATTCACACGTTCAGCAAACCTAATGAGGCCTTAATCGATATTTTTTCTTGCAAAGCTTATGATCGAGAAAAAGTTGTTAAACTTTGTTTGGATAATTTTGCTACTGAAAAAACTAAAACCAGAGAAAAACAGGTTTGGTGGGGTGAGTAAAACTTAAGTGAATATGAGTTTTTAGAAGCTTGTACGCATAGTAAGTACGAGCTTTTTTAGTTTCTGGACTTTAATAGAGAAATGATTATAATTGGCGATGTTTTAGCGGAATTTTAAAAACTGTTGGGGCTCTTAGCTCAGCTGGTAGAGCGCTCCCATGGCATGGGAGAGGTCAGGAGTTCGAATCTCCTAGAGTCCACCAAAAGCTTGAAATTACGGCCAGGGCTTCGGCGCGCGCGAAAATCCCTTGGTCGCCGTACGGTTTGTACGGCTCGGGCGGGATTTTCTTCGCTTCTTGCTCTGACCGCAATTTGAAGCTTTTGGTTGTTTTTGTAGTATTTTGATGAGGGATTTTTCTTGCCATTAGGTGGGGATGCTTCTAGAATTAGTTATTACCTTCTAATAAATTTTTTATGAAAGGATTTGTTGCAAATATAGAGCAAGAGACATTGAAGAATACCAATTATCGTCGGGTTCTTTATACGGCGAAAAATAGTCAGTTGGTGTTGATGTGTATTCAGCCGGGGGAGGAAATTGGGGCGGAAGTGCATCATTTGGATCAGTTTATACGGATTGAAGAGGGTAGTGGGAAAGTTTATATTGATGGGAATGAATATGAGGTGAGTGAGGATTTTGCGATCATTATTCCGGAGGGGGCGAAGCATAATGTTGTGAATACTGGAGCCGTTCCGTTGAAGCTTTACTCCCTTTATTCTTCTGCAGAACATAAGGACGGGACAGTACATCGAACCAAGGCGGATGAGCGTGAGGAACATTTTGATGGAAAGACAACGGAGTAAGAGGTAAAATCAGCTCATGGGAAAAATTAAAGTAACAATCGGGTTGGTGCTGTTTGGTGGGATGAAATATCTGCCTTATAGTTTGAAAAGTTTATTGGAACAGGATTATCCGAATATTGAATATTTGATTGTGGATCAAGAAGAAGGGAAATATTCGGCTTCTGAATCTATAAAAAAAGAATTTCCTGAATGGCTGGAGAAAATTAATTTGCAGCAGGGGGCGAATCTTTGGCATAGCGGTGGCATGAATAAATTAATTAGTCAGATGACTGGGGATATTTTTATTTCTGTCAGTCAGGATATGCTTTATCCACGGAATTTTGTCAGTAAAATGGTGAAATTTTTTGAGGAAAATCCGCAATTTGATTTTGCTACGCCGCGTTTGTATAGATGGGATTTTGAGAATTTTAAGACTACGGAGTTTATTGATTCTTTGGGGATAAAAATTGATAAAATGCAGAGAGCTTGGGAAGTGGGGCAGGGATATGCGGCTGAAAAATGGAAATTTTCAGGAGAAGCTTTTGAGGAAATTTTTGGGGCTTCGGCGGCGCTATTGGCTTTGCGAAAATCTGCTATTGAGAAAGTGAAGGTGAATGGGCAGGTTTTTGATGAAAATCTGCATTATAAAAATGATGTGGATTTGGCTTATCGATTGCAATGGGCGGAGTGTCGCGGGGCTTTGATGAATAATTTAATTGTTCATCATGATAGATTCATGTCGAATAAAGCCAAAAAACCTTTTTGGGTGAAAAGACAGAGTTTGTTGGGGGATTGGATTTTTATTTGGAAAAATTATTCCTGGAAGTATTCAATTTTGACTCATTTGAAAACCTGGTTTTATCTGAGTGCGAAAACGACATTTTTGATAATTACTAATCCTAAATTGATTGGTGTTATTGGGGAATTGTGGAGGAAGAAAAAGCTGGCTAAGGAGTGGCGAGGGGCAATCTTGCGTCAGGTAAGTCCTCGAGAAATGGAAAAGAAATTGAAATAATCGATTGGAATTCATCGATAAAATTTGCTTTTGTCATTAGGGTAAAAGTGCTATATTACGCCTACTTTATAAGTATTTTTGAGATGTCAGAACTTATCAACAAATCAGAGGAAGCTAGATTGGCAAGATTGGCCAGGAAAGCTATGCGTAGAGCTCAAATGGAAGCAGGCAAGGTGGACTTGAATGCGCCAAGAGTGGAACAAGTAGTTTTGCTTTATTATCAATATGTGGAAATTGCCGATCCACATAAATTCGCTGCCGAACATTATAAATATTGTCTGGAAAATGGCCTAAAGGGCCGTATTTTGGTTTCTAAAATCGGAATAAATGGGACTTGTGCAGGTAGCAAGGAGGCTACTGATAAATATAAAGAAATGATGCATGCTGAGCCGCGTTTTGCTTCAATGAAATTTAAGCTGGATACTGGGGATCAATTTACTTTTACTAAGTTATTTGTGAGGGTAAAAGAAGAATTGGTGACTTTGCGTGTGCCTGGAGTTAAAGCGGAAAATGGTGGGGTGCATGTTTCGCCTACTGAATTTAATGAAATGGTGGAAAATGATCCAGATGTGGTGTTGGTGGATATGAGAAATTTATATGAATATGAGTTGGGGAGATTTAAGGGGGCGGTGGCAATGGAAATGGATAGTTTTAGAGAATTGCCGCAAGCTGTCGATAAAATTGAGCATTTGAAAGATAAAAAGGTTATTACTTACTGTACTGGTGGGGTGCGCTGCGAGACTGGGACGGCTTATTTGAAAATGCGTGGCTTCAAGAATGTTTATCAACTGGATGGAGGGATTCACAATTATGGACAGGAATATCCGGATCGTTTATGGGAAGGGAAAATGTTTGTGTTTGATC
>JBOFLO010000056.1:0-22295 GCA_051657905.1 Candidatus Altimarinota bacterium | reverse complement strand
GGGGTGCTAATGAGGATTTGAGATTATCGACGGCTCAGGCTGAGGGCGTGGAAGCGGATTTGATTAAGTTTGAGGATGATTATTATGAAAAATTTGCCAATGAATTGAAAGCTGTGAAAACAGTGAGTACGGATGCCAATGGAAATTTGTACAGCTGGCCACAAACTTATCCAGAAAAAATTTCTAAAATAATTGTTCATCATACAGCGACAGCCAATAACTTGGATGATCCGAAAAGAGCGATTAGAGATATTTATTATTGGCATACGATTAGTAAAGGCTGGGGGGATATTGGTTATAATTATATTATTGATCAACAAGGGAATATTTATGAAGGTAGGGCGGGCGGGGAGGGGGTGGTTGGAGCCCATGCTGGGCGGGGAAATCATGGATCGATTGGTATTGCGGTGTTAGGGAATTATCAAGACAATGAGCCGCCGGAAGCAGTTATTAACTCTTTGACAGCGTTAATTAAAGATAAAGCTACGTTGTATAATATTGATACGGAAGGATCCAGTGTGTTTAGAGGAGTGAATTATCCTAATGTGATGGGTCATAGAGATGTTATGACTACAGCTTGTCCTGGAGAAAAATTATTTGCCATGCTGCCTGTGATTAAGAAAATGGCTAAAGCGGATTTTTCCAAATCGACTGGTGTGAAGGTAAGTGCGGATTACGATTTTGCCTATAATCAAACACCAAGCTTAGTAAAATATGCGCCAAAAGGTCGCAAGGAAATTTCTTTAAGTATTAAGAATACCGGCAAGAAAGCTTGGCCGGCGGGGACTTATTTTCAAATAAACAACAATGCTTCCAGCAGAATGTTCCTGAGAAATGCTCAGGAAATTTTATCCGGGACAGTTGGTAAAGAAATTAAGCCGGGTGAGAGTACAACAGTGAAATTATTGACCTTTGCCAATTCGACCAGCGGATCGGCGGTGGTGGAAATTTATCCGGTGATTAATGGCAAGAAGGTGGAAAGATATTTGCCTTTGGCTATTCAAGTAACAACACCTGCTCCTAAATTGAAATATGATTATGAATTGGTGAGCATTATTTATGATAAGGAAACATTCAAAAAAGGCGATACGGTGAATGCCCGTATTAGTATTAGAAACAAAGGTACAGCGACTTGGGTTAATTCCGGTGGAAACAAGGTTACTTTGGGAGCTGACAAGCCTCGTGATCATATGAATACTTTGATGGCAAAACCTTCGCAGAGATTAAGTGATATGCAGCAAACAATAGTTAAATCTGGCGAATTGGCTACATTTACAGTCAAATTAAAGGTTCCAAGCAAAGATGGAATTTATCGTGAGTATTTTGCGCCGGTAGTGGAAGGGGTGCAATGGATGGAAAATAAAAACTCCTTTATTGAAATGAAAATCGGCAATGTGAAGGAAGATGCTTCACCGGAGCCAGCGGAATTTGAAAATTCCGGAGTTGCAGAAAAGCCGGTTAATTCGACAACAAGTACGGCCAGCACAGCTAGCAACACCAGCGGAGGAAGCAATGTAAATATTGCGGCGAATAAATTGGATTTAAATAAGGCTGCGGGAAATATCAGAATTGATTTGGGTTATAGAGGGAACCCCGCAACTATTTCCGCCAATGGACAATTTTCTTTATATGACGGAGCAAGACAAATTAAATCATTTCAGGCTGATCAGCAGGTGAAAGTGGAATTGGTGAATGGTTCTTTTAAAGTTACCTATGGTAGCGATAATTGGAGTATTTCTCGTCCTACTTTTAAGCCGGCAAGTGGAGTTATTATGAGAATTGATAATTGGGAAAGAAGAAATACTTGGGGAGATAAAGCTAATAACAATGAATTCCGTGGGAATTTGGAAGTATTAATTTATGATAAGGAATTGCATGTGATTAATGAATTGCCTTTGGAAGATTATTTGAAGGGTATTGCTGAAGAAAGCGGGACTGCTCCTCAGGACAAAATTAAAACTATTATGGTTTTGGCTAGAACATACGCAAGATTCTACATGGAAGTTGCGGAGAAATTTCCAGGGGCGCCATTTCATTTAAATGATGATCCGAACACTTCTCAGAAATATATGGGTTATGCTTTTGAAAAACGTTCAGCTGGAACAGTAGCAATGGTGGAAGCGACTAAAGGTAAAGTTGTAACTTATGAAGGTAAATTGATAAAAACACCTTATTTCAGTAGATCTGATGGGAAAGCCACTATTTCAGCAAGTAGCAAATGGGGCTGGACTGATACGCCATTCTTGCAAAGTGTGGATGATTCGCATTGTGCTTCTACGGAGTTTTGGGGGCATGGGGTAGGGCTTTCTGGATGTGGAGCTACAGAACTTGCTAAACGTGGTAAGACTTTTGAGGAAATTATTAAATACTATTATAAGGGAGTAGAAGTAAGCCAAGCAAAATAATGCGAGAAATGGCGGGCGCAATAAAATAAATCAAAAACAAAAAAATAAAGTAAATATATATGAAACCATTACCATTAGAATTGGAAGGCGGGAAAACTGCTCAAAGAAATGGAAATCAGCGGGGGAATAAAAAATCCGAGCGGTCTAAGTTGATTAGTAGAATTGTGGCTTATAGCGACACTAATAATCCTCGTTGTGCGAAGACGGTTTTGAGATTGATAGAGGATACGCGTTCATTTATTTTAAAAATTGATTTGGAAAAGCGCAAAGTGATGGGAAATAAAAATTCCAAAAAAATCGTCACAAAGAAAAAGAATCGCCGATAATTTGGATTCGGAAATCTATTTCATAATAATGACAAACTCCCCACGGGGAGTTTTTTTATTGAAATGTTCGTAAAGTTCGGCGGCGGAACCTTCCAGGAATTCTTCGTAGATTTTGGTGATTTCGCGGGCGATTACTAATTTGCGTTCAGGGAAATATTCGCTGAATTCTTTGAGGGTTTTAAGTAAACGATGAGGGGATTCGTAAAAGACGATGGTTTTTTCTTCTTTCTGTAATTCTTTTAACATGGTTTGGCGGCCTTTTTTCATAGGGAGGAAACCGAGGTAGACGAAGTGGTTGATGGGTAGGCCGGAGGCGGAAAGAGCGGCTAGAAAAGCGGAGGGGCCTGGAATCGGACAAATTTTAATCCCCTTTTCTTTGGCTGCTCGGATCAATAAAAATCCTGGGTCGGATATTCCAGGGGTTCCGGCATCGGAAATTAAGGCGACATTTTGGCCGGCGATTAATTTTTCTACCAATTGATCGATTTTGTGTTGGTCAGAATAAGAATGGAAACTGACCATAGGGGTTTTGATTTCGTAATGTTTTAGCAAAATCCCGGATTTGCGCGTATCTTCGGCGGCGATTAAATCAACTTCTTGCAAAGTTCTTAAGGCGCGAGCTGTTAAATCTTCTAAATTTCCAATGGGGGTGGCGACAATATAAAGCATGTTGATTTCTGAGTGGTAAGTGGACTATTTACTAATTACTTTAGCTAATTCAATTAAAGGATAAGCTTGTAATCCCGAATTGTTTGAAGAATAGGAGGAGATTTGAATAGTGGCTTGGCCTGATGAACCTTTTGGACCAAAAGACTGCCGGGCTAAATCCTGATTTTCAAAACAGAATTGCTGTTCAGGTAATTCCAAACGTTCCATTTCTAAAGGCAGTTTTGCAAGGGAAGCTTCGTCTAAACTGGTAAAACAAACTTGATTGGCAAGGAAGGCCTGTTGATCATTATAATAATTATAAGTACCGGTTAATTCGACTGTGCCTGCAAATTCCGCGTATTGATAAGCATCTACCTGATTACCTTCTTGATCAACGGAAGCGGGCTGAGTGCCACTGGCAGAAAGGGTCATCTCCCCTACTTGTTCACCAATCTTAATTAAATTGTAATCAAAAGCATTAGGGTGAACCTGTTTTAATAATTGATAATTTTTATTTTCGAATTCTTCTAAAAGAGAATTTTTAAGTGCCAAATCGCTTTGTAAATTGGCGGCTTGTTCTTCTAGGGCAGCGATTTTTTGTTGTTCGGGAGTGAGGTTGTTATCCAGAACTTGGCCTAGATTTCCGGAAAGGTCGTTGCCGGAGAGATTGGTTTGGCAACCGGAGAAGATTAGCAAAGTGAAGAGTAAAGCGACTGGCAATTTGTTTTGGGAAAATGCGTTTTTGTTCATGTTTTTGCTGAGAAATACTGGGTTTAAAATACTAAAAGTGGGGGTAAATTGCAATTGCTGCTTGATTTTTTGGGTAATATTCGTATGATCTAAGCGGGTTAGAAGGCACCCGGAATTGCTCGGCCCATCTTTCATTTATGTAATATTCGAATCACTTTTATGTCGTTGTCTTTTAGTCTTAGATTTCGCAAACAGAACTTTGCCAATAAAATTTTGCTGGAAAAAGAAGGGGAAATTGTTTTTGACAGGCAGTTTTTTAAATTGAAGGGTAAAGGTGCGAATGATGTCGGGGAGAATATAAATTTTACGGATATAAAGGAAATCAGACAGAGCAAGGAAGAATTTGTATTTACAACTTTTGCCAAAGAAAAATTTACTTTGGGAGGAATGGGAAGTGATTTTGAAAGTTTTTTGGAGGATTTTTATCGTTTGAAGAATGAATATTTTGCGGAGAATTTGTTTATGAAAATTGGCATGTTGCAGGGTAGTTTTGATTGTTTTGCGGAGAATAGTAGTGCGCAATTTGGGAAGACTCAGACTTTGGGTAAGGGGGTGATTTATTTTTATGAAGAAAGCATTGTTTTGATTCCGAGAATGGCTGACGCTCAGGTTGTTTATTTGAATTTCTTGAAAAGTCATGAATTCAATGAAGATGATTATACTTTGACTTTGGAAAATGATGGCGGGCAGAAAATTATTATTTCCAGACTGGGATCAAGCTTTGATCAGAGCAGAATGATTTTGGAGAAATGTTTAGAGAGAATGTATCAAACGGTTTTGAATCAACTTAGTAAGGTGCTGCCAGGGTTTTCGGTGCAGATTTTGCTTAAATTGGCATTTTTGATGAGACATGGGAAAGCGGTTTCTTTGAATACTTTAAAGAAAATTGATGCAACTTTGCCTCAGAAAATGCTCGAATTGGCTTTTGCCAACAACCCCCTGCTGGAAGAGAAAATACGTTTTGTGAGAGGGCTAGATAAGGATGAGCAATTTTATTTAGGCTTCAGTTTTGAAACTACTGATTATGAGATTAAAACAACAGCTTGGTTTTTATGCGCATTGCCGAATTTGAATACTTTGATGGTAGGAATTGCTAGTGATGCTAAGGATAAACGGATTTTCTTTTTCCGTATTGTGATGGAGCAGGGAGTGGCGGCAGACAAAGTGGCCGGCAAGATTCTGGAATTGAATCAATGTATGATTTTGTTTGAAAATGATTTTGGACCACTTTATAAGGACAAAATGGAATTGCGAAAAACCAAATATAAAGTGGCGGTACTAAAATTGGCTTTTTTGCGATTGTTTAGACGTTCTTTACTGGGAGTTTCTATTGCGGAAACTGCAGATAAATTTAAGGATGATGCTAACAAATACCTGGCCATGGCCAAAGTTTTGCATAGACCGACCATGAGACATCGTCAGATCTTTAAATCAACTTTGAAATAATGACAAAGGCGGGCGGAAGTGATATGATGGAATATAATATTTTTTTATTAAATACAAATGGCTGAACATATAACAGATGCAAATTTTGATCAGGAAGTAGTGAAATCAGATGTGCCGGTTTTGGTGGATTTTTATGCCGGATGGTGTGGACCTTGCAAAATGATGGCTCCTACTATTGATAAATTAGCGGAAGAATATAAGGGTAAATTTAAAATTGTGAAATTGGATGTGGAAAGCAATGAAACTGGGAATAATCTGAATGTTAGAAGTATTCCAACTTTGATGTTTTTCAAAGGTGGGAAAGTTGTCGACACTTTGGTGGGCTTCAAGAGTGAAGAAGTGTTGAGAGCGAAAATTGCCGAAATTAAAGGGTAATTGCTTAGAAAATTGATGATTGCTCCACTCGATTTGATTTGGGTGGGGCTTTTTTGATTGGGGGTTTGGCTGAAGCTGGGGACTTCTTGAGTTTTTTGAGAGCTTTACGGGAGGCTGCTTGGGCTAATTCATCACAGAGATTGTTGAAAGCATTCTGATGATGAGCTTTAACCCATTTGAATTTTACTTTTACATTGGCTAAAGCTTTGTCCATATCCATCCATAAATCCAAATTAGCCTTTCGTTTCCAACCCAAATTGATGGATTGCACCAATAGGTTAGAATCGGAGTGAAGTTCAAAAGTGGCAGAAGAATGATTTTTATGAACGTATTTTAAAGCCTCAATAATGGCCTGCATTTCCATACGATTATTAGTGGTGTCAAGGCTTGAACCGGAAGCTTGATGGAGAATTTCCTCATCCTGATCAAGAATTACGAAAGCCCATCCGCCGGGACCGGGATTGCCTATACAACTTCCATCTGTGTAAATTTGAATTTTCATGGGAAAAATTTTTCAATATTTTAAACTAAATGACTTTTAATTGGTAGTGGTTATATGTTATTTTTTGCCTGTACACAAAGCATAAAAAGAGAGGCAGAACCCGTAATTTAAATATGGCTAAAAAAAATCGCAAAAAATCAGGAAAAAATCAGCAGAATAAATCTACCAAAAAACTCAGTAAGGCTGAGAGAAAAAAGCTAAAAAAACAGCAGCAAGCGACGAAAATTTTGCAAGAAGTGGAAAATTTAGAGAAGAAAACCCAAAAATCGGAAGAGGCTGGTTTGGCTTTAGTGGAAGTAAAAAAAGATGATAAAGCTGTGGTGGAGATTCCGGTGGTTAAGGAAGTTAAGAAACGTAAGGCATTTAAGTCAGGCCCTTTGACGGTGTTGTTTAGAGTGATGAAATGGTTGATGGCGATTTTGGGAGTGATTGTGCTGCTTGGGGTGGGCGCCAGTGCTTTTGTTTATTATCAATGGGGACAGGATTTGCCAGATGTGCGGGATTTGAAGGAGAAGAATTTTGCCGAAACCTCGACTATTTATGATCGTGAAGGGAATGTTCTGTATAAAATATATGGGGAGGAAAATCGCCAATATGTGCCTTTGGAACAGATTAATAAGAATGTGATTGAGGCGACTATTGCGATTGAGGATCAGAATTTCCAAGCGCATTTCGGCTTTGATCCGGTTGCCATTTTGCGTGCGCAATTGAATAATTTACAGGAAGACAGTTCGACACAAGGAGCTTCGACTATTACCCAGCAGTTAGCGAAAAATTTGTATTTAAGTCCGGAGCAGACTTTGGATAGAAAAATTAAAGAATTATTATTGTCGGTGCAGATTGAGTGGTATTACTCCAAGGATGAAATTTTGGAAATGTATTTGAATAAAATTCCTTATGGTTCAAATGCCTTTGGAATTGAGGCAGCATCTAAAACTTTCTTTGGAAAGTCTTCGGCGGATCTGAATTTGGTGGAGGCTAGTATTTTGGCTTCTTTGCCTAAGGCTACGACTAAGTTTTCTCCTTATGGGGATAATAAAAAAGAGTTGATGGGGTATTGTGAAGTTGAGGTTTGTGAAAATCGTTATGATGAAAATTATGTTTGGGGAAGAAAGGATTTGGTATTGGATAGAATGGTTCAGGATGGAAAAATTAGTTTGGAGGATTTTGATAAAGCTTGGGAAGATGGTTTGAGTGTGCAGTTTTTAGATTTGAAGCATGAGATTAATTCTCCGCATTTTGTATTTTATGTGAGAGATTATTTGGAAAAGAAATATGGAAAAGAAGTGGTGGAAAGCGGCGGTTTGGAAATTCGTACAACTTTGGATCCGGTATTGCAGAAAAATGCTGAGACTTTGCTGACTGAGAGATATGAAACTAATGTCAAAAATTATGGAGGGAATAATGCGGCTTTGGTTTCGTTGGATCCGAAGACTGGTGGGGTACTGGCTATGGTTGGATCGGTGAATTATTGGGATGAATCGATTGATGGGCAAGTTAATGTGGCTACCAGCTTGAGACAGCCTGGCTCTACTTTCAAACCTTTGATGTACGCAGCTGCTATTGAAAATGTAGGAATTGGATCAGGAACGGTTTTGGGAGATTATAAAACTAGATTTGGCAAGGATTATATGCCGAATAATTCGGATAATGGGTTTAAGGGGAGGATGACTATTCGTCAGGCTATAGCTCAGTCTCGCAATATTCCGGCTATTAAGGCATGGTATTTGGCGGGAGAAGAGGCTTCGACTTTGGAATTCATTAATAAGTTGGGGGTCACCAGTTTGCAGGAATTTAAGGATAAATTTAATAGTAATCCGGCGCGAAGTTGGGACTTTAGTTATGGACCTTCGATGGCGATTGGTAGTGGGGAGGTTAGATTAATTGATTTGGCTGGCGCATATGCGGCATTTGCCAATAATGGGAAATATAATCCGGTAAATCCGATTTTGGAAATTCGCGATAGAAATGGGAATGTTTTGGAAAAATATGAAGATAAAGGAGTGCAAGTGATGAGACCAGAAACGGCTTACATTATTAACTCCATTCTGTCTGATATTACAGCCAGACCGGCAGGTTCATGGAGAAATGTTTTGACTATTGCGGGACAAAATCTAGCGGCTAAAACCGGTACTTCTAATAAGAAAATCGGCAATGTTAATTATCCAAATAACTTATTAACTTTGGGATATACTCCAACCATTCTTTCCGCCACTTGGGTTGGTAATTCGGATGGGAAACAGCTTTCTTTGAGAGCTTGGGGAGAATTTACTGCGGCGCCGATTAATAAGGCTTTTATGGAAATGGCTTTAAAAGATAAACCATTGGTGGAATACAGCAAACCTGAGGGAA
This sequence comes from Candidatus Altimarinota bacterium, assembly GCA_051657905.1. Classification (GTDB taxonomy): domain Bacteria; phylum Patescibacteriota; class Gracilibacteria; order UBA1369; family UBA1369; genus JBOFLO01. Next base: position 13,491 of record JBOFLO010000056.1, on the reverse strand, counting down.
TAACTCAAGTTGGTAATGAATATTACCCGCCGAACTGGGATAAGGCTAAACGCTATGATGCTAAGTTTGTGCCGGTTTCTAGAAAGGATTGTACTGATGCGGAAAGAGCAAAAGATCCGGTGATTTGTAAAACTAAAGAACAACAAGAAAAGGATGCGGCTAAGAAACGCGAGGAAGAAGCAAAAAAAGCGGCCGAACAGGCAGCAGCCCAGCAACCAGAAAAGCCAGTTAATTCGCCAGTGACAGAGGAAACTCCGCCTGCAACTGAAGAATTACCTCCAGCGCCAGAAAGCCCTACTAAACCACCGGAAGAACAACCGATTGAGGAAACTCCAACACCAGCTGTGGACAATTTGCCTCCGGCGAGTAATAATCAACCGACAATTTAAAAATAATAACACATATTTATGAATCAGGGATTTAAAGGATGCTTAATTGGTTTAGGTATTCTGGTAGCGTTTTTTGCTCTATTTACCATTGGAACAGTTTTTGCGGTGATTAACCCAGGGGAAAGAGGGATTTTATTGCAATTTGGTAATATCAAAACTGTTTATGAACCGGGTTTGCATTTCCAAATTCCAATAATCAGTGAAGTGGTTATTATGGATGTGAGAACTCAAAAAATTCAGGATTTGGTGGATGCGGCGTCCAAAGATTTACAATCAATTCAGGGAGAAGTGGCGGTTAACTATCATGTTGATCCAGGAAAAGTTGGTCAGATTTATCAGGAAGTGGGAATTTATTTTGATGAAAGAATTATCAGTCCAGCGATTCAGGAAAGCGTTAAAGCCTCAACTGCTCAATACACTGCCGAAGAATTGATTACACAACGTGCATTAGTTAAACAATCAATTTTTGATTCTTTGAGTGCAAGAATGAATGAATATGGAATTGTGATTGATGATGTTTCGATTGTGAATTTCAATTTCTCTCCGGAATTTAATGAATCAATTGAAGCGAAACAAACTGCGGTACAAAATGCTTTGAAAGCGGAAAATGATTTGAAGAGAATTCAAATTGAAGCGCAACAAATTATTGAAACTGCTAGAGCGGATGCGGAATCTATTCGTATTCAGGGGGAAGCTTTGAAAGATAATAATGGCTTGGTACAGTTGAAAATGGTAGAAAAATGGAATGGAATTTTGCCTTACTACTATATGGGAGAAAATGGAGCATTACCGATTTTGAATATTCAATAATCGAGAGTAAACGCTGAAATGCGGAGACGCGGGAAATGAATTATATAAACGAAAATATATGTCGATGGTGGGAATTGTTAGTAAGGATGTGATTACGAAATCCAGGATAGTTGAACAATTAGAAGCAAAAAAAATCGACACGGTGAATATAGCCGTGTCGGGTTTTGATCCGGAAGGTTTTGATTTGATTATGGTGGATTTGGATGCGCCGCAAGCGATGTTGATTTTGAAGAATTATGGTTATAAATGTATAGCTTTTGGGCCTTCGGATGAATGTGATAGGTTGCGTCGAGATAGAGAGATACGAGTGGATAGAATTTACAAACATGGAGAATTCTTTAAAAAGATTCTACCGAATTTTAAAATATAATATTTAGAGACGATGGCGGATAATTATAGTGGACAGGACAATCATAGAAGAACTTCTCGGCCGCAGAATGCGCGTGTGGCTGGGGGACGTAGTGGTGGATTTAAAAGAAGAGCTGAAGGGGAGAGACCGATTAAGCCTTATAAAAAAATGGAAGCTCGTGCTGCAAGTACGGGAAATTCGGATGGTGGATTTAAAGATAAACCTAGCGGACCGTTTGGAAAACCTGCTGGTGGGTTTCGTGGTAAACCAAAATTTTTTGGTAAAGGTGGATTTTTCAGCAAAAAACCTCGACCGCCTCAACCTTGGGATTTGATGCGTTTGAAACAATCTTTACAGAAAGCGATTGAAAAACGTCGCGCCTATGTGGGGGATTTGCAGGCTTACCGATTGGCGGGGCGTGATGAATTGAAATTGCCGATTTCTATAGATAAATATTTAAATAAAGCGGTGGTGCAGATTTACAGCGAAAATGGCTGGAAGGAATTGAGTGAGGCGAAGCAGGCTTTTGAGGCTTTGGTGCAGGAATTATCTGGTTGTGATGAGTTTCATTATAAAATGAGATATGTGGCGGTGAAAGGGATGTTGGAGGGAGATCAGGCGATTAAGTCTGGGGAAAAGGCTTCGGAGGAGGAAGTAATTAGCCATGAATTTGTGTTGGAAGAAAATGGCGGGAAATTTTTGATCAATTTGCAGGATTATTTGGATACGGGATTATTTTTGGATCATCGGGAGGCGCGGAAATTGATTGGGAAAATGGCGAAAGGGTTGGTGGTGGGGAATCTTTTTGCTTATACCGGGTCATTTTCGGTTTATGCGGGCTTGGGTGGGGCATTGAAGACTTATACGGTTGATTTATCGCGTAAGTACTGTGAGTGGGCTAGACGCAATCTGGAATTGAATGGTTTGCCTAAGGATAATCACTGGGTGATTAATATGGAGAGTTTTGAGTTTATTACTTATGCGGGGAAGAAGGGGTTGAAATTTGATATTTTGGTGATTGATCCCCCAACCTTTTCACGTAATAAAGAAAGTAATTTCAGCGTTTTGAGAGATCATAATAAGTTGTTGAAAGCAGCGGCGGAACTGCTGGTGCCGGGAGGATATATTTTCTTTTCCAATAATTGTCTGGATTTCAAAATGTCGCCGGATTTGTGGACAACTTATGAAATCAGCAATTTGACGGACAAAACTATTCCTTTGGACTTCAAAGACAGTAAATCTTCACGTGATCCACATAGCCAGATTCATCATTCTTTCCTTTTGAAGAAGCGGAAGGGGTTGAAATAAGGGCATTGGGTGGCGGTTGCGGGCCATCGCAATGTTTTGGCTGAAAAATCAGTTGAATTTGAGAGGGATTTTAAGTAATATTGGCGGGCAGAAAAGAAATATCTGCGTTCCAATACAATTAGCGGGTGTAGTATAGCGGCTTATTATGCTAGCCTTCCAAGCTGGAGATAGGGGTTCGATTCCCCTCACCCGCTCCATGTAGAAATTTATAAAGAATAAAGTTATATGATTAATATAGCTTTTTCTTTTTGAATAAAAGTAATTTTAGGGCGTATAAAAGCGAAATTGCTAGGACGATGATTGGAAAAATAATTGAATTATTACTGACATGTAGTGTTCCATTAAAAGTGTTTTCAATTAAAACAAGACCCAAAAAGAGCCCAGCACACACAGTTATTGATAACCAGAAGATTTTATTGAATTTCCATAATGTAAATAGAGCTGATTGAGGAGATAAGGTTGGGTATTTTTTAAATTGCTGATGCATTCTCATATAAAAGATTTCACCTAGAATTCCAAGATTTTCTGGGTAAATGTAAATACAAGGAACTTTATTAAATTCGTAGGTTTTTATCTTTTCTATGTATTCCTGCTTTCTTTCCGGATTGTTCCATAAGCCAAGGAATTCGACATAAATTTTATATTTTGGTAAGTAGAAATCAGCTTTGCGATAAGATTTTGTGTCATTTGAGAGTCCATTAATTTCAACTTCTCTTTGGAATTTAATTCCTTGGTCTTCTAGATAGTATTCGATTATATCCTCTCCCTCTGTACTTTCATGCAATTGTTTCATATTAATAATTAAGTATATATTTGATCAGTCAGTTCTTTTTATATTAATAGATTGCAAACCTAAATCAACTAAACCAAATGGAAATGTCACAAAATAGAGTGCATGTTGGTGTCTATGGAGTGGTGAGGAAAGGAGCAGAAATTGCTTTAATCTTAAAAGGACGAGGGCCTTATACCGGGATGTTGGATTTGCCTGGTGGGAAAATTGAGTTTGGGGAGAGTGTGGAGGAATGTTTGGAGCGGGAGATTCTGGAGGAGCTTGGGGTGGGGGTGAGGAGTTTTAAATTGCGGAAGGTTTTGCAGAATTCGGTTAGTTATGGGGAGGGTGAGATTATGGTTAATTTGCAGCATGTGGGGATTGTTTTTGATGTGGAGATTGAAGGGGAAATTGTTAATAAGGCGGGGCATGATGTGGTGGAGGCGAGGTGGTATGATATTGAGGAGTTGGATGGAGAAAAACTGACTTTTTTAGCTAGAAAGGGCATACTAAAATAGTAAAATTAAGTTTCAAGATATATGAAAACCATAAAAAGCAATTGGGCAATCCCAGAGGAAAGAAAAGCAAAGATAATTAGAGAAATTGTTGATTATTTTAATGCTGAGAGGGATGAGGAGATTGGGGTTTTGGCGGCGGAGGAGATTTTGGATTTCTTTTTGGAGGCTGTGGGGAAGGATATTTATAATAAGTCGGTGGAGGATGCGAAAGGCACTGTGAAAAAGGGGTTGGAAAATTTGGAGGTTGATTTGGATGTTTTGTTTAATAAATAGGGAAATTTTATTAAGCAATTTTCATTATTGGCTTGAGCAAAAGAGCGTTTATTGACAAGCCTATTTAAGCATGTTTAAATGTGCGCTTAATATAATTGAATTTATGAATAAATATAAAGGAATAAAGGCTGCAGCTGAAAAATCCACCCATGGTATTCAACAGCTGGATGAACAATTGGGGCGAGCTTCATTAAAGGAAAGAGCAACTATGCTGGACAATTTATATATTGGAATGATGAGAAGCGAGGATGTGGACTCTGAAAGCTATCAAGAATTGCTGATTTTGGTGGAAAAATGGGGTAAAACTACTGAACAGAGTTTTGAAAATCATTTTGAAAAATTATATCTGAAGAAATTTGGGACGATTATGGATAAAATGGCTGAGATTGTCAGAAAAATAGATCAGCAAATTGAAGATACTATTTTTGAAAGGAATTCTGTAAGACTTGATCAAAACCATGAGGCTTAGACTTATTTTCTAATTAGCTAGAGCGAAGTTTCAGGCATTTTAACTTCTACTTCGGGATAAAACTCCTTATAACTTTGACTATTAGCTCCATAATAAGTTACGAGGTGTTTGGAAAAATCTACATGATATTTGATAATGCCGGATTGCCAGGCTGACTGGAGAAATTCTGGGAAAGTGCTGTCCCCTGCTTGGTTAGTTCTTAAGGCTGTTATTAAGGCTTCTTCATTAAAGACTGGGACATCTGCCATTCCTGTTATCAATGGCGTTCCTTGGTTAACTACAGAGCCATCGTTCATCACATAAATGCTCTGACAACTAGGAAGTTCCCAGTAATTATGTTGGACGCCGGCTTGTCTTAAGCATTCGGCCAAATATGGGAAACCTCCGACTTTTGGTCGGTTGGCTAGGGCATGGCTTTGGGCAGCCTGTAATTTTTCAATTAAATCAGTCATGATATTTTTAAATTTATTTATCTAAAAATAACATAAAACTTTTTTGATTGAGAAATTTAATTAGGCAATTTTGATTTCCGGTTGGGATTTTTTGTAGGTTACTTGGCTTTGGCGTGGTGAGGGATCCGGGAGGGTGATTAGGAAAACTGCGCCGGATTTTGTTTCGCCTGGGAGGTCGGCTCGGTTGAATAATTGTAATCTGCCACCGTGGTCTTGGATTGCGTCATGACAATAAGATAGGCCGATTCCATGGCCCTGGCTGGCGTGTTCGGATTTGTCTTGGGAGTGTAAAGCTAGGAGTTTTTGGGGATTTCCGGAAAAGCCGGGGCCGTTGTCGGTAATACTTATTAGAGTTTCTTGATTTTGTTTTTTGATTTCAATATTTAAAGTTGTGCCGGCTGGGGTGTATTTGCGGGCATTGCTGAAAATATTGATGAAAATTCTAATTAAGTGGGCTTTATCTGCATGAATCGGTTGATTGTCGTAATTCAAAGTTACAATTAAGCCTTTAGCGTATTCTTGGCTGAGGCGAGAGATTATTTCGGAAATTTCGAATGAGTGGAGTGCTTCAGTGTGTAAATCATTTTCATTATATTTGAGCGCCTGAACATGCTCTTTGATTTCCTGATCAAAAATATCGGAGGTTTTTACCATGGCCATAATGCTGGCAATATCCTGACGGATTTGTTCGCGGAAAGTTGTTAAATATATGAAAAGTTCGTTACTGTCCGGGTTACTTCTGCTGAAGTTTAAAGCCTGTTGAACTGAGGTGGCAGTTTTCTCACAGATGCTGGTTAATTCGGCAATTTGGGCGATTTCATTGATGGAAAGCTCTTTTTCTTCTGTATTTAAGGCAGCTAGAATAGCGATATTTCCAATAACAGCAGCATTATCATGAAGCCAGTATTTGGCAGTTTTGATTTGTTTTTGCTGATATTCACTCAGATTGGAGAGATTTTCAGACTTCTGTCTTAGCATAAATATGATAAATTTATGATATTGAGTTAAAAGCTAATTCTAACTAGTTTTCAAGATATGTCAATATTGATAGAATATATTATTAAATTAGGCATGTTGAGGTGATTAATAAGCGAATTTGTGGTTATGGAGATTTGTTGTTATATTGGAAAAAGTAATTAAAAACTAAAATATGAAAAATCAAATTTTCTTTTTACTGGCTGCGTTGGCTTTATGTTTGCCGGCGACTGTGTTGGCGGGAGATTGTACGGTTCGCGATAAAATTAGTGGGCAGGCTACCATTACTTCCGGGGTGTTTTTGCGAGCGGATTGTCCGAGTGGGAATGTGGTTGGGACGGTGCCGGCTGGCGAGAGGGTGGAGCTTTTGGAAGTTGATCGGTATGGGGAATTTTATTTAGTGAAGACATCGGTGGGGACGGGGTTTTTGTTTGAGTCTTTTTTGAAAGATGTGGATATGACTGGTGGCAAGGAGGAAACTTATTCAAATAGCGTGTTTATGGATTTAAATCCTCAACATAAATATTATGCGCAAATTGCGGATTTGAAGGTTAAGGGGATAATTAGCGGAAATCCGGAGGGGAAAATAATGGCTGATAGTCCGGTTAATAGGGCGGAGTTGGCGAAAATATTGGTAGAGGCGAATGCTGATGATGAAACAATTGCCGAGGCTAGATTGGCGGCCGGGGTTTATTCGGATGTGGATTTGCAGGCTTGGTATTCACCTTATTTACAGATTGCCAGAGAGAAAGGAATTTTGACTGGGGATGGGGCGGGGGCTGGGCTTACTACGGTGCGTCCGGCTGGTTATGCTAATGGAGCGGAAGTTACTAAAATGTTGGTGACGGCTTTTGAATTGCCGATTGAATATGGTGAGGGAGCTAGCTGGTACGCGCCTTATTGGAATACTTTGCAGCAAATGGATATACTTCCCTATCAAAGAGCGGATCATCAGGTAAGCCGTGGAGAGATGTTTTATATGATTAGTAAAATTCTGGAATAATTATGCAAAATCATCAGGCTTATAAATGTCCGAATTGCGGGTTGGGTTTGGAAATAATTGAGAAAAGTTGGAAATGTGCTAATGGACATTGTTTTGATGTGGCGAAAGAAGGGTATGTGAATTTGATTTTGGCGAATAAGAAAAGAAGTTTGAATTCAGGGGATGGTAAGGAGATGATTGTGGCTAGGGATAATTTTTTACGGAAGAAATACTTTGATTTTTTGGTGGAATTTTTGTTGGGGATGGAGATTTTTAAGAGCGGCGATGTGGGGAGGTTTTTGGAGGTGGGGTGTGGGTCTGGATATTATTTGGAGCAAATTGCTGGGAGGATTAAATGTGGAGAGGTTCATGGAGCGGATATTTCCAAAGAGGCAATTAAATTCTGTGCGAAGAGGCTGCCGGAATATAATTTTGCTGTGAGTAATTCTTTTGAATTGGATTTTCAGGATAAATATTTTGATTTGGTTTTATCGATATTTTCGCCATTTAAAAATGAGGAAATAGAGCGAGTGTTAGCGGAGAAAGGGAATTTTATTTTAGTGCGGCCCAATCCGGGGCATTTGAAAGAGCTATATGAGCAAGTGGGGATTCCGCAGAAAGAGAAAGTTGAGTTGGAATTTCCTAGCTTGGTTTTAAAGGAGAGCCATAATCTGGTTAAGACTTTGGATATTTCTGAAGAGGACTTGGAATTACTGATTAAGATGAGTCCGCTGAATTGGAAAATTAAAGAAGAAAAATTAGAGATAGCAAAAATTCCGCAGATAACGGTGGACTTTAGATTAAGTGTTTATCAATGATTATTGAGGGAGACCGAATCTCATGAATAATTGTTTGCGAACTTGATCATCTAGGCCTAGATTGGCAGCCAAAGTATGCAATTGATAAGTGGAAAATTGATGAAAATATTTATCTCCAAAATCTCCTAAACCGGGAACAATGTATCCACGATGATCGAGTTTTTCGTCGAGCATGCCGACAATCACTTTCGTTTCTGGAGTGATTTTAGCTTTAGAAACTCCGACGGGAGCGGCGACTAAGGCATTGATAATAATATTTTCAGGGAGAACGTTTTGGCTTTTAACTCTTTCGATGGCGTCGAAAGTGGTGTTTCCGGTGGCGAGCATAGGGTCGGCGATGATTACGGTGTCTTCTGCGCTAACTTCGCCCTGCTGAAAATTTACGATGGTTTGTAAAGTGTGATGGTCGCGGGCCGAGCTGAGATGGTAGAAACGATTTACTCCTAGCTTTTTATAGGCATTGGCGAAGGCGAGGCCGGCGCGCCAAGGCATTAGAACTACTACTTTTGATGGGTCGAGATTTTCTAGAGTTTTTTTGGCGATTTCATTAACAATTAGTTCAGAACTTTCACGGAATTCATGCCCCTGAGTTTGTTGTTCCATAGGTAAATCCGGATAGCCGTGACGGAGGTTTTCAAAAGCTTTAACAAGCTCTGGAGTGAGGGTAATTTGTTCTACAGAAGGTTTAATATTTTCAACGGTGTATCCCCCATTGAGTAGCTTTTCTTTGGTTTCTTCGGAAATTTTAAGAGCTGGGGTGGCATCTGATGGGCTTTCAGTAAAATGTGAACGATTATTGCTTTCAGAAAAATTGCCCGCCTCAGATTGATTCAGGCTGTCAAAAGAATTTCCCATATTTGCTCAAATTTAAAAATTATCCGAAATAATCTGACAGTCTTGAGCCTAAATGTGAAGAAATTAAACTGGACAAAGAAGCTAAGAAATTATTTCTTAGTTTTCTTTTTCTTAGTTCCCATTAAGCGATTTTTTTCGGATGCTGAAGTGTGAGGGCCTTTTTCGATGCTTTCTCTGGTCAATAATTTCTTTTCTTCTTTGCGATCAGCTGGAGCGATTTCGTGTTTTCTGTGATAACTCATGGTTTTTTATTTTAGATAATTCGCAATGATTTTACTATGACTGGATTATTTAAGCTATTGGGAAAGGAATTATTTTAATCCTTCCATTTGTAATTGAGCTTCCAGCCATTCGCCTTCGGCGGCTTCCATTTGATTGATGATTTCTCCCATGCGTAAGCTTTTTTCTTCGGAGTACTGAGTGGGGTGGGCTTCAAACCAAGCTAGTAAAGTGTCTTTTTCTTCGGCTAATTTTTTGATGGTGGTATCGATTTTGTAAATTTTATTTTTCAGTTTTTTTAATTTCAAACGAGTTTCTTCGGGGTCATTTGGAGTTTGATCTAGGGTGGTGGTGGTTGAGGATGGTGAAGATTTTTTGCCTGATTGTTCGGCTAAATCTTGCTCGATGGCTGTTTGAATATGATAAACATAATCTTCGTAATTATGATGATAGCGGGCGGCTTGGCCGTTTTTTACTTCGACAATGCCATTAGCTAAAGTTTCTACGAAAGTGCGATTATGGCTGACGAAAATTACTGTAATGTTGGATTCGCTGAGGGCTTGAGCTAGGGCTTCGACGGTTTCGAAATCTAAGTGATTGGTTGGTTCATCTAGAAGTAGTACATGATTTTTTTGGAGGAGGATGCTGGCTAAACAGAGGCGAGCTTTTTCGCCACCACTTAAAACGGAGATTTCTTTGTCGAGGGCGGAATCTTTGAAGAGGAAATTCCCGGCCATTTCGTAAATGTCCTTGTGATTAATGTCTTTAGGGGCGGAGGCGAGGAGATATTCTTTGACCAGAGAGGAGGAGTTTAAAGTGGCTGGAGTGTGTTGAGCGTAATAACTGAAACGGATATTTGCTCCCCAGTTAAATTTTCCTTTGAGTGCTTCAAGTTCTCCGGCGATGGTTTTTAAAAAAGTGGTTTTACCCTGACCATTGTCCCCTACTACAGCGATTCTTTCGCCGCGAGTTATATCGAAATTGATTTTGCTGGCGACGACTTTTTCCACATAGCCTATAGATAAATCTTCCACGCCCAGAGCCATTCCCTTTTTATCTTCAACTTTGGGAATACGAATTTTGCTGGTGCTGAGGGCGCTGACAATTTCAATTGTTTTAAGTTTTTCAATTTGTTTCATCTTGGATTTTGCCTGAGCTGCCTTACTGGCCTTCGCTCCAAAACGATCGACGAAACTTTGTAAATGTTCTTTTTGTTGATTTACTTTTTTATTATATTTTTCAGTGCTGACGATTTTTTCAGCTTTGTAGGCCAAATATTCTTCCAGTGATTGTGGGAATAAATAGGTTTTGCCCTGATCAATTTCCAGAGTTTGATTGCAGGTTTTTTTGATGAATTCTCGATCGTGGGAAATTAAGAGGAAGGCGCCTTTGTATTTGCGCAGGAAATTTTCCAATAATAAAAGCGTGGAGAGATCTAGATAATTGGTTGGTTCATCCAGTAAAAGTAGATTTGGTTCTTTGGCCAGCATGGCGATTAATTTGACGCGCATTTGATAACCGCCGGCTAGGGAGGTGACTTTGCGATCGAATAAATCTGTTTTGATTTGGAATTGGGCGGCGATTTTAGCGCAGACCCAGCTTTCTTCGCCGGATTCGCGTTGTAAAAACTCCATGATGGTTTCATCCGGGAGGAAAGGGCTGTGCTGTGTTAAATAGCCAATACGGGTGCCAGGGAGGACGAGGATTTCGCCGCCGGTTGGGTCTTCTTCGCCGACGATTAGGCGGAAAAGCGTGGATTTCCCGGCTCCATTGCGGCCGACTACAGCTACTTTTTGATTCTCAGAAATAGTTAAATTGGCGCCATCAAGAATTACTTGTGTTCCGTAAGCCATTTCCAGATTGTTGATTTGCAGCAAAATTGACATGTGCCAATAATAAAGAATTTGTGGTAAATTGCCACGGAAAAAAATAAATAAAAAAAAATGGAAAAAAAAGAACCTAGAATAAGATCGACGAGTTATTTAAATATGATTGCTATTGCCGATGAATGCGATGATAAGAAGATACTAGAATTTCGAGATAGCCTACCTGAGTTTGGCAAAAGTGTGTTTGATAGAATTGATGAAGGAAAAAGAATAAGCGTGGTAATTTTAGGCCTGATGAGTAAAGAAGAAATAGATACGTTAAAAGATCTTTCAGGAAAATTTGGTAATGATTATTTGGTACTTTTTCATGATTTTAGAAATTTACTAGGGATTTTGGAGGCTTGCAGATTGGATATTGATGAGGTTTTGGCAGAAACAGAAATATTGATTAGTAAATAATTAGTGTGGCATAAATCCAAATTAAGCCGGCGAGGATTGGTTGATTGATAAGATAAATCAGTAAACTGTGTCGGCCGATTTTTTCGATGAATTGGTTTTTTAGAATTGGCTGATAATTTTGGAAAATATTGCGATTGATGAGAAAACTCCCGAAGGCTGCTCCTAATAAAAATACTCCATACCAAGGAAAGAGGGGGAAATAATCAAAAGCGATTATAGTTTGATTGCTGAGGCCGGTTGGATAAGTCCACCAAGGGGCGTCAAATTTTGGCAGGAAAAAGGTGGCTAGAATGATTAGAAAACCGAGGAGGCCATTCCAGATATTTAGGCGACGCAGAGGAATTGTTAATATTGTGGCCAGGACGTAGAAATGTAGAATGCCGAATTTTACGTATTGTTCGCCGAAAAGCAGCCAAGTTACTAGAGTGATTGAGGCTGCGAGAATGGACAAGGTAAATAAATATTTTAATTTATTTTGGAAAAATTTGGTGGTGCTTAATCCTGAACGTTGAGCTGAAAAGGTGAAAGTGATACCGGCGCAGACAATAAAAATTATTTGGGCGATTTTGGCTATTAAACTCCAAGGTAAATTCTCCAGATTAAAATTTGCCAGGCGGAAAAAATTCAAATCGAAAAGGAAATGAAAAATAATCATTAGAATTACGGCTGCGCCTCTCAGTAAATCTATTTCATGAAGGCGTTGTTTAATTCCATTTGGCATTATGGTTTCAGATGATCAGTTTTGGTATGGAACTGGTATAAACTGGCTAAGAAAGTCAGGATGATTGGGCCGTAGAATAAGCCGAGGGAGCCGAAAGCGGTGACTCCGCCGATTAGGGCGAAGAAAATAAATACCGGGTGCAAACTTAATTTGTCGTCCAATAATTTTGGTTTGATGAAATTTTCGCGGAGGATTATTTCCATAATGATGAAGTAGATGGCAAGGCCGAGGGCGGCGAGCCAGCCGGTAGAGAAGAAGAGAATGAGGGTGCCGAATAAGTAGAGGAGGAGGGCGCCGGCGGTGGGGATGAAGGAGAGGATGGTGGCGAGCAAAGCCCAGATGATGGGGCTGGGTAGGCCGAAGATGGAGGCGCCCAGGAAGGCCATAACACCGGAAATGGCGGCAGTGAGGAAATTGCCGATAAAGACAACTTCAGCGGTTTTTTTGAAAGAATCGATCAAAATTGCTTGTTCTTTTTTATGATAAGGAAGAGAAGTTTTGATACTTTGGAAAAGAGTTTTTCCATCCTTGAGAAAATAGTAATAAAGAATGATAAAAATTAAGAAATTACCGATGGAATTGGAAACCATAGCCAAAATATCCACACTTTTAGCAGCGATATATGTACCGACCGTACTGGATGCGTCAATAATCGCCTGCGGGTCAAAGTTCAAATCAATCACATAACCGAATAGGTTAATTTCTTTAATACTTTGTACAAATTGCAAAGTGCCGTTTACATCAAAATGTTCGCTGAAAAGTACGGCTTCTCTAATCAGCAGTGGAATCAAACTGATTAAAGGCAAAATAATTAAAGTGGTGCTGAAGAAAACTGTTAAAAAGGCCGATAAGCCTCTACTGATTTTTTTATTGAATAATTTAAATAAAGGAAAAAAGCTGATAGCAAAAATCACACTAACCATGATAATGCCGATAAATGGCTGAATCAAGACATAAGCCAAATAAATAAAAATCACTAAAATAGCGGTTTTGAGTAGGTTGGGAAAATTTTCCATGGGATTTAGTGATGTGTTTTGCTGATAATAATTAATTTTTGGTTATACTGCAATAAAGGAATAGTTAAATAATCGTAGAAGATATGAGCTTAAAAGATCAGTGGTTAGAGCAAATTGAGGAATTAAAAGTGGAGAAAAATCCATTTTTGGAATATCCGGAGCTGGAGCTTTGGGAAAAATGGGAAAAACTTTGTAGGGTTGAGCCGCTACGTTTTGCCTTGGTGAATTTGAATTTGCCTTATGATTTGGCGCAACTTGCTCAAGTTGTGCTTTCCACCAGCGA
>JBOFLO010000055.1:0-17781 GCA_051657905.1 Candidatus Altimarinota bacterium | reverse complement strand
CAGAGTTTTAGCCGGCGGAAAATCTTTTAAAGTTCTACTTGCCTCAGTTACCTACTTCAAAGCCGATATCGGTGATCGCGTAACCATCATTGTTCCAGAAATGGAAGAAACAGAATGGGCAGCCATCGAAAATGTTCTTCCTAAAGTAGAAGATGGCGAAGAATTAGAATAATTGGTCAACGAGTCAGATTAAAAAATTGCGATCAAAAATAAATCGCCCGATCTCACTCTCAAATTAAAATCAAAATTAAAAAATAAAATTATGGCTTTACTCGACAAAATTTTCCGCACAGCCGTTCAATACAAGGCTTCCGATATTTACGTCACCACAGGAACCAAGCCTATCTTGCGTATCAATGGTGATTTGATCGCTATTGAAGAACATCCCGCTTTCTCTAAAAAGATGGCTGAGGATTATATTTTGGATATTTTAAATGAAAAACAAAAAGCCGAATTCGTAAAATCTTTGGATTTGGATTTTTCTTTGGATGTTCCAGGAGTTTCCCGTTTCAGAGTTAATATTTTCGTACAAAGAAAAGGTATTGGTGCTACTTTCCGTTTAATTCCGGAAAATGCCTTGAGTTTGGATGAACTCGGGCTTCCTGAGCAATTAAAACAAATTTGTAAATCCCAACAAGGTTTAGTTCTTGTAACTGGTTCAACCGGTTCAGGTAAATCAACCACCATGGCCTCCATGGTTCACCAGATCAACCTGGAAAGCGCCAAACATATTATTACAGTAGAAGATCCAATCGAGTTCATTCACGACAATCGCAAGTCAATTATCGAACAAAGAGAAGTTGGAACACATACTTTAAGTTTCCAAAAAGCTTTACGTTCAGCATTACGTGAAGATCCGGATGTAATTTTAGTAGGTGAAATGCGTGATCTTGAAACTATTTCCTTAGCTATTACCGCTGCGGAAACAGGACATTTGGTATTTGCAACTTTACATACTAACGGTGCTTCAAAATCAGTAGATCGTATTATCGATGCCTTCCCAACCAATCAACAAAATCAAATTCGTATGCAGTTGGCGGAAAGTTTAAAGGCAGTTATCTGGCAAAGTTTGATGAAAACCCGTGATGGAAATAGTCGTGTGGCCGGTTTAGAAATCATGATCAACAACACTTCCGTTGCCAACATGATTCGTAAAAACAAAACTCATCAACTCAGTTCCGCCATTGAAACAGGTCAAAAAGAAGGCATGCAGACTATGAAAAAATCAATTACTGATTTGTTGGAAGCTGGGATTATCGATGAAAAAACCGCTTTGGAAAATATCCCGGAAGAAATTGATACCAGTTCTAATCTTTCCTAAATGTTTGGAAAAAAAATTACAATTAATTCTCTGACTAAAATTTCCAAGATTTTCTTGGCAACTTTTTTAGGAATTTTTTCCTTAATAAATTTTGCTTCTGCGCAATCTACCGCTCCCAGAGATTTTACTTTTGATGTAAATACTCTCTCCACCAAAGGCCAGGAACAATCCTATTTGGACGCCGCAGCAAATGGCGGAAATCCGCTAGCAGCCTTCATTATTCAAATTATCAATTTTATAGTTTTAATTTCCGGTTCCGTTAGTTTTCTATTAATTGTAATCGGCGGTTTTATGATTCTCAGTTCAGCTGGTAATGAAACTAATTTAAATAAAGGAAAAGATATTATCAAAATAGCTATTATCGGTTTGGTTTTAACTTTATCTTCTTACTTTATCGTCGCCTTCGTACAGGGAATTCTTTTTGGCGTTTAAAAATTATGAAAAAATTTATCTTAAAATTAGCCAATCTCTCACTTCTTGCCCTGCTTTTACTGGGAAGTTTTCCTATAGCTTCAGCCCAAAGCGCTGATGATATTTGTAAATATGCCAGCTATCAAAATGCTACAGTAGTTCCAGAAAGCTTTGCCGGATTGCCGGAAGCAGAACCAGCAAGAACTGAGGAAATAAACAAACGAAATGCTGAATATGCCAAAAGACAACAAGCCGCTCGTGATGCGGCAGCTGTAGAAAGTTTCAAAGATTATGTAGTAGTAATTGCTGAAGAACCTTTGGGCGCTGGCGATGGAAAATTTTCCGCCAATTGCGCTAGAAAAATTGAATGTTCTACCGGCAACTACAATCCAGCAGCATCAGGACAACAAATACAAAGTTGCTATTCCCAATATACAACAGTCAGCGACTGTACCCCTTCCGATACCGTTACCTGCGAAATCGTTCAAGTGTATGTAGCTCCGGTTGGAACAGGCTTACTTTATAGTTATGTAGGACAAATTTATCGCTATGTTTCTTTTATTGGTGGTTTGATTGCCGTATTTATCATCATCGTAGCCGGAGTTATGTGGACTTCCGCCGGTGGAAATTCCGAAGCGGTTAGTAAAGCCAAAGAAATGATCACCAGATCATTGGTTGGTTTAGTTGTATTATTCTTATCAGCTTTAATTCTCTACACTATCAATCCGAATTTCTTCACTTTAGGTTAAAAAATGCTTAAAAAACTCTCGCACATTCTGGCTTTTCTTGGATTAAATATCGCGCTTTTAACTATGTTTCAAATTCCCACTTTTGCTCAATCCACCATCACCCGTCCACCAATTATTCCTGCTCAAAATCAAGAAATCAAATTACCTCATCAAACAGGAGAAGGCAGCCAGGACAATTTTTTAATTAATCAATTTTTACCAAGTATCGCCGCCACCATCATTTCTATTACCGGTGGTTTAGCCCTAGTCTTCGTAGTCTTTAATGGTATCAGAATGATCGCTTCTGGTGGGAATCCCGAACAATTCGCCAAAGCCAAAGAAGGTTTAATTTGGGCTTTAGCTGGAGTAGTTATCGCCGGACTTTCCTTCGCCATTGTCGCAATTATTTCTTCAATTCGAATCTAATGCAAAAATTAGCCTTCAAAATTGGATTCATCGCTATTCTGGCCAATTTAATATTAGGTTTTTCTATGCCTTTTGCCTTAGCTCAAGAAAATACTGAAACCCCTCCTACTGAACAAACCTTCGATCCTAAAGATTTATTTAGAAAATTCAATTACACCAATCAGCCAAATGGAAACACTGGTACGAAAATCGGTGCAGTAGCAGCATTACCTGACAAACCTTGGAACGTCGCCTTAGCTGAAATTATCAAAATCATGCTGAATATTACCGGCGCCGTGGCTCTGGTTTCTTTCACTGCTGGTGGCGTAATGATGGTAGTTTCCAATGGTAATCAGGACACTTTGGACCGCGGCAAAAAAGTTATTATTTATTCCATTGCCGGACTCGTAGTGGTTGCCGTTTCTTATGCCTTGGTTATCGGTGTATCTGAATTACAATTTTTCACTCCAGGCACAGCTAGTAATGACCCTTCCGGAACAACTACTACTGGGACTACAGATTCTGGCTCTAATACTCAAAGTCCAGGTGGAAGCAGTTCAGGTTCTACTGATGCAGGAAGTTAATAATCAACCATGAAAAAACTCTTACTAACAATTTTGTTCCTATTAAATTTCAGCTTACCTACCCTAGCCTTAGCTAGCTTCACAGGGGAGAGTTATCAAATTGCTCAAGTAAAATTGGATTCCAGTCTCAAACCTGCCAATTCTCCTGATGTAATTATTGAGGGAGGAAATGAGGCTGACTATGGTAATTATTTCCTACAATTAATTGCCGGAAGTTTGATTTATCTAGCTGCGCCGGTTGCCATCATTATTATCGCCATAGCGGGACTGATGTCTGTAGTTTCCAGTGGAGATGCAGGTATGGTTGAAAAAGCCAAAGAAACACTCAAATGGGCAGTTGTTGGGCTAGTTATCATTATTTTCTCTTGGATGATTATCAGCGCCATCATCAGCTTGGTTTTCAATAGCAACCCAAGTCAAACTGAGAATGGTAGCACTACAACGGAACAATCTCAGCAGCCTGGTGGACAAACCAATGAAGGAACTTCTGACGCTGGACAATAAAATTGTCTAGGCCTCAAGTCTCGGAAACAAAATCGCCACTTCTCCCAACCCCAACCCTTTTTCCAATTGCCCCCATTTTTGTAAACTCTTCCATTCCGCTTTAGCAGAATCAATTTTATAAACTTGTAAAATTTTCTCCGCTGAATCCGGAATTATTGGTAAAAGCATCAAAGCAATTTGCCGAATCATTTCCAACAAATTAAACATTACGCCGGATAATTTCTCCGGATTATTTTTCGCCAATTCCCATGGTTTGGAATCTTCCACATATTTATTAGCCACAAAGCCCAGTTCCACCACCACTTCAATCGCTTTTTTCAAATCATAAATGGCCAAAAAATCTAAATACTTTTGCCATCCTTCTTCAAACTTCAACTCCAACCCTTCATCCTCACCACGCTCCGGCACCGCCCCCGCAAAATATTTTTTATTCATAGCCAAAACTCTACTCACCAAATTCCCAAAGGTATTAGCCAATTCATCTTTATAAACTATTTCAAATCTCTCCTGAGAAAAATCCCCATCCCCCAAAGTTGGAATTTCGCGCAATAAAAAATACCGCAAACTATCCCGTCCATATTTCTCAATATATTCCAAAGGGTCTTTCACATTCCCCAAACTCTTGCTCATTTTCACACCTTCAGAAGTAATAAATCCATGTACAAACAAAGTTTTAGGAATTTCGTATCCAGCAGAAAGCAACATTCCAATCCAATAAACCGCATGAAATCTAATAATATCTTTCCCAATTACCTGCACATCCGCCGGCCAAAATTTTTCAGCATCAATACCGGAAATATAATTAGAAAGTGCATCGCACCACACATACATTAATTGCTCTTCATCACCTGGCACCGGAATTCCCCATTTCACCGAGTCCTTCGGCCGCGAAAAACTCACATCACGCAAATCATCCTCCAAAAAACTTAAAATTTCATGCTTACGCCCCTCCGGCACAATTAATAATTTATCTGTAGAAATTAACTCGCGAATTTTATCGGCATATTTAGAAAGTCGGAAAAAATAATTTTCTTCTTCCACTTTTACCGGCGGCTTCAAATGAATAGCGCAATTTCCTTCCACCAATTCCTTTTCCAAAATAAACTTTTCACAACCAACACAATACCAGCCACTATATTTATCCTTGTACAAATCCCCAGCATCAGCCAATTTCTTCCACATCTGCTTAGCAAATTCTTCATGTCTAGCATCAGTCGTACGAATAAACCCATCATTGCTCAAACCTAATTTCTGCCCCAATTCCTGGAAAAAAGCTGCATATTTATCAACAAAAGCCTGCGGTTCCAACTCCTCAACGGCCGCCGCCTGAGCAATTTTCAAACCATGCTCATCCGTCCCGGTTAAAAAGAATGTCTCCTTACCCTGCAGTCTGGCCGCTCTGGCCATAAAGTCAGCCTGCAGCAGCTCCATCGCATAGCCAACATGCGGTTTAGAGTTCACATAAGCAATTGATGTACAAATATAGAATTTTCCAGACATAATTAAGACAAGAGCAAATAAATCTGCTCGAGTCTAAAGAAAATGCCCGTTCTAGTCAATTTTTGGCTCAATTCGGCAATAACCCACTATTTTTCTTAATCGCCTCCAACCTACTCACCATCACCAAAACCATATCGCCCTTAGTTTTATCCATTTCTTCGATTGTTACCGGCTTACTCTCAGCCCCAAATTCAATAGCTCTACCTCCCCCACTGCCAAATTTTGCCGGATTATTCTTACCATCAGCCAAAGTATGAGTAACTTTGCCATCCATTTTTCTAATCAAGCCCAAAGTATAATCGCGCCCACCCACAGCTATATTCAAATACAAAGAACTATGATTTTTCAAATTATTATCAACAACATTGGAAATTTCCGGTTCATATTTCAAAGCCGAAGTTTTTTCCGGCACCGGCAAACCACTCAATAATTGCACCGCCATATAACGCAAATCATCCGCCGCCCCCAAATCTTCTTTAATCAAATCCGCCAACTTCCCACGATGTGATTTACCAACCTCCACCTTATCTTTGCTTTCATAAGCCTTTTTAGATTGCTCTTCCTTCTTATTGAAAGCTAAATAACTAGCATGCCATTCTTTCATATACATCCCTACATCTTTCAATTTAGAAATTTCCTCCAACATTTTCTGATCTTTTAATTTTGGTTCAACCTGCTCAGTTTGAGAAATAATACTGATTAATTCAGCATTTAAGAATTTTTGATAATCTTCAGTAAGTTTCTTCTTAGCCTTAGCATCATTACCTAAATCTCCTCTTTCTACAGCCATCAATAAGTTCTCAACCAATTTCTTCGATCTAGGCAATTTACTTAAAGCCTCTTGCACAGGTTTGTCTAATTTTGCCATTAAAGTTGGTGGAACATCTTTTTTCTCTTTATTGGAATTGATAATTCTAATGTATTTGGTAATTGCGTCATCATTGGCTTTTAGATTATCCACAGGAGGTAATTCGGATATTTTTATTAACTCACCCGCCATTACACTTAAGCTTTTAATTATTACGTGTTTTATCCATTTATCATCGCTATTCTTATCCGATACATTATTCATAAAATCGACAAATTGCTGGCGCTTGGTCGGATCAACAATTTTCTTAGCAGTTAAATCAACTTCTTTTTTCATAGCTTCACTCAAATCCGGCCCAGTTTTCCCCTCCACCTTCAATCCACCAGAGAAAGTCTGTTCTTCCAGCTTAGCCCCTTCATAAGGTTTAACTGCCTTTTCTTTGTTTGCATACACCAACCCCATTTCCTTAGCCTTAGCCATTTCCCCAGGCATATCAAATTGATAAGGAATTTTCCCATCACCCCAAGCCAATTCCAAAGTATTTCCACGCATTCCATAAACTTTCACTCCTTCAGACAAACTATAAGGCCCACCTTCAGCGGTTTTTAACCATTTCTCCACCTCCTGATTTTTGATCATTTCACCACCCACCGAACTGATTGCAATTTTTTCTTCAGATAATTTTTTAATTAACTCTTCTACCGTCGCCGCCTGAAAAATCACATTATTTCCAGATTTCATTCTAACTGCATATTGAAACCCTTGCCCCAATTCCTGAGCCTGAATCACAAAAGCTTCATTAGGTTTTTGCTTGGTCAACCATGAATAACGCACCTCCAAAACAGTTTGTGCTGGAAATTTCATTCCTTCCAACCCACCAACTTTATTCAAATCTCTGGCAAACTGATCAGTTTCAAAATGTCTTCGAACTTTTTCCCAAGCATTAAATTTGGCTCTATCTTGATCATTTTCAGTTGGCTCTCTCCATTGACGCAAAGAACCCAATCTTCTGGCCATATCTTGAAATCCATCAGCAGTGAATCTATAAAAATCTTTCCCTTCACCACCAATATCACTTTTCTTCACAATCACATCAATTTTCCCATGTTGCCCCGCAGTCATATAAACCATCGGGTCAGTACCACGAGATTCCCAATCCAATTCCATTTTCTGCGTAACCGGAGAAATTCCATAACCCGCTTCTCTTAAGTCCGCAATATCATCGCTATCCACCATTTCCGGACCTGAATCAATATTATCAAATTTCTCTACCTTAAATTTTGCTGCACTGCGTAAATTATTTCCCTGAACTTCTTGAGCAAAACCACCATTATTAATATGTTTAATCATCCATAACAAAGTTTCTTCCTTTGTTTTTCCGCCACGCAAATCAAAACGGCCACTCTTACTATAAATCAAAATATAATCACCTTTTTTAGCGGGATTTTCTTTAAAAGTACATTTCAATGGTTTATCTCCAGTAGCTGGCAAATCGAACTTAATTTCCCCTCCTTTGTATTCATACAAAGCCTTAATAGCTTCCACATAACGATAATTCAATGGCTCTTTGATTTTATCCAAAATCGCTTTTTCCAAAGCTGGTTCGATTCCGGATTTTTCAATAGTTTTAGTTTTTTCAATTTCTTTACCTTGCTGCTCGGTTTTTTCTTGCTCTGCCTTCTTCTCTACCCCAGCCTTCTCCGCTTTTTCCGAAACATAAATTCCCGCAACACCAGTAAATAATTCTCTAACTTCACTTTCACCCTTTTTATAAATCAATTGTCCTTCCTTAATCATCATTTCAGTCACTCCCATTTTCGGCAACAATTCAGCCGCACCTTTTAATTTTGCCGCTTCATCCATATCGGCACTGTAAATCGGCAAACCTTCACTATTTCTCATCAAATCGGGTGGAATTTTTCCTCCGGCAACCGCCGCATCAAGTTGAGCCAAAAACTTTTGTTTCAACTGCACCGCCAATTCCTTACCTTTAATTCCAGTCGACTCAACCATTTTTTGAAAATAGTCGGCCTGAGTTAATTCCCCTACAAGCCGAGGCGCAGAATTAATATTAGCAGGATCTTCTGCTAACAATTTTGCATCGGCGGCTTTAGCCGCTTCTTTCTCTTTAAATTCCCCTTCACGACGCTCTTTCACCTCCTTACTCAAATTCGCCTCATACAAATCTTTCCCATTCCCAACCGAATCAAGCGCATACTGATGCCCAACCTCCAATTCCTTACCCTTCGCATCTTTTGTATAAAATTTCCATTGCCCATCTTCAATTTTAAAACCAATCACTTTTTTCTCACGCATCCATTTATTCAAAATTTCCTCTTTGCCCTTCGCTCCAAAATTTTCCAACAAACCATCCATCAACTCCTGATCCAAACCTTTTTTCATTTCATCATCAGCAGCTAATTTCGCCACCTCCGCTTTCACAAGCGCTCTCAAAACCAAAATATTCGGCTTTTTCAACTCAATTGTTTTACCTTCATTTAATTTCAAATGTCGAAGAAATTCCGTTTTCGCATCCAGTTTTTCTGTCGGAGATTTTTCTTTTTCTTTAGATTCTGGACCAGTTTCAACTGGACTATCGGATACTTCTTTCCAAATCAATCTTTTACTCAAAAACCCCAGTGATTGATTTTTAAAATTCCAATTTTTTAATAAATCTTTTTTCATAAAATTATCCATTTAATTGTTTTCTTAATTCCGCCATAGCATCCTTAGTTCTGGACATAATTGATAGCTTTTCTTGCTGGCGAAGCAAGTAAGCCTGCGGTAAAACCGAAATTTCCATTGGTCTAGTATTATCCGGCAATTTTTCCTCACCACGATAAAATCCAAAAATCCCTTCCACTATTTTCACCATATTCGCTCCCGCTGCTTTTTGATCTAACCAAACCTGCTCGGCTGTTTTTCCTTCCGCTGAATATTTTCCCAGCGACGTCAAAACTTTCGCCGACAAATTTTCATCCCCCACCAACACTTCCAAAGCCTGCAGAGTTTTTTGCATATCCTCGCCCATCGGAGCCTCACCATTCAATTTTCTAAAAGCATTTTTCTGTTCATAAAAATCATTCAATCTGTCCTCCAAAGGCTTCGCTTTTTCACTCCAATTTTTAGGTAAATTTTCTAACATATTTATATGCTTGGTTGACCTTCAAATTCTGTTGCTGATTCCTCACTTTCAGCGGTCTTATAAAGTGAGAAATTAAATACCGGCAAATAAGTCGGAGCCTTATACTGCACATCCAAACTCTTAATAATTTTCCCCTCAGATGTCTGGCCATTAGCCCGAATTTCCGCCAAAT
Source organism: Candidatus Altimarinota bacterium (assembly GCA_051657905.1). Classification (GTDB taxonomy): domain Bacteria; phylum Patescibacteriota; class Gracilibacteria; order UBA1369; family UBA1369; genus JBOFLO01. The sequence goes on along the minus strand of JBOFLO010000055.1, from coordinate 8,203 downwards.
CATTTACTAATTTAGCTGCCTGATTTTCGTCAATATTTCCAGCTGGCTGTTGTACCAAAACACGATAATAAATATCCGCACGACGCACTTGAAGCGGATCGCTGGTATCAAAAATCCCCACCACATTAGGATTTACCATATTGGTCAAAACCAAATAGTTCTGATTATGCGAATCAATAAAACTTCTCATCGTACATCCACCCTGCCCCGCTTTAATCTGCGCACCAGCAGTCACTTCATCCCCAGCTTCAGTTTTATAACATTGTCTCGCCGCTGACCATAAAGCAAACTTATCAGCCTCATTAACATTCCCCTGACTGTCATAACTAACATTGGAATTTATTAAATAATCCCCTTCACTATTCAAAGCATCCGGAGAAAGCGCCGCAAATAAACATTGTTCACTTGGACTGGCCGGACTGGTTATGGACGGATTAGTACCAATACACACCGGATTGGTCGGGGAATTCCCCTCAATACCAGGATACAAATCAGCAATCGAATCAGTTTTTCTAGCACCCTCTCCCGCCTTAGGCGTTCCATAAATTTTCCAACGCAATACGTCAAAATATTGCAAAGGCAAACTCTTAAAATCCCCAACAAATTCTTCTCCACTTCCCGCCGCTGTGTAATATTGAACCACAAATTCACTAGCCTCAATTGTACCGGAACCACTTGGATTATCTCTAAATAAAGGTATTACATGTGTTTGATTTAAAGCCAATCTACGGTAAGTCGCTTTTGGACAATCTTGATAAAGTTGTTGTCTGGTCATGGCAATCGCAAAAATATTCGACGGCGAAGTAATCTGACAATTCACCACAAAGATCGGTTTATCATCAGCAAAATCCGGAACCGCCCAAGCCGTGTTAGCAATACTGTAATCATATTTATAATTCGGATCATATTCCTGCAACTCATCACTCAATGGCAATTCAAACTCTACCGGCTGAGTGGCCGGCTGATAACCAGGAAACTCTCCCTGCAAAGCCAACAAAGCACTTTCCACGCCAGCTTCCGCCGCATAAAAAGCCTTATTAGCATCGACAATACTTTGAGTTAAACCAATTTCTCTAATCACCAAATTACTAATACCCAAAGTCAAAGTCATTAAAAGTCCCATCAACAAAATAGTAATTAACAGCGCAGATCCTGATTGTTTATTTAAATTTTTCATTTAATTAAAAGATCTTGAACTGATAAAAGTTTGGAAATCCAAATCAAATTGCACAGAAGGATTAGTACTTTTCACTTTAATCACTAAACTCACCCCCGGCTGAAATTGATTACTTAAATTTCCTCCCATCAAAATTTCCGCAGGATCTTTCAGCGGCTTAATTTCAAATCTCAATTGTTCCACATTCAAATTAGCAAATGCCACCTCCTGCCAGTCCTCATAACCCGGAACCACACTCCACAACCCCTCCACATTTCTAGAAAATCTCTTCATCAAAACCCTCCCCGATGTCACATCCCCTTCCACACTTTCTTCCCCAGCCGCAAATTTAATAATTATCGAGTTCAAATCATCTTTAGAAATAATTCTCAAATTATCCCCCGCCCCAACAGTTAAACTCACATCATCACAACGCGCCGCTTCACCCAAAATTTCATCCAACTCCACCACCTGACTGTCAGCGCGCTCATAACAGAAATAATCAATTTTCCCGGAACGCATTTCATTATTTACCAAATCAACAAAATTTCTTAAATCCGAATACATAATTCTAGTTTCATTGGCCACCTTCTGCGCACGGACAATTGATAAATAAGAATTTGTAGCCACCACCAAGAAAATCATAAAGATAGTGATTGCCATCAAAAGTTCAATCAAAGTAAATCCTTTTTGAACTGCTGCTTGAGCAGAAGATTTTTTCCAACTAATTTTTTTCAATAAATTTTCCATTATTCTTTCCAATTAGTTAAGTCGGTAGTCACCACCACCCTTCTCTCCAAATCACTGGAAGCACTTGGCCAAAACACCATCGAAGAAACTCTCAAAGTATCAACTTCAAGCCCCTTACTTTTAATCGGCTCAATTCTGATAATTCTATGAAATTGTGTTTCAGTTGAAGTCAAATCCCCTTCCTGCACAAACAAATTCATCTCTTCAGGATTTTGCTCTTCCTCATTTATTCTAAAAACTTTGGTATTATCACTGCTTTTCAACTCCTCAGTAATTTCTCCAACACCCACTTCAGTTAATTGAAATGGCATACATTCAACCAAGTTACTGGTCGTACAACTATCCACAATCTGCGTTTGCTTATTCAAGATAAATAATTTTGGAGTTTCTGAATCTGCTTCAAACAAATTCGCACCCCAAACCGAAACATCAAAACTCCCCGGCTTCTTCCCATCAAAATCCAAACCTAAAACAAAATTAGAATCACGAATATTTCTAACCGCTTCAACACCTTCCTGCGCCAAACCATAGGCCAGCAAAGCACTCAAATTGTCCGAATTACTTCTCATCACCGAAGTTAAAATCCCCGTAGCCGAAGTAATTACAAAAACCAGTACGGCAATCGAAACAATCACTTCCACCAAAGTAAACCCCGCACTACTTTCAGAAGTATTTTTCTCAACCATCATTTCCCCTGTTTTTGCTCTTTGTTTTGCTAACATCGGAAAATTTAATTTATCCTCATATTATAGCAAAAAAACAGCTTTTTTTAAAGCCCAGATCGCCACATTCTGCCTAAAATTAACCTATGGCTGTGGATTAACCTGTAATTGATTGTTTTGCTGTACCTGCAAGCCATTATTACCCTGTGGTACCGCTTGCAATTGTAAATTTGGATTTGCCTGCAACTGTAATCCTCCAGAATTATCCAATTCCGCCAAAGGAACTCTTCTCACCTGCCCATTTTGCAAATTAAATTCCACCATTCTTTCTCTATCATCCCCGCTGTCATAGCCCAACACAAAACGGAAATTTCCGCTTAATAAAGGCTCAAATCGCTGCACATCATTATATCGATAAACTTGTCCAAAAGGCGGTTTAAAATACAATTCTACGCTGGAAACTTCGCTTCCCGTACTGGAATCACTAATACTTTTCAAAACCGTCCCAACCTCAAAAATTTCTCTAACCTGCCAATCCGCCTCCGCAACTTTTTCACAAATATCCACCGAAGAAGCCTCCGGATTAACTAAATTTTCACCATTTTCATCTGTCGGCAGCCCTACATAATCACTACTCCCCATCAATGCCTCAGATTTCACATCGCCATTTTCCTCCCAGGCCACCAATTTAAAAGCATAACATCGCAAAACCCCATCTTCATTTCTATTCCCACTTTTAGCCAACAATTGCTGTTCTTTAATCAAAGAAATTACGCTATCCACCGCATAATCCAAACGCGCCCCCTTTTGCACACCCCCATAATTGGAAATTGTTACCAGGGAAATAATAGCCACAATCGCAATTACCACCAGCAATTCAATCAAAGTAAAACCCGCGCTTTTAGCACCCAGTCGACCTTTGCCAACCGAATTTTTTAAAAGTTTTTTCATTGCGGAAAATTAAACTAAACTGGAAAGTTGGAAAATCGGAGATAGCACAGCCAAGGCCAAAACAGCCACAGTCGCACCCACCAGCACAATCATAACCGGCTCAAATAAACTGGTTAATCTCTTAATACTATGATCAATTTCACGATCATAATGCTCGGCAACTTTCTGAGAAATTTTCCCCATCGAAGCCGTTTGTTCACCCACCGAAAGCATTTGTGTAATAGTTTCCGGAAATAAAAACGGACTGTCCATCAATGATGTAGAAATTTTCTCACCATTCTTCACTCTCGCTATAACTTCCCAAGTTTTCAAAGCATAAAGTTCACTACTCAAACTCTGCGCCACAATCTCCAAAGCTTTAATCACCGGCAAACCGGATTCAATCAAAATCCCCAGCGTAGAAACGAATCTAAGCACATAAACTTTTCTCAATAATTCGCCAATTACCGGCAAATTTAATTTAAACACATCCCATTTATATTTTCCTTCTTCCGAATTGATATAAATATTGAAAATAAAATATCCAATCAACAAAACCGCCACAATCACCCACCAATAATTACTCATCACCGCACTAATAGCGATCAAAATCTTAGTCATCAAAGGGAAATTCTCTTCTTTCAAACCACCTTCCTTCAACATTTCCGTCAAAGATGGAATAACAAAAAGCATCATCGCCGAAGTTGCCAGAATCAACACCACCATTACCGCAATCGGATAAATAGCGGCAGTAATTAATTTAATTTGTAATTCATTAGTCTTATCCAACTCACTGGAAAGTTTGAATAACATTTTATCCAAATTCCCCGCAGCCTCACCGGATCTCACCACCCCCAGCTCCATATCCCCAAACACATCGGGAAAACGCGACATGGCATCGGAAAGCTTGCTACCCTGCTTTAGATTATAAGAAACCGTATTTAAAATTCTGGCAAAACGCAAATTATCAGTTTTACCGGCCAAGATATTCATCGCATTCATCAGCGGAATTCCGGCATCAATCATAACAGCTAGCAAATGGAAAAAATAAGCTTTCTCTTGTAGCGGGATTTTTTGATGATCAATTAAAAAGTCATCCAATTTCGCATACAAACCCGCCCCGCGATTATCATAAATACCATAAACGACATTACGGCGAGGATCGGCGGAATTTTTTACCGACTTATTCAGTAATTTATCTAATTTCTCTTTTGTCTGTAAATTTTCAGTATTCATTCAATTTATTTTTATAATCTGACCAAATTCCTATTAAATTCCAGCTTGGAAAAAAGTGTCCATCGAAATACTAAAATTAACTAAATCAGTTTCTTCACTCTGCCCCACTTGAACCGTCACTGATTTCACATACAATTTTCTTGGATTACTTTCAATTCCTTTCAAGAAAGCCAACAAATCTCTTTTCTCACCAGTTAAACTAACATTCACACCGGCTCTTTTAACATTATCCGTACTGCCCAGTGGAATAGAGAAACTGATACTGTTTAAATTCAATTGATATCTACTTACAATCCCCACAATTTGCTCAATCAATTTATCCTGCTCAAAATTTTCCGGAATGGCAGTTAATAAACTGTTATTAGCAACTTCACTTCCACCTTCCAAATTAGTTTGCGAAGATTGCAATTCATTTAACTGTGTTTGCAAAGCATCCAATTCAGTCTGTCTTGATTCTAAAGCCGTTCTGATTCCCGCAGCTTCATCCCAAGTCGGCTTCGCCCAGAATAATCCCACCGCTAGCAAAGCCAGCATTAGAACTAAACTGATAATCGAATTTTTATTACTTTTATTATTCATAATTTATTTTTATTTGTCGTTTTCTAATTCCTTAAATATTACCGTTAGTATTAACTGGAACCCTCGGCGTTTCTGTTTCAGAAGCCGCTTCTTCACTTGGAGCAGTTGGCGTTCTATTCACCGGAACTTTTACTTCATTGGCATCCAATTCAGTATTTTCCACAGCCGCAGAACCACCGACATCCGGTTCTTCATAAGTTAAATTAAAAATGAAAGACAAAGTTGTTTCACTATTTTCATTGATACTTTTACCAATTGAAGGAATATAGGCATCCTTGAAAAACAAATCTCTATTATAAGTAGCCAGTAATTGAGAAACGTCGGCATAAGGCGGAACCAAAGCCGGCTCAGTTATCATACTCAATGAAAGTCTACCGTCGGTAGCCCCAGAATAAGACAAAATATTTAATTTTGGTCGTCCAGCAATATCGCTTGGCACTAAGGCATCCACTTTTTGAATTACATCAGACCAAACCAGTTCACTGGCTTCAATTTCAGCCAAAGCTTCAGCAGCATTCTTGCTAACCTCAACTTTATCGGCTTTTAATCCATCAATCTGCATTTTCAAACCGGAAATTTTCGTATCCATTTCGCTGGTTTTAGCAACCATTTGCCCCTTATCAAAAGTCAAAAATCCGCTCCCCCCCACAGCAATCACCAACAAAAGCAGCAAAACCAAATTAATCAGATTGAATCCCCCCCCCAACTTCTGATTTACCTCACTATCATTCTCCTCAATGATATTTCTCTCTTCTAAATTAGCCATATTGCCTTTTTATAAATTTAATCTTATTATTCTACCACATTTCCAAGATTTTTCAAAGGCAGCCAGCACTATATATACAAGCCCCCACCCTCTATGCAGGAAATCCGCTCAAAAACCATCAAAATCAATCACGCTTTTACCTGCTTAAAATGCGGCAAACAAGTCCCCCCAGCCGAACAAACCTGTCGCAACCACTGCCCTTTTTGTCTGTACTCCCAACATGTCGATGACAAAATCCCCGGCGACCGCGCCAGCACCTGCCAACAATTGATGCGCCCCTACGAAATCGATCAAAATAGCAAAAAAGGCTTCCAAATCCGCCATCGCTGCACAGCCTGCGACAAAATAATCATCAACAAAGTCGCCTCCGACGACTCCATCGATGAAATCAACAAAATCATCATTTTCCAAAATCTCCAACACTCTTAATAAATGCCCGCCACCCTTCACCCTAAAATCAATCTATCTCCTTTAACCCATGGCCAAACCGTAATTTTGGCAATTTCCGGCGGCGCCGACTCAGTTTTTCTATTACATCAACTGCTTCTCAGCCCCCTCAATTTGAAAATCATCCTCGCCCATATCAATCACAATTTACGTGGAGCTGAAAGTACCGCCGATCAAAATTTTGTTGAACAATTGGCTATTAAACATCATTTGAAAATCGAAATTTCTCAAGCAAAATTAAGTGGCAAAAAGGGAAATTTAGAAGAAAACTCCCGCACAGCACGCTATAAATTTTTCCAAAAAATCGCAAAAAAACATCAAGCCGACTGGATTCTCACCGCTCATCATCTCAACGATCAAATCGAAACCGTTCTTTTTAATTTAACCCGCGGAACCCTCAGTAATGGCGTAAATGGCATTCAGGAAATTAATCCCGAACAAAAAATCCTCCGTCCTCTCCTAAATATTCCCAAAACAGAAATTCTAAATTGGCTTAAAAAGAACAAAATCTCTTTCCGCCAGGATTCCTCTAATCAAGATTTAAAATTTTCCCGCAATCGCCTGCGCCTAAAAGTAATTCCCGAACTACAAAAAATTAATTCCAATTTTTTAGAAACCTTTCAAGAAAGCTTACAAAATTTACAAGCCGCACAACAATTTTTACAATTGGCGGTAGAAAATTGGCTAGAAAAAAATCTCCTCCCCAGCAAAATTTCTTCTCAATTCTCTTTCCCTTTAGAAAATTTCCTCGCTCAACCGCCAATTCTCCAAAAAACCCTACTTCAAAACCTCTTCCGCCAAATCAACCAAAAATCCCTTACCAAACAGCAAACTCAGGAAATCCTTAAAACCCTTTCCCAACAAAAATCCAATCGCCGCAAGGAATTTGGCAAAAATCATCAAATTATGGTAAAAAAAGTAGTCGGCAGCCAGCACAAAAGATTAGTTGTGATTAGCAAGGCGCTCAAGTAAAATAGCAATAAATATCTCCCGAAATAAAAGCTTAAACCAAATTTTTAGATATGGAAAAGTCCAACAAACCTCTTAAGAAACCAGGGTCCAATAATTTTCTGACTTTAATTGTCATTGCCTTATTGCTTTCAGCAGCCTTTTTGATTTTCAATCAGAATGGTGTCCCACCTGAAAAAATAAATCTCAATCAATTTATTGAAAGCGTTAAACTTGGCGAAGTCAGCAAAATCAATATAGAACCGGAATCAAATCGCATCAATATAACAAAAATTGATGGCAGTACAGTTTATACATACAAAGAACCTTCCACCGATTTAGCCACCATGCTGGAAGACGTTCCGGAAAATATTTTAAAAGATATTGAACAGGAAGTTTCTCCTCCGGGAAATAGCAGCTTCTGGTTGAATTTATTATTCGCTCTAGCTCCAGTTTTAATTATCGTAGCCTTCTTCTTCTTAATGATGAGACAGGCTCAAAGCAGCAATAATCAAGCCATGTCTTTCGGCAAAAGCAAAGCCAAACTCTACGATAATAATAAAAAGAAAACTCTCTTTATTGATGTAGCCGGCGCCGACGAAGCCAAAGAAGAATTGGTGGAAATCGTCGACTTCTTAAAAAACCCGGGAAAATACGTTCAAATGGGCGCAAAAATTCCTAAAGGTGTTTTATTAGTTGGTTCTCCCGGTACAGGTAAAACTCTCTTGG
>JBOFLO010000054.1:0-1140 GCA_051657905.1 Candidatus Altimarinota bacterium | reverse complement strand
TATTGGATGAGAAACAATTTGGCTTGAAGTACTGGTATTCCGACCTGGAATTGTTTCCCGGAAAAGGCCAGTTTTCTTCTAACCCACAACCGAACATATGTGGAAAACACTACATACAGGATTTTCGAAGGGCTTGTATCTCCAAAAGCCACATCAGATTCCCCCGATATTGGATGAGAAACAATTTGGGATGAAGTACTGGTATTCCGACCTGGAATTGTTTCCCGGAAAAGGCCAGTTTCTTCTAACCCTTATGCGAACATATAGGGAAAACACTACATACAGGATTTTCGACGGGCTTGTATCTCCAAACGCTACATCAGATTTCCCCGAAATTGTATGAGTAAAAGTTTGGGATGAAGTACCGCTATTCCGACCTGGATTTGTTTCTTGGAAAAGGCCAGTTTTCATCTAACCCATAACCGAACATTTAGGAAAAACACTGAATACAGGATTTTCGACGGGCTTGTATCTCCAAACGCTACATCAGATTTCCCCGAAATTGGATGAGAAACAATTTGGGATGAAGTACTGGTAGTCCGACCTGGAATTGTTTCCCGGAAAAGGCCAGTTTCCTTATAACCCATAACCGAACATATGGGGAAAACACTGCATACAGGATTTTCGACGGGCTTGTATCTCCAAACGCCACATCAGATTCCCCCGATACTTGATGAGAAACAATTTAAGATAAAGAACGGGTATTCCGACCTGGAATTGTTTCCGGGAAAAGGCCAGTTTTCTTCTAACCCTTATGCGAACATATAGGGAAAACACTACATACAGGATTTTCAAACATCTTGGATTTCCAATAGCCACATCAGATTCCCCCGAAATTGTATGAGTAAAAGTTTGGGATGAACTACCGCTATTCCGACCTGGATTTGTTTCTTGGAAAAGGCCAGTTTTCATCTAACCCATAACCGAACATTTAGGAAAAACACTGAATACAGCATTTTCGACGGGCTTGTATCTCCAAATGCCACATCAGATTCCCCCGATATTGGATGAGAAACAATTTGGCTTGAAGTACTGGTATTCCGACCTGGAATTGTTTCCCGGAAAAGGCCAGTTTTCTTCTAACCCACAACCGAACATATGTGGAAAACACTACATACAGGATTTTCGAAGGGCTTGTAT
>JBOFLO010000053.1:0-7614 GCA_051657905.1 Candidatus Altimarinota bacterium | reverse complement strand
CACAATTATGGACAGGAATATCCGGATCGTTTATGGGAAGGGAAAATGTTTGTGTTTGATCGCCGGGTGGCAGTGCCGATTAATGAGAGTAAGGACATGGTTATTTCTGAATGTCTACATTGTCAAAAGGAATGCGATGTTTATATTAATTGTGTGAATGCCGAGTGTAATGCTTTATTTATCTGTTGCGAAACTTGTGCTGGGAAAATGGAAAATGCCTGCAGTGATATTTGTCAAAAACATCAGAGAAATCCTGAAGAAAAAGACTATATGTCGATGATTCAGAGACGTTATGCTTCCAAAAGAGAAACCACTAAAATGACTAATTAATTTAAAAATTTATGATACTTTCAGACCGCGATATTAAAGATTTAATAGCAAAAGGTGAAATTGCCGTTGTGTCTGAAGATGGAAAAGATCCGTCAGTAAATGCTCATTGCGCCTCTTTGGACTTTAGATTGGGCAAGCATTTTAAAGTTTATGATCATGCTAAATATGCGGTTTTGGATCCAAGCAGGCCGGAAACTTTGGATGGAGTAACTAAATTGATCACTATTGATGAGCCGGGGACTCCTTTTATTGTTCAACCTGGAGAATTTGTGTTGGGTGTGACTATGGAAAAAATTAAAATTCCTGATTATTTGGTGGCGCGTTGTGAAGGGCGCAGTTCGATTGGTAGACTTGGGATTATTATTCACTCAACAGCTGGGTTTATTGATCCAGGTTTTGAAGGAACTATTACTTTAGAAATTACCAATATTAATCGTATGCCGGTGGCGCTTTATCCGGGTATGAGAATTGGGCAATTTGCTTTTGAAAAGATGAGTTCTCCTGCGGATATTCCTTATTATAAAAAAACATCTTCCAAATATCAGAATCAAAGTTTGGTGGAGGAAAGCCGTATTCATTTGGATCCGGAATTTCAAAGAACTGCCCAAGGGATTAAAACTATTGGTGAAAGTGTGGCAGAAATTAAAGAAGGAAAATTGGCTGCCTAATGGCAATTGTGGGTGAGGTATTGCCTGGTATATTTTATATTAAAATTAAATCATTATGGCTTTTAAGCAGGTTAAGAATAATCAAAATTTAGCTGAATTAGAATTAGAGAAACTGGAGTTTTGGAAGAAGAATCAGACTTTTAAAAAATCTTTAGAAAATCGGCAGGATGCCAAGAAAGTGGTGTTTTTTGATGGGCCGCCTTTTGCTAATGGATTGCCGCATTACGGGCATTTGATGATCTCTTCGGTTAAAGATGCTGTGGCTCGTTACTGGACTATGCGTGGCTTTTCTGTGCCGCGAACTGCCGGTTGGGATTGTCATGGATTGCCAGTGGAGAATGAAATTGAAAAGGCTCATAACATGAAAGGTAGAGCTGATATTGAGGCGATCGGGGTGGCTAAGTTTAATGCGGATTGTCGGGCTTCGGTGTTTAAATATACGGCTGAGTGGGAGCATGTGATGGACAGATTGGCGCGCTGGGTGGATTTTGAAAATGGCTATGCGACGCTGAATAATGATTATATGGAAAGTATTTGGTGGGTGTTTAAGCAGATTTGGGAAAAGAAATTGGTTTATAAAGGTTATAAGCCGATGCATATTTCTACAGCTTTGGAGACACCTTTGAGTAATTTTGAAGTGTCTTTAAATTATAAGGATATTACCGATTATTCTGTGACGGCTAAGTTTGAGTTAGTAGATGAGCCGGGAACTTTTATTTTGGCTTGGACAACTACGCCATGGACTTTGCCGGGGAATCAGGCACTGGCGATAGGAGCAGAAATTGAATATGTGAAAGTGGCTTATGAAGGTCAAAAACTAATTGTGGCAAAAGAACTTTTGGAAAGTGTTTTTAAAGATAAAGAGTATGAAGTTTTGGAAAGTGTGGATGCAAAAACTTTAGCTGGGAAAAAATATAAACCGCTATTTGATTATTATGCCGGGAAAGATTCTCCGGTTGCCAATGAAAAGTTCTTTCAAATTTTGATGGGGGATTTTGTGACTACGGAAAGTGGAACGGGGATTGTGCATATTGCCGGTGGGTTTGGTGAAGATGATTACAATTTGATTAAAGAGCAGGGGATGGAGCCGATTATTCATGTTTTGATGAATGGGAATTTTAAAGATGAAGTTCAGGATTTTGCCGGAAAATATGTGAAGGGGCAGGATCAGAATGTGGCTAAATGGTTGGAAGAAAAAGGTTTATTCTTCAGCGGTGAAAATTATCGTCATTCCTATCCGCATTGTTGGAGAACGGATACGCCTTTGCTTAATTATGTTACTGATTCTTGGTTTATTAAAGTTACTGATGTTAAGGAAAAAATGTTGGCCAATAATCAGAAAATTAATTGGCAGCCGGAACATATTAAAGAAGGACGATTTGGGAAATGGTTAGAGGGAGCGCGTGACTGGAGTATTTCTAGAAATCGTTACTGGGGGTGTCCGATTCCAATTTGGCAAAATGAAAATGGCGATGTGATGTGTTTGGGTTCAATTGATGAATTAAAGCAATTAACTGGAGGAAAATTACCTTTGGATGAAAAAGGTGAATTGGATTTACATAAGCCATTTATTGACGATATTACTTTCATGCATCCGGATCATGCGGATTCTCAGGATCAGAAATATTTGATGAAGAGGGTGGGGGATGTGTTTGATTGCTGGTTTGAAAGTGGATCAATGCCTTATGCTCAGTTGCATTATCCATTTGAAAATAAAGATGTTTTTGAAAATAATTTTCCGGCGGATTTTATAGTTGAAGCGATTGATCAAACACGTGGGTGGTTTTATACATTGCATGTTTTGTCGACGATTTTGTTTGATAAGCCGGCTTTCAATAATATTATTTGTACGGGCCATGTGAATGCGGCTGATGGGGAAAAATTATCGAAAAGTAAGAAAAATTATCCGGATCCGAGTTTGGTTTTTTCTACCAAAGGGGTGGATGCAATGAGATTTTATCTTTATCAATCACCGGTGGTTTTGGGTGATGGGGTGAGATTTTCTGAGCAGCATGTCGATGAATTTTTGAAGAAATTTAATTTAACAATTTGGAATACTTATTCTTTTTTTGTTACTTACGCCAATATTGATGGCTGGACTGCGGAAAAATTGGTGAAAGATTTTGCACCGAAAAATGCTTTGGATAAATGGATTTTGTCAGAGTTAAATACTTTGATTAAAACAGTTGATCAGGAAATGGAAGCTTATAATTTGATGAAGGCAACCCGTCCGATGATTGATTTTGTCGACAATCTTTCCAATTGGTATATTCGCCGATCACGCAGACGTTTCTGGAAATCAGAGAATGATGGCGATAAGAACGAAGCATATCAAACTTTGTATACGGTTTTGACGATTTTCTCAAAATTATTGGCGCCTTATATGCCTTATTTATCCGAGGAAATTTACCAGAATTTAACAGGGGCGGAATCAGTTCATTTGGCGGATTGGCCAGAGTATCGAGCTAAATTTGTGGATGAAAAATTGAATGAGCAAAATCATTTGGTTAGAACGGTGGTGGGGCTGGGACATGCGGTGCGTGATGATGCGAAAATTAAGGTTCGTCAGCCTTTGAGTTTGGCTAGAATGGCTTTGCCGAAGGGTGTGGATACTAATATGGTTTTGGAGCAACAAGATGTGATTACCGATGAATTGAATGTGAAAAAATTGGAATTAATTGAGGATGTAGAGGGAATTGTTAAAACGGTTTTGAAAGTTAATGCGAAATTGCTTGGTCCGAAATATGGCAAAGATGTGCAAGAAATTATTCAATTGTCTAAAAAAGGCCTGTTTGCTCAAGAAAATGGACGGGTTAAACTTGGCAAATATGTTTTGGACGAAGGTGAATTTGAATTGGGCTTTGAAAGTGCTGAGGGGGTGAATGCGCAAAATAAAGATGGTATTACGGTGATTTTGAATACTGAAATTACTGAGGACTTGATGGCAGAGGGGTTTGCTAGAGATATTGTCCGTGCTATTCAGGAATTGCGTAAAGAAGCGGATTATCAGGTTAATGATCATGTTTTTGTGAATATTCAGGCTGAGGATAAGAAAGTTGATGATGCGGTGACCAAATTTGCCGATTATATTGCTCGTGAGACTTTGGCTGATGAGGTTCAGCAAAGTGGGGATTTGGAGTGGGATAAGGAAAAAATCATGGAAATTGACTTTAAACAGGTGAAAATAAGTGTAAAGAAGGTTTAGTTGACCTATTTTCTCTAAAATGCTATAAATTTTGTCGTTATTGGTGATAGTTCAGCTAAAAGTGATACTATCGGTTAGAAATTAAATTTCTCTTAAAAATGTATACAATTCTAAAATATTCTCAGTTAGTGATTTCCATTCTGTTGATTTTGAGTATTATTATTCAAGCTAGATCAGCTGGTCTCACTTCTGGGCAAACCTCAAGCGCTAGTTTCCAGACTGCTAGACGTGGTCCTGAAAAAGTTATTTTCAATGCCAGTATCGTTTTTGCAATTTTATTCGTGGTAAATTCCTTGGCTTTCTTATTTGTAGAATAATAAGCCTAAATTTTTCTCAATGAAGAAATTTTTTAAAGTTTTTTTAAATGTTATTCGCTCTTACTCCTTGGAAGAACGGGTGATAAGCCTTGTATTGATTTTTGCTTTACTTTTTAGTGGAGTGAAATCAGTGCAGTATATTATTAATCCTTATTCGGTATTTGCCGATAGTGGGTTTTATACGGAGGCGCATTTGGCTACTAAACCGGTACTATTGAATCCCGTTTATAATGATTTGGCTTTGGCTAATCGTGAAATTTCAGCGTCAATTTTTACTGGATTGATGAGATATGATAGTAAGGTGAAGAGCTTTGTGGATGATTTAGGGAAATTGACTATTAGTGAGGATAAAAAAGAGTATGTTTTTAAAATTAAAGAAGGTGTGCTTTGGCATGATGGTACTCCGTTTACTGTTGATGATGTGGTTTTTACCTATAAGGATGTAATTCAGAATCCTTTGTTCCAAAATCCGGTGGTGAAAGCTAATTTTGTTGGTGTGATAGTGGAAAAGGTAGATGATCAGACGATGAAATTTGTGTTGGAAAGACCAAATTCATTTTTCATTACTAATTTGAATATTGGTATTTTGCCTAAACATTTATTGGCCGAGGTAGGAGTGGAAAGCTTACCGGCTGCGGAATTCAATATGAATCCAATTGGTACTGGTCCGTATAAAGTTGATTCTCCTTTGGAAATTTTTGATACAGGTGAGCAAAGGGTAACCTTAGTAGTGAATAATGATTATTACGGAGCTAAGTCTAAGATCAATCGGATACGTTTTATGATATTTCCCGATGAAACGGCTTTGGTTAAACAAAGGGCAGCTATTAACATAGTGCCAAGAGCGGTTTCATCCATGGATGAATTGTTGAATGATCAAAGATTTTCAATTTCAACATATTCGTTGCCGCAATACACCGGAGTGTTTTTTAATACTAAAGATCCCGTTCTAAAGAATCAAAAGTTGCGTCTTGGTTTAATTAAATCAATTGATAAGGATAGTTTGATTGGCAGTATTGAAAATAAAGAAAGAATTGATACACCTTTGATGGAATTGAGTCAGGAAGAATGGATTAATAAGCCTGATCAGAAAGAAGCAGCTGGAGCGTTTTTTGATGCTGGTTATGGTTTTAAAAAGGATGATGCTGGGAATGTTATTGAAGGAGAGAAATATCGTAAAGATAAGGATGATAAAGAGCTGGAAATAGTGATGGTGGCCAGACAATATGACGATGGATCATATTTGGCTGTAGAAACACAACAAACTACGGATTTTTTAATTAAAGCCTGGGAAGCGAATGGGGTGAAAGTGACGTTGAGACTGTTGCCTGAAAGTGAATATGTGGAGGCGATAAAAAATAAGGATTATCAGATGATTTTGGCTGGGCAGACTATGGCTTATAATTTGGATACTTTTCCATATTGGCATTCTAGTCAGGCTAAGGTTGGAGGTTTGAATTTGTCTAATTATCAAAGTTTTGCGGCCGATCAGCAAATTGAGAAAATTCGTGAAACTTTTGACGAAGAGGATCGTACTGAGAGACGTGTTAATTTGGCCGAAACAATCTCAGCTGATGCGCCCGCTTTGTTTTTATACAGACCTAAATATTTGTTTGCTAGTGATGGAAAAGTTAAGAATATTAGTTTGGAGAATTTGAGTTTTGCGAGTGATAGATTTGGAAATGAAGCCGACTGGTGCATTAAGAATTGTTAAAATTGATTATTGAGAGGAATTTTAGTATTTTATGGATAATATAATTTAAAGAATTTTTATGCAGGTTATTTTTATGGAAAGTGTTAGAAATGTTTGTAGAAAAGGGGATGTTAAGAATGTGGCTGATGGTTATTATTTGAATTTTTTAGCTCCACGTAAGTTGGCTATTAAGGCTACTCCGGATTTGATTGAAAAGGCTAAAAAGAAGGCTGAGCAGGAAGTGGTGGAGAAAGAAAGATTGGTGAGTGATGCTAAATTGGTTAAGGATAAATTGGATGGTTTGCAGATTAGTTTAAAGGGTAAGGCTAAGGGTAATAATTTGTTTGCGGCGGTTCATCAGGAACAGATTATTGAGGAAGTTTTAAAGGAAGTTAAAATTCGTTTAAGTAAAACTAATTTTGTAGAAAAAATTAGTTTAAAGGAAATTGGCCAGCATTCTGTGGAATTAAAATTGGCTCAGGGATTGAAGGCTGTTTTGAAGGTGAAAATTGAAGCTAGCCCAGTTTAATCGGCCACAATATGAAAGGAAACGGCAAAATTTTAGCTATTGATTATGGCCTGAAGAAGATTGGTTTAGCTGTTTCTGATTCCGGGAGAATGATGGCTTTTGGTAGAGGAATTTTGCCGAATAAGGATGAGCAAAAGGTGTTTGCAGAGATTGCTCAATTAGTGGATAAGGAGGCGGTTAAATTGCTGTTGATTGGATTGCCTTTGAATGTGGAGGGCGAGCAGACTAAGCAGAGTGGGGTAATTAAGGATTTCGCTAAAAAATTGCAGGAGGATTTGCTAAAAAAGGGGTTGAAGCCGGAGATTGATTTTATTGATGAGGCTTTTTCCAGTTTTGAAGCGAATAATTTTTTAAGGGAAATTGGAGCATCAATTGAGCAAAAAAAGTCCAGCGAGGATGAATTGGCGGCGATTTTTTTGATTCACCGCTATATAGACTTTAAAGCCAATATCAAGTAGAATCATTGACGTTAATTTAAAAAAGTTATGCAGTTAAGTTTGTTGCAAATTGGATGGATTGTGATTGGAATATTGCTGGGGATATATGTTTTGACTATTGTTTTAGAATTGTTGGCTAGAAAAGCTGAGCAAAATTCTGAGCAGAAAGAGGAAAATATGGTGATTTCGGTGAGAGTGGCTAAGGATAATGAAACTAGTCCTTTGGTGGCTGAACAGATTTTTGCAACTTTACATAGTGTTGTCAGTAAAATATCTTTTTTAGATAGTTTAAAAGGGGTTACTGAGGAGAGAATTACTTTTGAGATTGCCAATATCAATCGCAGTATTAAATTCTATGTTTGTTTTCCGGCTAAGTTGAAAAATTTGGTGGAAGGGCAGATTTATGCGCAATATCCACATGTGGAAATTGAAGAA
>JBOFLO010000052.1:0-9502 GCA_051657905.1 Candidatus Altimarinota bacterium | reverse complement strand
CCAATATTAGCTAGCGCCACCGAAGGCACATCTGCTGGATCTTTCAAACTCTTTGTCTCATCAATCATATTGGTAACCATTTTCGGTTCGACAAAACTTATTTGTGGTTTTTTAGGAAATGGCAATTTCTGAATCCACTCACGACTTTCCAAAACCTCTTTAATTTCCGGCAAATGCGATCCACCTCCACATAATAAAACTCTGGAAGGCAAAATATCCAAATTCTCCATTTCCGCTAATGTCAGCGCCACACCAGACAACCAAACTTCACAATCACTTTTCATTGCCTCTCTCACAATTCTATTCGACTGCTTTTCCAACTTCTCATTCGAATAAGCAATTTTAATTTTCTCAGCATCATCAAAATTCACCGACAAAGCCTGTGCCAAACGTTTTGTAAAAGTTCTCCCGCCCAATGTAAACATTTTTGTTCCCTCCACACTTCCATTGTTAACTACTGCTATGTCGGTAGTTCCACCTCCAATATCGATAAATATAGCGCTGAAGTTTCCACCATCCTCGCTACTCAAACATCTAGCCAAAGCGTACGGCCCAGCCGTAATCGCCAACAAATCCAAATCCAACTCCGCCGCAATTGTCTGCAATGATCCATAATGAACCAAAGGCGCAAAAGCATTAAATATGCTTATTGTAACTTCCTTGCCCTGAAATCCGAGTGGATTCGCCACCTTATACCCATCAATCCGCACATCCACAATCGCCGCATTTACCAACTTAATATCAATTTCATTGTAGCCGGTTTCCAAAGCCATTTCGTAACGCACTTCATCAAAAGCTTTCCATTGCACCTTATGCACAATATTCTTCAACTCCGCTAAATCAATTTTAGTATCAGGCTCACGTCTCGTATAAGAAATAGTTGTCGTCGCCCCCTTAACCAATTCCCCCGCAATTCCCATAATCAATTGCGACGCCGAAACTCCAGCCATTTTCTCCGCCTGTCTAATCGCATCATTGGCATTATTAATAACGGAGGCAATATCAGTAACTGCTCCACTATTCATATCACCCAAACGCTGCTTTTTTCTTCCAACACCGAGAATTCTTCCTTTATTCCCCTCAGATTGACATATCAACGCCTTAATAACTTCCGTACCTATATCTAAAGTTAAGTAGATTTGTCCGCTGGGAGTATTTTTATTTTTTTTAAAAAATGCCATTCAATTCCTGTAAAAACACAAATAATAATTTTGGCTAATCCATCACGAAAACTTGCCCTGCTCATATTAAATTGCGCAAGCCCTCCCGTCAAGTTTTCTGGGATGAATTATACTGCCATGTTTACAAAAAATATTTTAAAATCTGTAAGTGCATCAAATCAGCATTTTAAAATATTTTTTGTAAACTAGTAACCTTTTTTCCATCTTCTGAATTTTTCCACCGCAAAATTTATCCAATATTTCCAGCTCAATTTCAAATCCTGACAGTGAAGAATCGCACGTGGCTTTCCACCAAATCCTTTCTTGAAAAAACTCAGCCCCGCCCAAGGATGTTTAGGCGCATTATCAACAACCCCATAAAAACTATGCTCATAAAAACCAGCAGCCTTAGCCTCCTGAATAGCCTGCCATTGTATCAAATACGAAGCAGAAATTTTATTATACTCACTCAACGACGCCCCATGGTGATAATAACTTCGTCCTTCATAAAACATCATTACCGCTCCCGCTATCCATTTATCTTCCCATTTCGCCAAATAAACTTTTATTTCTCCGAGCGGGGCAAAATACTTTAATTGTGCATCCAAAAACTTTTTACTCCATGGCACAAAACCCTGTCTCTTAGCCGTTTCTTCATGTAATTGATAAAAAATATCCAGCATTTCCTGAGTTGCCCCAACCTCAATTTGCACACCATCCTTCTTCGCTTTATTAATCCCATAACGATTATTCTTCCTCATTTCCTTCAACAAAGTTTTCTCATCTTTGCTTATATCCAAGCTCCAATCCAATTCCGGATGCATCATATGCACAGGCGCATTTTTAAATCCATGTTCAGCAAACATTTTTAGATTTTCCTGATTATCATCCATTAATGGACTAAATCTCAAGAAATCCACTTTCAATTTTTTCGCTAAATTTTTTAAATAGGGGATTAAGACTTTTAATTCTTCAGCATTGAAAACTCCATAAGGACAAAACAAAAAACTTCCTCTCTTCGCCTTAAAGAAAATAGTCAAAACACTTTTTTGTAATTTTTCTCCATTATAAAATCCCAAATAAATAGGCTGATGGCCTAAATCTTTTTGTAATTGTCCATATTCATAAGCCTGCAAAAAATGCCGATCCGACCGCTGAATTTGCTCAAGCCCAAGATCATACTCTGCCTTGCTATTTATTTCTTTAATTTGCCACATTTGCTTTAATTAATTTAATAATCATTTCCGCATCACTGTCTCTCAAACCAAAATGCGTCGGTAAATTTAAAATTTCCGCACAAACTTTTTCCGCTTTAGGACATTCACCTTTTTCATAAAAACTTTTACTTTGATCAATATCAGCTGGAGCAACCACAGTTTTGTACCAATCTCCCAAAATAATTCCTTCCCCTTTTGCCGCCCTAAAAACTTTCTCCGCCAACTCCACTTTTTTAAACTTTATTGGATAGCGCAACCAAATCGCTCCAGGAATATTTTCCGGATTAACAATTTCCAGCTCTTTTAAATCTTTCAATTCCTGCCAGTATTTATTAGCAAAATATTTTCTTTTCTCATTAAAAATATCCAATTTATTAAATTGCAATCGAGCCATTTCCGCTGTTGCATTAGCCAGTCGGGTAGGGAAGTGAGCGGGTTTTATTGCGCGCTTTTCTCCACCATTCACCTCCAAATTAATTAATCTAAATACTCTGATAATTTTTAAATAAACTTTACTTAACTTACTCCACACACTTAATTTCTTCGCTATTTCCATAACCACCGGATGATGTAAATCCTGCCAAATATTCAACCAGTTTTTTTCTCTGATCTTCTCAATTTCGCGAATAATCTTTTTGTTCAAACTTTCATCATTCAAGGCAATTAATCCACCATTCACACAGGAAATAACTTTGGATCTCCCCAAGCTATAAAAAGCAATATCCCCAAATCTCCCCACCGGCAAACCCTCTACTTCCGCACCCATTGCATGCGCACAATCTTCAATCAACAAAACACCTTTTTCTTTACACAATTTAGCAATTTCCTTCACATTTTGCGCTGGAATTCCAAATGTATGCTGAATCATCACCGCCTTAGTTTTCGGTCCGATTTTCTTAATTAACAATTCCAAATCAATATTATAATTGCTTTCATCAATATCAACATAAACAGGTTTCAGCCCATTCCAAGCAATACTATTTACCACCACCATACAAGTAAATCCTTGCAAAATTATCTCATCGTCTTTTTCCAACCCCAACCCTTTTAAAATCAAATACAGCGCTTCGCGCCCACTCCCCATCCCATAAACATATTTGAACCCAAATTTCTCCCCAAAACTTTTTTCCAGCTTCATTCTATTCGGCCCTTGTTTGAACCAAAGCCAATTCCAGGGCAACATTAAGTAGCGCAGCCCCAGCTTAACTTCGTCAGCAGAACTATTTGGTGAAAGCGCTATATTAATGAGCGACTTTGACATTTTATTTGTTTGATAATAATTCTTTCATAACCTTTTCTGCCCCTCTACTTTCAAATAAAACCACCGCTTTCCCCGCCCCCACCGCTTTCTTCAAAAACTCCATCACCTCAGTCTGATCATTAACAAATTTATATTTCTTTTCATCCATTTTCCCCAATCCATCAAGCAAAGGTTTTTCAAAATCATTCGAAGTAAAAATGGCCAAATCACAAGACTTAGCAATTTTCTTTGCCACTCTAATATGTTCAGAATTACTCTTCTCTCCAAGCTCCAGCATCCCCGGAAAAATCATCACCCTTTTTCTATTCTTAAATCCTCCCAAATAATCCAAAGCCGCCATCACCCCATCTGGATTAGCATTATAACTATCATCCAAAATCCAGAATTGATCAGAGCTTTTCTCCAATTTCATAGTTTTTTCCAAAGCCGTAATCTTAGCAACCGCCTGCGCAATCTCCTCCATATTCATCCCCATTCTACGCGCCGCAATAATCGCCGCCATTAAACTTGGAATATTTTGTTTGCCAAACAAAGCCGCCTTGAATTTAACTCCTTTTAAAATAAAACTTAATCCATTTTCATCAGTCTCAATTTGCTCAGCATTGAATTTCGCTCGATTTTTCAATGAATATCCATAAACCTTAATTCCTTTTTCCTTAGCCTCCATTGC
The DNA here is from genome assembly GCA_051657905.1 of Candidatus Altimarinota bacterium. GTDB lineage: Bacteria > Patescibacteriota > Gracilibacteria > UBA1369 > UBA1369 > JBOFLO01. The sequence continues at coordinate 5,194 of JBOFLO010000052.1, read as the reverse complement.
TAATTCATAACTACCCTCATTGTCCAAATTAAAAATCCCAATCCCTTCGCCATCCACCGCTTCAATCAATTCATTCTTAGCTTTCTTCAAATTCTCAAAAGATCCAAATAAAGATAAATGAGAATCTTTCACAGCAGTAATAATTCCAATTTGAGGTTTAACAATTTCACAAATTTTTCTAATTTCCCCCTGTTTGTAAGCCCCCATCTCTGCAATCAAAATTTCATGCTCCGGCTGCAAATCCCTCAAAACAACCTGCGCCACGCCAATATCTACATTCACATTCCCCGGCGTTTTTAAAACCTTAAATTTAGTTTTTAGAATTTGATATAAATATTCCTTAGTACTGCTCTTCCCATAAGATCCAGTGATTCCAATTACTTTTAAATTTTCCATCTGGCTAACTTTTTTCCTCGCCAATTCAATTTTACGATTCTTCAAAATCAAAGTAACCGGATAAAAAATCAACACCGCCAAACTAACCGTAATCGGCGTTAATAAATTGGAAAGCATCAACACCACTGTTAACACCGCCGGATCCTCCAACTTTAGCCCATATCTTAAGGCAAGCAATTCTCCCAAGCCCAAGCCCAAAGCCAGCCCCATCAACAGTATTGCCTTAACAGTAAAATCCGGTCTATAAATTTTTCTTTTCAAAACTCTCCAGCCAATAAACCCCATTTCAAAAATCAATCCAACAATAGAAAGTAAAGCGAACCAATCCCAATCCTTAGTGACTACAAAATAAAGCAATCCAGTTAAAAACAAAGCCACCCTAACCGAAAAAAACCAAGGTACCGCACGATTCAGTCCTGACTTAGTAGTCAAACTATCCAAAAATCTATCCAGTCTATACTCCTTTAATTGCCAAGTATAAGTATAGTAAAGAATTTGGTGAATTGTTGAAATAACCAACATCACCCCAATTACCCACACCAGTCCATTACTTAATAATATCTCCCAAAGATTAGAAAAATTCATTCTACTAGTACTAATTGGCTAAAAATTCCCTCATCCAACCCGCAATATCTTTGGCAAACACTCTATGAATGCCATGTCTTCCCCCCTTAATTACCTTCAATTCCGACCCTTCAATTTTAGCTTCCATTAATTTTGCATCATCTAAAGGCACATAACTATCCTGATCCCCCCAGATTATTAAAGTAGGCTGATTAATTTTACTTAAATTTTGACTTAAATCTTCATCAATCACTTTCAAAAAAGTCTCACGCATCACCCCCTCAGTTTTCAAATAATCACTACTCCCAGCCAATTTATACAGAACCTTCTTTAACCCACCCGCTAAGCTCTTTAAAACTGGCAAACCGAAAACCACTTTCCCAACTCCCGCCATCATTCCCAATAATTTTCTCTTAACTGTCATCCGCGGCTTTATACCAGCAGCAGCAATCAAAATCAAATGATCCAACTTTTTACTCAAATATTCATATTCAAACATTTTCAAAGCCACTCGCCCTCCAAACGAATGCACAGCCAAATCAAAACCATTCTTCAAATCGAAATTACCCTCCTTGATAAAATGTTCCATCAATAAATAATAATCCTCAACTCCCCAGGCTTTCTTAGGTAAGTCCGAATCCCCAAATCCAGGAAAATCAATAGCAACCATCTCTCGATCTAATCCCTTTAGCTGCCCCATCAAGTCATTCCAAGATTCTTTACTCCCACCCCAACCATGCCAAAAAAACAGCGGCTTCCCTTGTCCAGCCTTCTGATAAGCAATTTTCAATCCATCCACCTCTGCAAATAGCTTACTTATGGGTTTATTCATTGAGTTTACTGATTGGCATTATTTCCCATTATTATGGGATGCCGCCACATTTTATATAAAAATCCCCCATATGCAAAGTTTGCCACAGATTTTGGCTTGCCTTCTCCCTAAACAATGGGGCATTTGACCGGAAATTGCTCAGAAAATTGAAATTCCCAGCTTTTACTGCTAAATTTAAGCTGAATTAACCATTTCAAATGTACAATAATCAAGATCTCAGTGAGCCAAAAGCTATTTTTCAAACCAGCTTTTACTCCAAAGTATTTTTCTTCTTCGGCTTGGCTATTTTAACCACTGCCGTAGGCTCATATGTCGGGTTAAACTATTTAGCCTCCTACTTTATTGCCAATCCCTCAATCATGTGGGGATTATTCATTTTAGAACTTATTCTGATTTTTTCCGCAAAATTGTGGCAAGCCAGAAAACCCCTTAATTACCTCTTAGTCCTCGCTTTTGCTTTCATTTCAGGACTAACTTTGGTGCCTATTTTAATGCTAGCCACCCTCAGCACAGGCAGTATGGACTTGATTATTAAAGCCTTTGGAGCCACCACTCTGGTTTTCTCAGCCGCAGCCTTATTTGGTCATACCACTAATCTCAATCTGCAGGGTTTACGAGGATTCCTGGTTTTCTCTTTATTGGGAATGATCGTCGTTTCAGTTATCGGCATTTTTGTGCCATGGAATAACACTTTCGAAATGGTTTTTGCCGGAATTGGCGTGATGATTTTCAGTGGCTATACTATGTATGATATTCAAAAACTCAAAAATTATCCTGAAAATCAGTATATTGATGCCGCTTTACAGCTATATTTGGACATTTTCAATTTATTCGTATTTATCCTGCGCCTAATCATGGCCTTTAACAGTAGAGACTAATCCAATGATTAAAAATATTAAATCCTTCAAAGTCGGCCAGATTTGGAATAGAGGCACTGGAGCTCATTTTGAAACAGCTTTTGATTTGGATTGGGATAAGTTATTTCCTGATCAAGACCTTTCTAATGACTCAAATATCGTTTTAACCAAGCCAGTAACCGGCAAACTCGATATTTATCGTCTAAAAGAGGGCCTATCTGTAATAGCCAGTGATGTTCAATCCGAATATCAAGCCACCTGCAACAAATGTCTTAAACAGTTTACCGCTCCTTTATCCATAGAGTCCACTGAGCGCATGTTCTTGGCTGAAATGCCCGATCGCGACTTCGATCCCTTAGAGATATTTTTAATTGATTTAAAGGATTTAACCATCGATTTGGGTGAAATGTTCAGACAAGAAATAATCTTGCATTTTCCCTTATTTCCAGTATGCTCTGAGCACTGTCAGGGGCTTTGTCCTGGTTGTAAAATCAACCTCAACGATACTAAAAAGCATGCACCTGATTGTACTGGCGTAAAGGTAGAAGAATCCTCTGGTCCTGAAAATCGTCCTTTCGCTAATTTAAAAGATCTACTTAAGTAAAATTTAATAAAAAGTTATGGCTAAGCATCCGGTACCTAAGTACAAAACCACCCGCAGCAAGTCTAAGACAAGACACAGCGCTTTTATGAGCAATACTCGTAAAAAGTTAATGGGCATGGTTACTAAATTGAAAAACATTGATCTTAAAGGAAACTTGGATCTTAAGAAAAAAGGAAAAACAGCTTTAGTTAAAAAGGTTAAGGCTTAATTTACCCTTCTTTCCTGCCCAGCTATAGGGTATAATATAGTGATATTTAACATTTAAGTTTTCCTCATGGCTAGCTATAGACATCTTGGTCGTATCGCCGTTATGCAAACCTTGTTTGCCTATGAATTCCGACAGGGAAAGATCGAACCTGATCTGGAATCCAATTGCCGTGAATTTGGAGATAAACTTAAAGACACCTCTTTTGCAGAAGAACTCCTCGCGGGCGTAATAGCCAAACGCGAGGAGATTTTAAAAATGATTTCCACCGAAGCCCCAGAATGGCCAATCGATAGAATCGCCCCGGTCGACCGTGTGGTTTTGGAAATCGGCGTTTATGAATTGCTTTATTCTAAGGATGTCCCAGCTGTTGTGGCAATTAATGAAGCTATTGAAGTTGCCAAGGTTTTTGGGGATTTAAATAGCGGAAAGTTTATTAATGGCGTACTTAGTTCTATAATGGAAAAGTATCAGGGAGAAATCGCTCCGGAACGTTTGCAACAAAAAGATACTTCTAATAGCAAAAAGTAATCATGTTGGATACTCGTTATCAAAAACTTCAGGAAACCATCGGCATTCTTTTTCAAGATCTTGAGCTGCTCGACAATGCCTTTGTTCACAAATCCTATTTAAACGAACATCGTAATCTCAAAACCCATCATAATGAGCGTTTGGAGTTTTTGGGTGATGCCGTTTTGGAATTGGTAGTTACAGAATTCCTCTATAAACAGTATCCCGACCAAGAGGAGGGGGTTTTGACTAACTGGCGTGCCGCTTTGGTAAAAGGAAAACATTTGGCGGAAATAGCTGCGGAATTAGACCTTGGGCTTTATTTGTATTTAAGTAGGGGAGAGGAGCGTTCCGGCGGTCGCAAGAAAAACTATATTTTAGCCAACACTTTAGAGGCTTTGATCGGCTCTATTTATCTGGACCAAGGTTATCTGAAAGCCCATCAATTCATTGATAAATTCATCATCAAAAAGCTTGGTCAAATTCTAGAAAAGGGCTTACATATCGATTCTAAGTCCCGCTTCCAAGAAATTGCTCAAGAATTGTTAGCTTTAACTCCCGACTATCGTTTAGTCAGCGAATCAGGTCCTGATCACAATAAAATTTTCACCATGGCCTTGTATTTGAATGATGAAAAAATCTCCGAAGGTTCCGGTTCCAGCAAACAAAAAGCCGAGCAGGAAGCCGCAGAAGCTGGCATCAAAGCCAAACAATGGGAAAATGTCGAATTAACTATCGACAAAGAGTAAATTCCCAATTCATTAAAGAGTTCTAAATAATCCTTACAGGGTGCTTTCACCAGCCTGCCAATCTTCTGTTTTAAGCCCCGGAGTTTGAATAGCAGTCAACATTCTAATGTATTCTTCCACATTTCTACCGGTATTATTTTCCTGCGCCGACATAAAGACAATTTTATTTTCAGGATTTAAAATCACAGTTCCTCGGAGCGCCACACCCTCTTCTTCACTCCAGAAATCAAACATTGAAGCCAATTTATGATTTGTGTCAGCCAATAAAGGATAAGGCAAAGGGCCAAAATAATAGGCCACCCAAGCTTTATGAATATTTACAGGGTCAGTGCTAATCCCAATCACTTCAGTATTTAAACTTTCAAAAGCCGAATAAAATTCTTTCAAAGCCAAACATTCAGTCGGACAAACTGTCGTAAAATCAGCCGGGTAAAAGAATAACAATTTCCATTTTCCTTTAGCTATTGCCTGTTCTTC
>JBOFLO010000051.1:0-8845 GCA_051657905.1 Candidatus Altimarinota bacterium | reverse complement strand
CCCAAAATCCCCCTTAATCCTCCCAAAATCCTCATCCCACTTGATCAACTTTTCATCCTGCCCCAGCCGAAAACTCTTCGCCAAAGCCAGCATATAAATCGCCTCCAAAATATTAGTTTTTCCTTGTCCATTATCACCGATCAAATAAATCAGCCCTAACTGATCAGGGAATTCCAATTCCAAACGCCCATAATTTCGATAATTTTCCAACTCCAGCTTTCGCAGCATCAGTTTTTTCTTAAATCTTTGAAAATTTACCTTATTTCCAATCAAAACCCTTAAAAAACTCGGCTTTTAATAGTAGCTCTTAAGGCCAAAATATGTTATAATTACCTAATTATTTATTAAGTCAGGCCAATCGCGCCCCAACCTTGCTGGAATACCAATTCGTAAAACTCATGATCGCAGGATTGCTCGCTGTTTTACCGGCATTATTTTGGGGGTATTTATTCTACGTTAAACAACCACATCAAAAGCGCTTAGTCATCCACTTATTTCTAGCCGGCGCTATCAGCGTTGCCCCACTGCTCGCTTACAAATATCTTTGGCAATACTTCCCTTGGATTAACGCCTTTCTCTATACCGATTCCTTCGCCAATGACTTTGTCGGCTTTGCCAACGTCACCCTACTCCCTCTGGACGTTTTAATCACCTTCATGATTGTCGGAATTATCGAAGAAATAGCTAAATTCCAGGCTGTCCGCCTAATCCACAAAAAAACCATTTGCAGCGTCACCGACGTAATGGAGTATTTCATCATCGTCGCCCTGGGCTTCGCCTTCATCGAAAACATCATTTATTTCTATAATATTATGAGCATTCGAGGCACCGAAAATATTTTCTTACCCTTCATTTTCCGCTCCCTATTCTCGACTTTTGCTCATTTAATGTTCTCCGGTATTCTTGGCTATTACTACGGTCAATCGCTCTTGGCCAAGCCTCTTCTCAAAGAAAATTACAATCAAAAACGCTGGCTACTCACCCGCACCATCGCCAAAACCCTCAAAATTAACAAAGAACAACTATTCGGTGAAGAAAAACTCATTCAAGGCCTATTGGCAGCCATCGGCCTGCACGCCCTCTTCAACATTTTCCTAGAAATGAACTGGACTTTCCTAATCATCCCATTCCTAGGCTGCGGCTTCATTATCCTCAACAATCTCTTCGACAACCGCCAAGTGGATAAAGATTACTGTCTTATAGAAACAACTTAATCAAAACTCCAAAGCTAAATTTCCATTTTCTGAAAAATAAAGCATCAAATTTTTTCAGAAAATGGAAATTTAGCTTTGGAGTTAGATAAAGAGTTTCTAAAAATTGTCTGTTTTTAAACAATTGCATGGTTGTTTTCGAAGTGCTATTCTATTGTTTGCTGTAGATTCAATTTCTGCTTTTTATCATTTTTCGTTTTTGTCGCATGGCTAAGAGCAAAACTAAGTACACTCCGCATTTCCACGATAAAATCATCGTCAAAGGTGCGCGTTTGCACAATTTAAAAAATATTAATGTCGAAATTCCCAAGAATTGCTTAACCGTAATGACTGGTTTATCCGGTTCCGGAAAATCTTCCTTGGCTTTTGATACCATTTACGCGGAAGGTCAAAGACGTTATGTAGAAAGTCTTTCCACCTACGCCCGCCAATTTTTGCAATTAGCCGAAAAACCTGAAGTCGACTCTATCGAAGGTCTTTCTCCGGCTATTTCTATTGATCAAAAAAGCGCTCCCCGTAACCCTCGTTCCACAGTAGGAACTGTAACTGAAATCTATGATTATTTAAGACTTCTCTACGCCAAAGTCGGCACTCCCTACGATCCAGTAACCGGCAAAGAATTAACTCGCCAGTCAGCCAGCGAAATCGTTGAGATTATCGCCAATATGCCAGAAGGTAAAAAAATCCTTTTATTGGCTTCTGTAATTGATGGAAAAAAGGGTGCTCATCAAAAAGTATTTGAAAAAATTAAAAAAGACGGCTTCGTTCGTGTGCGTGTTGACGGCGAAGTGATGAGCATTTTAGACGTTCCAGCTTTGGCGGAAAAAAAGAAACATTCCATTGAAATTGTCGTCGATCGTTTGGTTGTTAAAAATTTCAAAAAATTAACTAAAACCATGTCCAATGGCGATGTGGTGGAAGTTCCCAACCCTGATCGCACCCGTCTAGCTGATTCGGTAGAGCTTTCCCTAAAAGTGGGCGGCGGTCAGCTCATACTTCAAGATCATGACACCAAAGAAGATCAACTTTTCTCCGAACAATTTGCCTCCGAAAGCGGATTAAATATTCCTGAAATCACCCCCAGCCTTTTCTCTTTTAATAGCCCGAAAGGAGCCTGCGAGAATTGTCATGGGCTTGGTACAAAATTAGAAATCGACCCTAAACTTGTTATTCCTAATGCTAATTTAACGCTTGCTGAAGGCGCAATCATGCCTTGGTCTGCCACTACTTCACATTTAACTTGGTACAATCGCATTCTTGAACAAGTAGCCGCTTCATACGGTTTTTCCATGAACGCTCCGATTAAAAAACTTACCAAAGAAGCTCTTCAAGTTGTTTTATACGGAACCGGAGAGCAGAAGTTCAAAGTAAAAATGAGCAGCAAATCCGCTGAATCATCAACTGGCTTTAACGGCGAATACAACACCAAATTTGAAGGTGTTATTCCTAATTTGGAAAGACGCTATCACGAAACTGATTCCGATTACATCCGTAAGAAAATCGAACGCTATATGCGCGTTTTGCTTTGTCCAGCATGTAACGGTGAAAGGCTCAAGCCTGAAGTTTTAGCTATTAAAATCGACGGATTATCAATTATTGAACTCACAAAAATTTCCGTCAGCAAAGCTCAGAAATTCTTTGCTGAATTGAAATTAAATCCATTTAAAGCCGAAATCGCGCGTTTAATTGTCGCCGAAGTTAATAATCGTCTACAATTTTTGGAAAATGTAGGTTTGTCTTATCTAACTTTGGATCGCGCCGCCAACACTCTTTCCGGAGGTGAAGCTCAACGTATTCGTTTGGCCACGCAAATCGGTTCTAAACTATCCGGTGTAATTTACGTTTTAGATGAACCATCTATTGGTCTCCATCAAAATGATAATGCCAAATTAATTAAAACTCTTGTTTCTCTACGCGACCTTGGTAACACAGTTATCGTGGTTGAACATGATGTCGACACCATGTTGGCCTCTGACTATATTCTCGACATCGGTCCGGGCGCTGGTAAAAACGGTGGACAAGTAATTGCCGCCGGTACGCCTGAGGAAGTAATGAAAAACCCAAATTCTATTACCGGTAAATATCTTTCCGGCGAAATGGAAATCACTATTCCCAAAAAACGTCGCACAGGAAACGGCAAATTCCTCAAAATTATCGGAGCCACTGAACATAATCTAAAAAAAGTCACCGCTGAATTCCCTTTGGGATTGTTTATGGCTATTACCGGGGTTTCAGGATCCGGAAAATCAACCCTTATTAACGATATTTTAGTAAAAGAGGTGTCCAAGGCTATTTATGGCAGCAAGAACGTTTCAGGCGAACATGAGGGCATTGAGGGTATTCAGCATTTGGATAAAATCATTAATATCGATCAATCTCCCATCGGTCGTACTCCGCGCTCCAATTTAGCAACCTATACAGGGGTTTTCACTGATATTCGTGAATTATTCTCCGGCTCGCCCGAAGCCAAGCTTCGTGGTTATAAATCCGGCCGTTTCAGTTTCAATGTAAAAGGTGGTCGTTGCGAAGCTTGTCAGGGTGACGGTATCAAGAAAATCGAAATGCATTTCCTCCCTGACATTTACGTGCAATGTGAAGTATGTAAGGGCAAGCGCTATAATAATGAAACTCTGGAGGTTACTTACCGTGGTAAGAATATTGCCGACGTTTTAGAGCTATCTGTAGAGGAAGCTCTGGAATTCTTCGACGCTATACCAAATATCAAACAAAAACTGGATACATTGTTCCAAGTTGGTCTTTCCTATATTAAATTAGGCCAATCCGCTACCACCCTTTCCGGAGGTGAAGCTCAACGTATCAAGCTCGCTACCGAACTTTCCCGCAAATCCACCGGCCAAACTCTCTACGTTTTAGACGAGCCAACCACCGGTTTGCACTTCGATGATGTTAAAAAGCTCCTGGAAGTTTTGCAGAAATTGGTAGAGAAGGGGAATACAGTCTTAACCATTGAGCATAATTTGGATGTAATCAAGTCCGTTGACTATATTTTGGACTTGGGACCTGATGGAGGTGATGGTGGGGGACAGGTAGTTGCCAAAGGTACCCCAGAAGAAGTGGCCAAGGTTAAAAATTCTTATACTGCTATCTGGCTTAAAAAGATTTTAGAAGGTTAAACTGATTTGCACTATTTTCTGACCGTCATTTATTAAAGTTTAAACAATTTATCTATAGCGATTCCTACAAGAGTCGCTATTTTTGTGTAAAATTGCTTAAAAAATGTTTAATAAAGTTTAATAGAATTTAATTAAATCGTCTAAAGTGATATGAAGTCGCAAATTAGCCTTTTCTCTTTAATAAGCGATAATATGTTTAATAAAGTGGTTAAAATGTTAAAAAATTGTGCAAAACTTGTTAATAAGATGTATAAAGTTTAATAGAATTTAATAAAACTCTAAAAATCTATTGATTATGCAATTTTACTATGATAAATATAGCTCAGATAAATAAACATAGCTGGACAGTATTGTAGACTCGTTGAAATAATGATAAAATTTAATTAATTAGTAAAAGGTCCCATTCAGTATTAATTAATTAGATAGAATGCAGGAAAGAATATTAACGCCCGAACAAGTTTCCCAAATGTTACAGGTGCACCCGTTTACAGTCCTAAAGTTCATCAAGCAAGGTAGACTTAAGGCAAGCAAACTCGGAAGGGTGTATCGAATCAGAGAAAGTGATGTAGATCTGTTTCTGGAAGAATCATCTGATTCAACTAAAAGTGCGGTTAAGGTGGTTACGGAAAGGAAAACAAAAACAAAAAATAAAATTTCTCAAATTGCCTCCGTTCAGGATGTGCAAGTAGAGGAGTCCCCAAAGGTGGAACCGGAAGAAAAATTACTTCCAGTTTCCACTCGTAAGGTTAACGTGGAAGTAGTTGAAGACACTTCCACCCAGCCCAAGTCCGGCGGAGAGGACTACTATTATATCCTATGAAATAAACAAAAATGATTTTCAACTGTCTAAACTGCGGTATCTCGGTTTCCACTAAGAAAGATAATTGCACTCATTGCCGACATACCAACCACGAAGCCCTACAGTTTCTGACAGGAAAAATCAAAAAGGAAGAAAAAAATCTCTGGCAAGAAAAACTTAAAGGAAGCATTCTCTCCTTCGTTACGAAATAGACTTCCCCCCAACTTACATTAACGCCCTAGAAAATACCTCACAATACCCCGCCCTAAGCGGGGTTTGGTATTTATGCCCCCAAAAATCAGGAATAAATAAAATATCTTTCCAATCATTAATCAAAACCTGCACCCATGATTGAAAAGATATTTTATTTATTCCCACATTGCTTCCCCACAATTCTGGCCGTACATTTTTCTAAATTAGCCATTTCAGGGAAGGTATTTCTAATGATTTCTTGCAAAGCCAATAGTTTTTCCAAAGCTTTATCCAGCCCCACCCCTGCGGTTTCTTTATAAGTCATTTCCATCTCCGCCAAATATATAGCCTCCAATCTCAGGTTTTCATCCCGATTTTCCGCTTTGGAAAGATCAGCAATCACATCGTTGAACACATAACCGTCTGCACCAGTAATTGAAGTTGAGCTGGAGGCTGCATCTTTAACTGCGCCACTTAATCCACTTTTCCCAGCTGTAAAATTCTCCCAAACTGTTGGATCGGTCAAATTTTCTCCATTCACTCTAAAGTCCACCGACCGCTTGAACGCATCGCCAATATTATCTGCACTAAATGCTGTTAACATACCTGGATTTGCTTGTATCTTGGCGTCAGAGGCCTTCTTCCTATTAGCGATTTTTCCATTCAATCTATCGGCCAACTTTTTAATATTAGTGAAGGTGTTTTTCAAATCTTCGATTTTTAATCGTAAAGCATCTACACCAGGATCAGAACAGTTTTTATATCCATCAATCTTTGCGTCATATTTTGCTTCAAATTGATTGAATAACTCTAATGTTACTTTTGCATCGAAATAATTATCACTGCCAGCAAATTTCCCCATAAATTCTTCCTGGAAATTTGGTCTTTTCACTACACTCTCATCCTTCACCGATTGAGGAGCATCCTTGCCTCCAACAAATGGCTTGGTATCAAGGAAATGTCTCGCATAATATAATTCCATCGACATTTCTTTGTAATCCTTACTTACTCTGGCTACAGTTGCAGAATCACAAACATAAAATGCCTGACGCAATTGTTTTCGAGATTTATCAATTCTATTTAATAAACTGTCTATATCAGTAAAATGACAGTAATTAGCGCTATATTTACTCCATCCAACTCCCGGAATATCCAGAATATCTCCCCAGTAATCCGTAAATCCTTCCCCATCAAAATCAATTCCATTGCTCAAATAATTCCCAAAATCTCTTTCACAAAACAAACTTCCTCCCCCAGCCGGATTCCCAAGCCCACTCTGAGCAAACGCCCCCTGCGACGGAATCATCATCAATCCCGCCAACATCAAAGCCAAACCAAATTTTGTATTTTTTATACGCATTCTTTTTTCTCCATTAATAAACTGCAGGATTTGGTCGAATTCATGCCAGGTACATCTTCATTCAAACTTTGCATTAATTTTCTAAAGCCTTCGAAATAAGTATTCATACTCTCCATTTCTTCTAAAAGCGTGTCATAAACAGAGGCTCTGCCAAAGGCTTGTTTAGCAATTCCAGCCACTGCTACTTCATAAGTCTCAGTCGCAGTTTGATAAAGTATTTCTTTGTTAGCTCTTTCAATTACCTCGCTTTGAGGCGTATTGTCTGCGACTTTCGCCACTGCTACCAAATATTCTCTTTCAGCTCTGCTCATAATTGGCGAAGTATCCAATTCCGTACCATTTTGTTCAGCATCCTGAGCACGACGATTTTTTTCTCCATAATTCCAAGCCCCATTTCTCGCCGCAAATTCATCCCATTCATCAGTGATATTTCCCAAATTAACCAAATCATCCTTGGGCGGAGTTACTATTGGTACTGCTGTAAAAGCAATATTCAAACTCACACTTCCCAATGAAGTACCTGATGCATCCTTACACAATGAACTTTCTCCTAAATTTCCGGTAGCTTTTGATGGTATTAAATTATGAGAAATAGTCTTTTGTAATTTGTCGTTGATGTACTGTAAATGGCAGGAAATACAATTGTCATCTTCCTTAAAAGTCGCAGTCACCGGTTCAGAAATAATCTCTAATGTAATACAAATAATATCATCACAGAGCGATGGTTTATCCCAATCCGCTGGGGCTGCAGGAGGAACTGGATTTGCAGAAGTAGGGGAGTTGGGCGGCAATTGAGGGTTTAACCAATTATCCACACTGTCCGGTGCAACCGCTCCATCCCCACTGGTAGGAGTATTTTGTCCTCCATCTCCGTCATTAGTTTGATTTTGCTGATTTTGATTTGGATATTGCTCGGCATTATTGGCTGAATTTTCTTCAAATTCATTCAATTGTTCAGCAAAATTATTATCAGTAAAGCACTGATTTGGATTAATCCCACCAAAAAAACTATCATCCAGCGCACTTGAATCATCAGCTTCAAAGGCATTCCCTGGCTGATCAACATTGCCGTTGCCACTTCCCGCATTTCCACCTGTTACTGGACCACCTCCGCTAGTATCTATCGGAGTTTCACTTGTATCATTGTCACCACTGTTGGAACCAGAGCTAGCAGAACCGGTTTGTTCATCCTCTCCATCACCACTGCCCCCCAGTCCGCCTCCCCCTATAGTAATTTCTTCATTTTCTTGAAATAAAATTTGTTCGATATTATTTAAATCATTAATCAAATCAAAACCAGAATCATCTAAATCATCATTTACAAAAATCTCATTTGGTGCGACTTGGGCACTTACTTGCGCTCTTAAATCCGCTCTTTGTTTATGTCTTTGATATGAATCATATATATTTCTATACATTCTCTCCGCCTGATCGGTATACATACCCGGCTGTTTCTCTAAAATCGGCGTAATATCCCCTCCCAAAATTGCTCGGGCTTTAGGTTCAGTCATACCAAATTGTTCGGCAGTTGCTTTTAAGGCTTCATCCAAGGCGGCTCCTTCAGTTTTCTGATAAATCATTAAATACAAATCTTGTCCTACTTCTGCCGGATCAGTCGCCCCAAAACTTGTTCCCCAGTCGGTATTTTCATCCCCCATTTCTCTTTTAATATAATCCGCTCTGCAAAAAGGATCTTTGAAAACATTACAAAAACTTTCATCCTCATTTCCTCCATCTTGGGCATAACCACCCAGTGGCTTAATCCAGCCACTTAGTAACATTAGAATTCCAATTGTGTAAACGATTTTTTTAAACATTTTTATTTACACTGGGTGGTTGTAGCGTCAATAAAACGGAACGGAAAAACATCAGTTTGTTTGCGAACCGCCACCAAATTATCGCGGTACTTAACCAATTCCTGATATATATCTATATATTTCACATGTAATTTCCAGGCGTCCTGCAGCTGACTATAAGCATCTAGCGTAAAGTCCAGCGCTCGCTTCGCTCGCGCCACCTCCTGCTCAATTTGCGCCGACTTCTCCGCCAAATTAGACCCAATCACCGTCACCGAGTAGTCATATCCATAATTTTTCAAAATGGCATTTAATTTATTGCGCTCTGCTGTTTTTGCCACTGGATCTGTTTG
>JBOFLO010000050.1:0-9943 GCA_051657905.1 Candidatus Altimarinota bacterium | reverse complement strand
GTAATTGTGAATGGCTTGATTCAGTTCAGGGCCAGAGTTTGTCATACTAGTAGTTTTTCCCTCATAAGCTGGGTCGCTTGGCGGCAGTAGCACTGCTTCGGCTAATAATTCCTTAGCACTTTTAAGCTTGGCCGCTTCCAGATTGATAATAATTTTTGGTTCGTTCTGATGATTTTTCATAAATGAGGGGCAAATTTTTAGCTTATTTAGCGGAAGCTCCGGTATTCTACCATGTTTTTTAATTTTGTGAAGGCTTTGATCTGTAAAATAGTAGAAAAATCAAGATTGATTTTGGGGCGGGGAAGTTTTAAATTGCGGTCTTGGTATTATAAAAATTATAAAATGGCTGCTGATAGAAAAGTTAGAAAACCCGAAACCGAAGCGATTTATACTGAATATTTGAAAGAGGAGCAACCGGGTTGTCCGTTTTGTTTTAAAGGATTGAGGCCGGTGAAAATGATTAAAAAATATCAGTATTGGTATATAGCTGAAAATAATTTCCCCTATGATGCGATGTTTAAAATCTCACATTTGTTAACTCCCTATAAACATCAGGAATCGTATTGGGAATTAGGGGAGAAAGAATTGGAAGAATTGAAGGAAATCAAAAAAGAATTAGTGGGAAGTATTTACGATATAGTTTTGGAAAATCTTCCGCATGAAAAAACTCAAATTCATTTTCATCAACATTTGTTAACTTGGATTTAGAAGTTGTTTTAGCTTGCTAAAAAGCGGGGCTCAGCGTTTAATAAAGAAAACAAATTTAACAATTTATTTATGAAAAACTTAGGAAAGAGCGCTGGGCTTTTTTTAGCCGGGATGTTTTTGCTAATGCCGCTTGCACAAGCTGCGGGGGGATTTTCTGATTTGAATGAAAATCATCCAAATTATGATGCGATTGTGGAATTGAAAGAACGTGGAATTATTGGAGGTTATCCGGATGGGACTTTTAAGCCGGATCAGGTAGTGAATAGAGTGGAGGCTTTGAAAATTTTATTGAAAGCGGCGGAAATTGATGTGCCGATGGATGGTGCAATGGGGTTGGCGGGCTTTAGTGACGTGGATTCCAGTCAATGGTATGCGCCTTATTTACGAGCGGCTTTGAGTAGAGGAATTGTTTCCGGCTATCCAGATGGAACTTTTCGCCCTACGCAAACGGTGAATTTGGTGGAAAATTTGAAAATGTTAATGTTGGCTAGAGGGGTTAATATGAGCTCGATTATTGTTCCGGAAAATCCTTATGCTGATGCATTTAAAGATCAATGGTATGCAAAATACGTACAGTATGCCAAGGATAGAAAATTAATTGATGCGGATGCTGATAATAAAGTTTATCCGGGGCAGGGGATGACTAGAGGGAAGTTGGCGGAGACGGCTTATAGATTGGCTTATATGCAAGAAAATAATTTAGAATGGTTTGCTCCGCAAAGTGAGCAACCAGATGAAATGGTTTTGAATGTTTCTATTCAAGATATGGAATTTAAATTAGCGGAAATGACAATTCCAGTTGGATCAACAGTAAAATGGACTAATGCGGATAGCATGAATCATGATGTGCAGAGCATTGGTAGCAATACTTTAAATAGTCCGCTTTTGGAAAATGGTGATAGCTATTCCTATACATTTAATGAAGAGGGAACTTTTGATTATATGTGCAGTTTGCACCCAAGTATGAAAGGGAAGATTATAGTGAAACCAGCTCATCAAGTGCCAACAATCTAATCATACTAGCCTCCTGGATTATTTCATTCGGGAAAAAGGGGTCCAGTTTTATTTTTCCCGAATGAAATAATCCAGGAGGCTGTATTTATGGTAGGGGATTTTTGCTTGTTATGGGTTCGGTTTGGTATTAACATGGGCTGGCTAAAAAGTATTATGAAAAAGCAGAAAAATCCTCAACAAAGTAGTTTGCCTGAAGCCGAAGTTAAGTCGGTGGAGAAGGTGAAGAAGACGCCTTTTTGGTTGAAGCTTTTGTTTGTGGTCTTAACTTTGCTTGTTTTGTTGAATACTTTTCAATTGTGGAATTTTAATCGAGTGATTGGTGGGTTGGATCAATATAGTGGGGGGGTGGTGGATGAGATTGGGGGATTGCAGGGGGATTTGAAACAGTTTGGGGCGGATTTGAATGAGATTCGTAGATTTTTGTTATTACCAGAGAGAGAATATTCTTTCGATCAAAAGACTGTAGAACAATTGCCGGATGATCAGAAAAATAGTTCGGAAAATGAATTGGCTATTTATAAATTTTTGCAGAATTTGGAGGATGAAAAGAAATTGAATGAGCAGAAAAGTTTGGCGGTGAAACAGCGTGATGAGGTGATGGTGGAAAGCATGTTGAGTGAGAATGGGTTGGGGGTTGGCGAAGCTTCAGATGATGCGGAAAATTTGTTTTTGAAAATATTGAATAATGAGAATAGTCAGCCTTTGTTTAATATTATTTGGGATTTTAAAAATGGGAATTTGCAGGTGCAAAGTGTTTTGGAAAGTAAAGAAATTGCTAAATTAACTGATGCGAATTGGAAAGATATTTTGAATAAATATTTATTGGAAAAGAAAAGCCTGGCTATTGAAAAGAAAAGTCAGCTGGATGTTAAAACTGCGGAAATTTTGGCTTTGAGAAATGATGCAGAATTGGCGAATTTGTTGGAATCTAAAGGGATGGTGATTAATGAAATGGTTAGTGATCAAGGGGATAAATTGATGTTGATGGTGGATAGTATTGGCAGTGGATCGATGATGTATATTCTTTTGGATAAAACTGATTACAGTTATACATTGGATAGAAATGTGTCTGATGGAAAATTAGAGGGAGTAAAATTAAAGAGTTTGGAAGAGTTGAAAAAAGCTTTGATAGAAGGTGTGAATGGTTTTGTTTTGCCGGAGGTGCAGATGTTGGAAGATAAGAAGGCGGAATTGAAGGATATTTTTGAACAGGAGGCTTTTCAGGAATTATTGAAAGCGCAGAATTTGAAATTGGCGGATAAACCGCGGGAAGAGCAGAACAAAATTTTATATGATGTGACTAATGCTGATGGAACGGTGAGTTTTTCTTTTGCCATCGAGCTTTCCTCGGGAATGTTCAAGGTGGTGCAGGGGGATCAAGAAGTGGATTTGCTGAATTTTTTGATTGAGAATGATGAAGGCTCAAAAAAAAAGCCTTAGTTTTGCCGGAGAATATTCCTGATTTTGGCGATGAGGCTGTCAGCAAGGAAGGACAGTTGAATATTTTAGTGGCGGGGAAAAATGGTAGTTTGGTGGACACAATGATTTACGCCAATATTAATCCAGCGACGCGTGAAATTACTTTGGTTAGTATTCCGCGTGATCTCTATTACAATAATCGTAAAATCAACAGTTATTACGCTTTATACGGCATGAATGAAATGAAGCGCATTCTTTCCAATGTAACCGGATATAAGATTGATAAGGTGGTGCTGATTGATATGTATGCCTTTGTGGAGGTGGTGGATATACTGGGTGGGATTGATGTGCATTTGGAGCAGGCGGTGATTGATCCGACTTATAAGACATTTGATGGGGGAAAATGGGGGACGCTTTACTATAGGGCGGGGGATCATCATTTGTCGGGGAAACAGGCTTTGCGTTTAGCTCGTACCCGTCATACCTCCAGTGATTTTGCCCGGGCGGAAAGACAGCAGATGATTTTGAAGGCTTTGCAGGAGAAGGCTCAAAAGGGTGGTTTTGGGAATGCGGAGAATTTGAGCAGATTGATTGGGGTGGTTTTAACTAAGGTGGAAACGGATATTTTGGCTCCGGAGGTGTTGAATTATTACTTTAAATATCAAAGTTTTAAGGTTAGAGGTGGAAATGTGCTGTCATCGGGCAATATTTTGGTGTCGAAAATGACTGGGGAGCAGAAGCAGAAAGATTGTTTGGCGAAAATTGACGAAACTGCCGAGGAAACCGTTAAAGAAGAGGAAAAGAAGAAATGTCAGGCTATTGATAAAGGGGAGTATATTTTGGAACCGAAAAATGGCAGCTGGAATACGGTTAAGTGGTATTTTAATCAGATTATGATTGGAGAGGCATAAGGATTGGTCTTTTTGGCCTGAAAATGGTATAATACTGGGATTTATTAGAAAATTTCCTTATGGGAGATACAATTCCTTCAAGTACCATACCTTCGGGGAACACCTCAGTGGGTGAGTCCGGGCTCGATTTTGACCAACTTTTGCCTTATATATTGGGGAAATTGGTTGATGTGGTGATTGGGGCTTTGATTATCTTGGCCGGGTACTTTTTGATCAGTTATATGCGCCGCTATCTGCGGAAAATGGTGGTGGAGCATCAGGAGCAGAAAAATGCTTTGAATTTGGTGGAAAAGCTTTTGACGGGGTTTATTATTGTGATTTCGGTGACTTTGGCTCTTCGAACTGTGGGGATTGATATGACATTATTGGTGAGTGTTTCGATTTTGGGGTTGAGTTATGGTTTGCAGGATATTATTAAAAATTATGTGGCGGGGATTTTGATTATGTTTAAGGCACCTTTCAAGATAGGGGATGTGGTGAAAATTCGTGATTTCACTGGGAAGATTGAGGCGATGGATTTTCAATCAACTACGCTTAGTACTTTTGATAAACGTTCGGTGACGATTTACAACAGTGATGTGATGACTCAATCAATTATCAATTTCTCGCGTTATGAAATTCGCAGATTCGATTTTGATATTGCGATTGGATATGGGAGCGATACTGCTAAAGCTTTGGAAATTTATGAAAAGGTTTTGAGACGTTATGAAGGTATTTTGAAAAGTCCGAAATTTAGAATTGTGTTTAAGAAATTTGAAGATAATGGAGTGGTGTTTACTGTGAAGGCTTGGGTGAAAAGACCATGTAATATTTTGGGAATCAAAACTGAATTGGCGATGCTGTTTAATCAGGCTTTTGATGAAGAGGGAATTTTTATTCCTTATACTAAAGGTGTGGAATTGAATGAGGATTACACTATGAATGAAGGAAGAAAGAATAAATTGGCTACTTTCAAAACTGCTTTGCAAGCGGAGGGGGCAGATAGTGCGGCCAGTGGGGAAGGGGATTTAGTTGATTTTGATGAGCCGGAATAGTTTGCTCTATTGACAATGAGCTTATGTATTGTAAACTTACGATAATTTAAATTAGGTAGATATGCCTCAGTTGAAAGAAAAACCAGATGAACAACAAAAATATCGAGAACTGGAAGGTTTGGGAGATTTTGATAGACGTTCAGAAGGTAAACAAATAGTGTTTGAAGCGGATGAAGCGATTTCTAAATCAAATGATCCTGTGGAAATTATAAGTATTTTTGAGTCAGCTAGAGCAAAGATTTTTGATTTGTATAAGGGTTCTAGGTTTTTTCAAAGAGATGTTGATAGATTTGAGAAATTTTTAGCAATTATTACTAAGGTAACGGTGGAGCCAGGAAGAAAAATTAAACTTTTGCCAAATTTGGATTCGAGAGGGAGTAAGGTGGATTGGAGTGAATTGAAAGATGAGGAAAGAAAAGAAAAGGCTGTGGAAATTTTTGAAATTGCTAAAGAAAAAGTTTTGGAATGTAAGGAGAAAAATTTATTGCAGGGGATTTTTTCAGAGGCGGAAAAAGAATGGGAAATGTTGTATGAATCCAATGATTCGGTGAGAGGAGATTTGGATAATTTAAAATTGGAATTAGGGCATTTGATTTTCAAAAGAAGTGAGGAGTTGTAATAGGGCTTGATCTTCGAGCCAGGTTTGATAGAATTTTCTTACCCATATGGGCCTTTAGCATTTATGCTAGGCGTGCAAACGCTCAGAAGTTAAACTCTTCTGGGGTCCACCATTCAATTTAATATCTTTGGCAAAATGAGTTTTTTGGAGAATTTGACTGAAGATTATCAGAAAAAAGCACGGGAACTGGGAATATATCCTGGGGATTTGAGTGAGCAATTTGTGCGTGGGAGCGGGAAGGGAGGGCAGAAAATTAATAAAACATCCAGTACGGTTTTGCTTAGGCATTTGCCAACTGGTTTGGAAGTTCGTATGCAAAAACATCGGGAGCTTACTAATAATCGTTTGTCGGCTTATAAATTATTGATCAAGAAAATTGAGGAAAGGAAATTAGGGAAACAATCGGAGTTGCAGAAAAAGATTTTTAAATTACGCAAACAAAAACAGAAGCGTTCAAAAAAAGCTAAGGAGAAAATGTTGGAAGGGAAAAAGCGTCGTTCGGAAATTAAAGAGGGGAGAAAGGGCGGGGAATATTAAATAACTATTCTTCTAGGCGAATTTGAGTGATTAGAGCTGGGAGGAGTTTTTTGATTTCCTGATGATTGTTTTCCTGGAAAGCAAAGCCAACTTGTTGATGCAATTTAAGCATTTGTTCAGAGCCGAATAATTCCAATTGAGCTTGTTGCTTTAGAAAATCGCTTTGATTAAACTCAGTTTGAGTGAGAGATTGGCTGACAAAGTTTAAATAGTCTTGGTAGGCTTGGCTTTTTTGAGCAGAGCTGCGTTGGCTGGCAATATTCTTGTCGCGTTTTTGATCTAAACGAGTTTCGGTTTTCAGGTGAGAATTTTGAAGCAATTTGAAAATCAGGAAGAATAATAATAGTCCGGCCAATGGTCCGGCAATCATCATAATTGGGAAAATGGGAATAATGGGTGCGCTTTCAGGACATTTAACTGGGTTTTCATCCAGAGGGTTGAAGAGAGGGCAGTTTTCTGCTGGAGTTTCGGGTTCGGTTTCTTCTACTTCACTGGTGGGGCGAGGAATGATTGGTCGAGTTGGTCGCACTGTGGTGACGGGGGGCGTGGTTTCTTCTGTAGTTGGAGTGTCAGTATAAGAAGGTCTTTCTGGGCCTGGGCCAATGGTGGCTGGGGTTTCTGGCTCGGTGGTAGCTGTTGGTTGTTCTGGTTCTGTATTATCTACAGTGCCAACCGGTTGATTGTTGGTAGTGGTGCTGGTGCTATCGGTGGGAGTTTGGGTGTCGGTTTGGCCTACAGTGTCGGTGGTTTCTACTGGCGTGACTGTTGTTTCGCGGTCGGGGGTGGTTGTTTGAGTATCAATTGGGGTAATAAGCTGAAGAATGCTCGGATTATATATAATCAAAGGGTCTTGAATAGTTTGCGCCGAAACCTGGGTAGTCAGAAGCAAACTAAGTACTAAATGTAAAAGAAAAGATCTTTTATTCATGAATTAGCTTTTAGTGATTTCCATGTCTTCACGAATAGCCTGTAAAAGTAAGCTGCGATCCAACATGTAGGCTTTGGAAAGTACGATGCTTTCAGATCCTTTGGTTTCAAAACTTTTCTTAGCCAAAGAAAATAGTTCTTTTTGTAATTTTTCTTTCAAATCTTGAACTTGTTGGCTGGCTACCAAATCAACGCGAATTTCAATTCTAGTCCATTCACGGTCGAATTTTTCAAAATCTTTCAATTCAGATAAATCATCACCCTTTTTGGTGAGGAAATTTTCCAAGGATGCTAATTCGGAAATGAAAGTTGTGTAAACTTCCTGCTTAAGTTTGAATTCTTTGGATTTTCTGGCTCTTTCCATCATCACACGCTCCTTGCGCTCTTCTCTTTTTATATCCATAGAACGAATTACAAAAGAAGTGAAAATAGTGATAAATGTACCTACAAACAAACCTGTAACACCGATCATGGCTCCGATTATTTGGCCTAGTGCTTCTGGGTCATTGAGGATATTTTGATAGTCAAACATAAGTTGTTGATAAGCTTTACCTGCTAACTTTAGGGCTGAAAGGGGGAAAAAGCAAGTTTTGCTGTAATGGATAAGGGGGTGGCTGATTATAATTTATGCAGATTCTTAATTAATTGGGAATTTGGGCTAATTAAAAATGAAAACTGCCAATCGACTATACTGGAGTGCCTTGACACTTTGGCTATAATTTGTTAAAACAAGCTCTCGTATTTTTGTTTATGGAAAACCAGTTAGAACAAGAAAATCGATTGGTGGAAGAGGCTAAGCAAAGCCCGGAACGGTTTGCATTGCTCTATGATCGTTATGTGGAGCAGATTTACCGCTACATTCGTCGTAGGGTAAATGAGGATGCGACGGCTGAGGATTTGGTTAGTCAAACTTTCTTTGATGCTTTAAATCACATACAAAGCTATCAATTTCGAGGTTTTCCGTTTTCTTCATGGCTTTATAAAATTGCTCATAATAATGTGCTGAAATGGTACAGAGAGAGCAGCAAATATAATAAAGTTGATTTGGAAGAAGTTAAGGAGATTTTGGGAGAGGATGTTTTGGAGGAAAATTTGGATGTGAATTTGGAAAAAGATGAATTGAAAAAAACGATGGAGATGATGGAATATGAGGAGAGAGAATTAATTCGATTGAAGTATTTTGAAGAAGTTTCCAATATTGAAATGGCTGAAATTATGGGAATTACGCCAAATAATATTGGAGTGAAACTATTCAGAGCATTGCGAAAGTTAAAATCATTATTAGAAGAAGCAAATTAAACTATGAGTAATTTTGGAGGAAAATATTTTGAACAGATTATTGCTCGCTTGATGAAAGCTAAGGAAGCTGAAAATTATCAAATGCGTGCTGATTTTAAAGTGCAGTTGAGAGAGCAGTTGTTAAATAGAACTGCGCCGGAAATTTTGCCGGAGAGCAATGGTTTTGAGTGGGCTAGTTTTTGGGCTAAATGGAAATATGCTTTAGGTGCTGTGCCGACTATGGCTATTTTGGCGATAGTGGCTGTGAATGCATTTGATCAAAAAGTTGTGATGACTCAGCCTGAGCAGGCTTTTCAAAATACTTTGCAAAATAATGATTCGGCTCAGATGAAGGTTATGGATGCGCAACCTCAAACTATGAGTATGGAGATGGTTAATAATGAAGGGATTAAAACTTTCCCAGGTTATTTGGCTATGCCTTCGGAGGAAGCTTTGAGAAATTTCCGTCAGAATGAGGATGGGGTTAAATTGCCGATGATGAATACTAATTTAACGGAATTAAAGATTGATGATCCAAATGCTAGTTTGGAAAAAGTTAATTTTGATGGGTTGAAAACTGATTTTATTGATCCGGTGGAAAAACCAGATAATGCCCAATTCACAATTTTGATCAATGAAAATCCAGTGGGAAATAGTGTTGTTGTCCCTAATGAGCCTGTGGTTTCTGATGATTTGGGTAGTCAAAAGTTGATGATGGAAAGTGAAGTGAGTGATTTGCCGGTTGGAGGTATGGGTGGCGAAGTTATGGACGCTACAGTGGATCAGGCTATGGAGTTGGATGTGGGAAATATTTTGATGACGGAGTCTTTATCTGTGGAGGAAGTTAAGGCTGATTTGGAAAAGGAAAATGCTTTGAAGCAATTGGATGAACAAAAAACTCCGATAGCAAATCAGGTTTCCAATACTGAATTAATGGAAGAGTCAGCTATGGATAGTTTGAGATTTAATGTGGTGGAGGAATATTCTGCGCCGGCAATTTACACTCCGGAGATTAATTTAAATCAGCATTTTTGGTTGAACAACAATGCTTTGATGGAAAGTGGTAGAGTTTATTATGAAGGAGAAAAGAGGGATTTATTAAATGCATTTGTGCAGAATGAAATTGTGTCACGGTCTGGGGTTTTGAGTGGGGATTATTATTTTGAAGGACAGGATTTAGAAGAAGGAGTGTTTAAATTAACTTTGTGGGAGTTTGGACAAAAATCCAAAATCTATATTTTGAAAGAAGAACCTTATGGGTTGCGTGTAATTACTGAAGTTGATTTTTAGTAACTTTTTGAGCTGTGAAAGTGGTGAGGAAAAGTAGAGCGGTTGAGATGAAAAAGAAAATCATGATTTGTGGGAAGAGTAGGGAGTTGACGAAATTGGAGTGAATTAGCAAGCTGAGGTAGGCCGTGAAAAGGCCTAAACTGTAGCCCTGATAAAGGGGTGTTTTTTGTGTCCAGGCTTGGCGGGCGGCGAGGACGAGGGGGTGA
>JBOFLO010000049.1:0-6759 GCA_051657905.1 Candidatus Altimarinota bacterium | reverse complement strand
GAATAACTGGCAATACAGTCATAACCATCCATTCAGCTTTGATATCAGCCTTTAGTAAACTGCTAGCTAATTTCAAACGCTTAATTAATTTTTTCTGTTTTTGACCAGAAGCTTTTTTAAGATCTTCTTCCAATTCAGTAATTAATTTTGCTAAATCTAAATTTTGAACAATTGTTCTGATCGCTTCAGCGCCGATAGCAGCTTTGAAAATTTGTCCAAAACGGCTGGAAAGTTCGCGATATTCCAATTCAGAATAAATCTTGGTGATTTTAATATCTTCAAGATCATCCTTGGTTTTAGCGTGTTGTTTATCAAGTTCTTCAATTCTTTTAGCAAATTCTTTTTCGATTTTGTCGATTCCAGCTTTGTCTTTTTTGCTACCAGCTTCGGAAACTTCTTTAGAACAATCTTCCTGTAATTTCTTACGAAGAGTTTTGAACTCGATGCTCAATTGTTCTTTAGCTTCGTCTTTAGATTTTTCATCTACTTCAGTGATGATGTAAGCAGCAAAGTAAACTACTTGTTCAATTGCTTTGATTGGCAAATCTAATAGTAAACCAATACGGCTTGGAGTTGAGCGAAGGAACCAGATATGAGTTACTGGAACCGCTAATTTAATATGACCCATACGTCCGCGGCGAACTGAAGAGTGAGTTACTTCAACTCCACATTTTTCACAGATTACGCCTTTGTAACGGATACGTTTGTACTTACCGCAATAACATTCCCAGTTTTTAGTTGGACCGAAAACTCTTTCGCAGAATAAACCGTCCATTTCTGGTTTTTGAGTACGATAGTTGATGGTTTCAGGTTTTTTAACTTCACCGTGAGACCAGGAGAGGATTTCTTCGGGTGATGCTACAGAAATAGAAATCTGGTCAAAATTATCATTATGACCTTTATTCTTTTCTGTTTCTTGATGAGTATGCATTTTTAATTAAGTTTAAACTTTAAAGTTAAGATGGAGAGAGAAGAATTATAATTTGTCCAATTCTTCTGGATCCACGTCTTCAGGCATTTCTGCGATTTCCGCCAATTCCTCATCTGGTGCATCTTCGATTTCGTCGAAGTTGATTTCAGCTTCCATTTGAGCGAAGTCTTCTAGATCGGCCGGATCGCCGCCTTCTTTAATTTCACTGATTTCCTGATCTTCGGATTCTTGATCTGTAATTACATCCATTCCGCTGACATGTTTTTCAATATCAACTTCACTTGTATCTAATTCAGTAGTTAATAATTCATTTACTTCAGTTTTTAATTTGAGATCATCTGCGCTTGCTTCTAAGGCTGCTACAGCTTCTTCCAATTCTGGATTTCCTTCGTAAACATCTTCATCTGTATCAGCTGGACTGACGAATTTAACGGATAGACCTAAACTTTGTAATTCTTTAATCAATACATTGAATGATTCCGGAGTTTTTGGTTTCTTAATCGGTTCGTCTTTAACAATTGATTCGTAGGCTTTAGCACGTCCGTAAGTATCATCGGATTTGATGGTCAACATTTCCTGTAAAGTATGTGCTGCACCATAGGCTTCCAATGCCCAAACTTCCATTTCCCCGAATCTCTGTCCACCGTGTTGAGCTTTACCTCCAAGTGGCTGTTGAGTAACGAGTGAGTATGGACCAACAGAACGAGCATGAATTTTATCTTCAACCAAGTGGGATAATTTCATGATGTAAGAAATACCTACAGTAGTTCTGTGATCAAATGGTTCGCCGGTTTGACCATCGTAAAGTTGGATTTTTCCATCTTCTGGTAAACCTGCTTCAATTAATAATTCACGGATTTTTTCGGTACGAATACCGTTAAGGGCTGGAGTTGCAACATAGAAGCCCAATTCTTTAGCGGCCCAACCTAAATGTGTTTCTAAAATCTGACCGATATTCATACGGGAAGAAACACCGAGTGGGTTCAAAATAATATCAACTGGAGTACCGTCTGGTAAGAATGGCATATTTTCAGCCGGAACGATGTTAGAAATAACACCTTTGTTACCGTGACGACCTGCGATCTTATCACCTACGGAAATTTTTCTGGTTTGAGCTACGTTAACTTTGATTTGTTGGTTGACGCCGGTTGGGAGTTCATCGCCGTTGGTGCGGTTGAAAATTTGTACAGCTACAACTTTTCCACCTTCACCTCCTGGTAAACGTAGAGAAGTATCTTTTACATCTCTGGCTTTGTCACCGAAGATCGCTCTTAATAGTCTTTCTTCAGCAGAAAGTTCAGTTTCACCTTTTGGAGTGATTTTACCAACCATGATATCACCTTCATGAACGCTGGCACCGATTCTAACGATACCGTTTTCATCCAAATCTTTTAATCTTGCTTCACCAACATTCGGAATATCACGAGTAATAATTTCTGGTCCAAGTTTAGTGTCACGAACGTCTACAGTGAAAGTTTCGATATGTACTGAGTCAAAGAATCCATCCTTCACCATTTTGTCGGACATAATAACCGCATCTTCATAGTTGAAACCTTGCCATGGCATGTAGGCCACGAGAACGTTTCTACCTAAAGCCAATTCTCCATTTTCAATTGCTGGTCCATCAGAAAGTACATCCCCACGAGTAACTCTTTGTCCTTTCTTAACTTTCGCACGATGATGGATGGCAGTGGACTGATTGGAGCGGAAATAATTGTGTAGTTTGTAAGTAACTTTTTTACCATTGTCGTAAATAACAACGATTTGTTCAGCATCAACGTAAGAAATAGTACCGTTGTCTTCAGCCAAACTAACTTGACCCGAAGACTTTGCTACAATTTCTTCCATACCTGTACCAACCAAAGGAGCCTTTGGATTGATTAGAGAAACGGCCTGACGTTGCATGTTTGAACCCATGGAAGCACGAGTCGAGTCATCATTTTCCAAAAACGGAATCAAAGAAGTTGTTTCGGAAATAATTTGTTTTGGAGAAATGTCCATGTGAGTGATCAGCTTGGCGGAAACCAATTCCGGTTCACTTTTTTGTCTGGCTGATACCAAAGAATCAATGATTTGATCATGTTCATCTAAAGCGGTATTGGCCTGAGCAATTACTTTGTCTGATTCTTCATCAGCATCGTAGTAACGAACATTGTCGGTAGCATGCTTGAAAACTTTGATTTCACTTAATCCAAGCTTCTGAATAGCAGCAATAGTTTTTTCTGTAATGGCACTTTCTTTTTCAGCAAGAACTTTGTTAGTTTTTGGATCAATTAAGTCATTACGAAGTTTCAAACCTAGTAATTTTTTAGCATCCTTAACTTGCATAGTATCGTGCATTTCACGATAAGGAGTTTCAATGAAACCATATTTATTCACACGGGCATAAGTAGCCAAATGCACTACCAAACCGATGTTTGGACCTTCCGGAGTTGCAATTGGACAGATTCTTCCGTAGTGAGATTGATGTACGTCACGAACATCGAATGATGCTCTTTCTCTGGATAAACCACCTGGACCCATA
This sequence comes from Candidatus Altimarinota bacterium, assembly GCA_051657905.1. Taxonomy (GTDB): domain Bacteria; phylum Patescibacteriota; class Gracilibacteria; order UBA1369; family UBA1369; genus JBOFLO01. Next base: position 3,304 of record JBOFLO010000049.1, on the reverse strand, counting down.
GCAGAAAGTCTGCGTTTGTGCGCAAGTTCAGCCAATGGATTGGTTTGATCCATGAATTGGGAAAGTTGAGAGCTGGCGTAGAATTCACGAAGGGCGGCGGTGATTGGGCGGGAGTTGATTAACTGAGATGGAGTGGAAGTTTCCAAATCCATTACAGTCATTCTATCCTTAGCAATACGGTCAGTACGTAATAAACCTACACGGAATTTGTTTTGTACTAATTCACCAACGGATCTAACACGACGATTGGATAAGTGATCGATATCGTCTGGTGCTCCGTTGCCATTATTTAGATTAATTAAATGTTTGATAATTCTAATTAAATCTTCCACTTGGAAAGTGTGGAATTCTTTAGTGTTTGGCGTGTCTAAGTGGAAACGTTTGTTTAATTTGTAACGAGCCACCGGTCCCATGTCATATTTCTTATAATCAAAGAACATTGATTGAATAAGAGTTTTGGCATTTTCTGGAGTAGCCAAATCACCTGGACGAATTTTTTTGTAAATACTTTGATAAGCTTCATCAATAGTTTTGGCGCTGTCTTTTTCCAAAGTATTGAGAATATAATCTTTGTCTGGTCCTTCAATATCATCGGTAAAAATATCGCGAATTTGTTGATCAGTAGGGAATCCGAAAACACGAATCAAAGAAGTAACTGGGATTTTTCTCTTACGATCAATTTTTACACTGATAATACCTTTTTTATCGGTTTCAATTTCGAGCCATGCCCCACGTTTAGGGATGATTTTAGCATTGCAATATTGAGGGAAGGCAGGATTTCTAGAAAAGAAAACACCTGGAGAACGAACGATTTGAGAAACTACTACTCTTTCAATACCGTTAACAATGAAAGTTCCTTTTTGAGTCATTAAAGGAATACCTCCAAGGAAAACATCCTGTTCTTTAATTTCACCTGTTTCCTTGTTGATTAATTGTACATGTACTTTAAGAGGAGCTTCGTAAGTTAAGTTTTTAACCTTACAAGTTTCTGGATCATGTTTCGGTTCATCAATAGAATGTTCCAAGAAATGTAATTCGAGTTTTTTGCCGGAGAAATCTGTAATAGGGCTGACTTCATCTAAAAGTTCACGAATACCGTTTTCCAAAAACCAACGATAAGAATCCAATTGGATTTCGATCAGGTTAGGGAGAACGATACCTTTATCGATTCTTTCAGTGAAATATTTTCTGATACCAAGTTCCTTCATGGTAATGTTTTCCTTTGGTAGCAATTTGGAAATTTCTTCATTAACAGTAGAAGTGCTTGGAGATTTTGTTGCGGGTTTTTTAGATTTTTCTACCTTGGCAACTTTTTTCTCTTCAACTTTTGCTTTCTCTGGAGCCTTTACTTCTTTAACAGGCTTAGCTGCAACTTTTGCTGCTGCTTTCTTTTCAATTTTGGCAGGTTTGCTAGGTTTTGCAGAAACTTTTTTAGTTGCTACTTTTTTAACAACTTTAGCCGGAGCTTTTTTAACTGGTTTTTTTGCAACAACCTTTTTGGCTGGGGCTTTCTTAACTGGCTTAGCAACTTTCTTAACAGCCTTGCTTTTAACTGCAGGCTTTTTGATAGCTACTTTTTTCTTGGAACTGCTCTTTGAAGAGGCCTTGGCAACTTTTTTGACAGGCTTCTTGCCAATTTTTTTGGCGGAGGCAGAAGGTTTTTTCTTCGGCATATTTAAAAAATGTGAAGTGATTACAGTGACTAACGTTAAGGAGAGGGCATCTCAATAACAGGAAAGCGCTATCTTCAACTACACAATCGGAATTCTCTTGCGAGAAATTTTGCTGACAGCTTGCTTAGACTATATTGATAGAGAGCGCTAAGTCAAATGTTCTTTCGGATAAAATCAATGCTTGCAGCAAAATGAGTTGCGGAAATTCTTGGAATATTGTGAGATTACTTGTTGAGGGCTTGTACGGGATCAAGTTTGGAGGCTTTGTCTGCTGGAAGGAAAGAGAAAATTAAGCAGAATAGAATAGCAAAGACCATCACGAATAAAAATAGAGCTGGATCAAAAGAGAAAAATTGTTCTGGTTTATTGTTGAGGTCGGAAAGTTGATTCTGGAGAATTTGATTGCTGATTAGGCCAATGGTGATGGCGAAGATAAATCCTGTTAAGCCACCAAAAAAGCCAAGAATTGCCGCTTCCCATAAAAAAGTTTTACGCAAATTGACCTGACTGAAGCCGAGGGTGCGCAGAATGCCGATGTCTTTGATGCGTTCATTGGTGTTGGCCAAGAAGGTGTTGGCGATCATTAAACCGGTGATGAAGAAAATTACTATATTAATAATAGAGAAGGCTAAATTGAAAATTTGAAAGTAATTGTTGAGGCTGGCTAAATTTTGTTCAGCAGTATTGGCTTGTAGGCCCAAATCGGAAATAGCTGTTTTAACATCATCTAAATTCATAACTGAATCAATGTCTACCAGGGCGTTTAAGTAGCCGATTTCGGTTTGATTTAAATTATCGCGATTGATTTTTTCCAAAGCGGCTGGGGGTATGGTGATGCCGATTAATTTTGCCTGGCTGGAGAATCCGACGATTTTGGCATCGAGGACAATGGGTTGGGAATTACTGGAGTTGAAAAGCGTAGATTGGTTGAGTAGGATACGGATTTCAGTTCCGACGAAATTTTGTTCGTTTAAGCGGGGGAGATTGTTGATGGAAGCGAAGGAGTAATTGTAGAGATCGATAAGTAGGGTTGAAACAATGACGGGGGTGGGTTGATTATCAATTGCCTGCCATTGGCTTTCTTCAACTTTGGAATCGCTGATGATTTGATAAGGTAAACTGAAAATCAAGGCATCGGTTTGTAGCCATTGGCCGTATAAATTGATTTGTAGAGAAGAGATTCCTTTTAAGCTGCCTTGAGGAGAAACGGTTTTGACATGAGGGATTTTTTCTAAACTGGAGATTTGTTCGGCGGTTAATTGAGTGGATTTGAAAGCGTTAACCGGATTGAAATATCCTCCGATTTGGCCGGCCGGTTGTACGGTGATGCGGGTGAGGGGATTACGCGTGTCATTAAAAAAGAAATTTTTCAAACCGGTATGTAACGCTGAAAATAAAGTCAGACTGCAAATAGAAACGCAGATAGCCAATGCGGTTAGGAAAGTGCGGGAAGGTTTGTTTTTTAAATATTGTTGGGCGAGTTTGAGATACATTTTTAATGAGTGAATTGGCTGGTATGTGCTTTGTCAATAATTTTGCCGTCCTGAATTTCAATAATACGGTCGGCGGTTTCGGCAATGTGAGAATCGTGAGTGACGATAATAGTGGTGAGGCCTTTTTCTTGATGAATT
>JBOFLO010000048.1:0-21519 GCA_051657905.1 Candidatus Altimarinota bacterium | reverse complement strand
CATGAGGACTTGACGTCATCCCCACCTTCCTCCGGTTTGTCACCGGCAGTCTCATTAGAGTGCCCAACTAAATGTAGCAACTAATGACAAGGGTTGCGCTCGTTGCGGGACTTAACCCAACATCTCACGACACGAGCTGACGACAACCATGCAGCACCTGTCACCGGGTTCCTTGCGGCACAACCACCTTTCGGCAGTCTTCCCGGGATGTCAAGTCTTGGTGAGGTTTTCCGCTTATTGTCGAATTAAACCAGATGCTCCACCGCTTGTGTGGGTCCCCGTCTATTCCTTTGAGTTTTAATCTTGCGATCGTACTACCCAGGCGGATAACTTATCGCGTTAGCTTAGTCACTGAAGGGGTCGAATCCTCCAACAACGAGTTATCATAGTTTAGGGCGTGGACTACCAGGGTATCTAATCCTGTTTGCTCCCCACGCTTTCGTTCTTGAGCGTCAGTAAAGACCCAGCAAGCTGCCTTCGCTTTTGGTGTTCCTCTGTATATCTACGGATATTACCCCTACACACAGAATTCCACTTGCCTCTGTCTTACTCTATTCTGCCAGTTTAGAATGCCTTCCCTGAGTTGAGCTCAAGTCTTTAACATTCTACTTAACAAAACGCCTACGAACTCTTTACGCCCAGTAATTCCGGATAACGCTCGCATCCTACGTCTTACCGCGGCTGCTGGCACGTAGTTAGCCGATGCTTATTCTTGAGGTACATTCATATTTATTCCCTCAAAAAAGAAGTTTACAACCAAAAGGCCTTCATCCTTCACGCGGTGTTGCTTCGTCAGGGTTTCCCCCATTGCGAAAAATTCCTTACTGCTGCCTCCCGTAGGAGTATGGGCCGTGTCTCAGTCCCATTGTGACTGGTCGTCCTCTCAGACCAGTTACCCGTCATAGTCTTGGTGAGCCATTACCTCGCCAACTAACTGATAGGACGCAGGTTCCTTCTAAAGCGCCTTGCGGCTTTACCCTTGCGGGACTATCCGGTATTAGACCTTATTTCTAAGGCTTATTCCTGACTTTAGAGCAGATACCAACGTGTTACTCACCCGTCTGCCGCTCCCTGGACTCTATCTATAATATAGTTATAAACAGGGTCCAGGGCGCTCGACTTGCATGTATTAGGCACACCGCCAGCGTTAATCCTGAGCTAGGATCAAACTCTCCGAATAAAAATGCATGAATTCCGAGGAATTCACTTAATTTCATAAGTTGAGTAAGATGCTCAATTACTTAAAAGAGTATACTTACATTGAAAAATTTATTAAAACTCTTCTCTACTACATCCTAAGTGTTAAAGTTCCATGCCATGTGGGCGGCACCCCCATATTTCAAATGTTTTTGAAGCGGTTTGCTGTAGTAAAACAAGCCCGTTTCCATCTGAAAGCATGCGAATCTTATACGATCATATTTTCAAAGTCAAGAAAAATCTTAGACTTTTTTTATATTTCTTTCAAAAGCAAATAAATGCTATAATAGAGCCACAAAAATACTTACAAAAATAACACATGCTACAAAGTTTATACGAAAATAATGGAAATTTACCAGTATTCAATTCCGTTCTAGTTCCAACCGTGATTGAAAAATCCCCAATGGGAGAAAGAGCCTACGATATATATAGTAGATTATTAAAGGATCGTATTATTATTTTAGGTTCAGGAGTTAATGATGCAGTAGCTAATACCATCATCGCTCAATTATTATTCTTGGAATCTGAAGACCCCAAAAAAGATATCACTATGTATATACAAAGTCCGGGCGGACATGTGACGGCTGGTTTGGCTATATATGACACTATGCAATTGATTAAGCCGGATGTGTCTACTGTATGTATGGGAATTTGTGCTTCTATGGGCGCAGTGCTATTAGCCGGAGGTGCCAAAGGTAAGCGTTTTGCTTTGCCTAATTCTGAAGTAATGATTCATCAACCTTTGGGAGGAACTCAAGGACAAGCGGCAGACATTTTACTTCATGCTAATCATATAGTTAAGACTCGCGATACTTTGAATAAGATTTTAGCTCATCACACTGGGCAAAACCTTAAAACTTTGGAAAGAGATACTGATCGCGATAATTTTATGAGTGCGGACGAAGCAGTCAAATATGGATTAATCGACAAAGTAATTAGAAAACACACTGCTGCTGCAAACTAAAAGCAAACCTAAATTCTCTATGAAAAAACTAATTGCCTCTACTTTATTAGCAAGTTCCTTACTTTTATCAGGATGTTTAAGTCCCGGTCCGCAAACCGCCCAACCTGATACCAATCAGCCAACCAGTACGGAAACTCGCGTTTATAATAACAATGAGTTTAGCCTTAATTTCCCAACCAATTGGGATATTATTCAGCCAAAAGACTTTACTTCCGATATTCCTGCTGAAACTCAAGTGGTGATTCGCAATAATATTAAAAATGAAGATTTTACAGCCAATGTAAATATCATTAAACATTCTTTTCAATCAGCAGCAAAAAACAGTTTGGACTACGGTCAGGAAATCCTTAATCGCCAAAAAAGCGGTTTATTAAATTATCGCGAGACTAAAAAAGAAATTGTGAAAAGAAATATCGGCGGACAGTCTGTAGACACTTATGTAGTAGAATTTGAAGCTAAACTCAATCAAACCGACCCCATTCTAAAATTCGTACAAACTTTCGCTACCAAAGGCAATAATGGGTATACCGCGCTTGGTTCATATTCCACTCAAGAAAACAGCATTGTTATCAATCAAGTGCTGGAGACAGTGAAGTCTTTTCAAGTTAACTAGGCTTACTGGCTAGTAAAATTGACTTTTTAGCTCAAAAGTGGCATAATTAAGGCTTATTTATTCTTATTATGTCTCATATAAATTCCACTACTTTAAGGGAATCTCAGCTAACGCCTCCTAAACAGAAATTGTATATTGAAAGGCCTTCAGCTCAAGTAGAGAAAGAATTGGCTGAGATTGAAGATATTTTGGAGGGACGGAAAAAAGTTCTATCTTTATCTGAAAAAGAATCGGAAGAACTACAAATATGGGAAAAAGATTTAGGCATTGAATTAGAAAAAATTTCAGAATTAAAAGCAGAAGAAATTGTCTTTAATATTGAATATTTTTTGACAGAAGAAGGAAAAACAGACTTTAAGAAAATTTTTCCTGAAGCGCCAGATTTTTCCGATATATTGAGTATTCGCAATTTTTTATACCAAAATCGTTCTACTTTAGTCACAATTGAGGAAAAATTGCTTGATGATATTGCCGCTAAATCAATCAAATTTGGTGACAACAAGTTAGAGAATCAAATTTTGCAGTCTATACAAGATGATGGAAGTTTGCACCTTCAAGAATTGCAATATAGCCAAACAATAAAAATAATCCAGGCTCCCGATAGAGTTATGGAAAAGGTAAAGCGCCTTAGGGCTTTAAAAAGTCAGTTAAAAACAAACAAGCATGAAGATGAAACTAATTTTGAAAAAGCATCTGAAATAGTTGCTGGCATGTACAAAGCAAAAATCAATGAAATGTTGGTTAAGACTTATGGAATGGGATTTGCTTTAAAAAAGCTTGTTGAAAATATCGGAGAAGAAAATTTGAGTGAAAGTGAATCCTACATATTGAATTCCACTAAAGGGAAGTTGAATAAGCCCAGAACGCAAGAAAGATTAGATAAATTTATTTATGGATCTGGCAAAGAAATCCAGCCAAATGGTAATTATGACACAATCAGTACGGAGATTAAAGAACGCGTGGCAACTGCGATAATTGATAAAACCAATAATGATAGAACTGCACAATTAATAAATAATGGACTTAATCCTGAATTAGTTTTGGCTGCATCAATAGATTCTGCGCAAAGAAAAGCATGGGGAGAGAGAGTATTACAAGCTTATGGACTTTTGAGCGAGGAATCTACTGATAAATTTGTAAAGACCAGAACAACCTCTGCTGAGGATGATAAATGGCAATATATTACTCGTAAAGATAGAAAGACAAAATCTGTGAATGCCAAACAAAAAGCTGTATTTGATGGAGCAGACACAGTTAATGATATTTTAAAGGGACTGATTGTAACCTGTGGGCATGAAATTGAAGGACATGTGATTCAACATGTTAATAAAAGTAAAATCCCTTTAAGACTTTTCAATAAACTAGGTGGCGATAGAATTTCTCTATTAGCGGAAGCAGGAGCTATTTATAATGAAGAAAAATTGATGTTGGAATTATTTGGAATTAAAAGAGATGTTAATACAGCCTATGTTTTAGCTATGGAGATGAAAAAAATGGGTGGGGATTTTTATAATTGTTTCCGCCTTTTATATGAAATAACTTTAACTTCTGTACGTAAGAAATATAATTTAAATGATGAGGGGCAACGAGAACTCTTTAAAAAAGATCTTATTAAGGAAGTAAAAGACTTAATTCCTCGTATGAAAAGAATTTTTAGAGGTGTTGAACTTTCCGATAAAAGTGGCTATTTACCTGAAACAAAAGACACTGTTTATCTGGAACAAGAAATAGTAATAAGAAAATTAAAAGAAAAAGGGCTAACCAAATTAGCTTATGTAGGAGGAGCAAACTTGAAAAATATAGCGGATTTAATGCACTTGGGACTTTTAAAATATGATGATATTGAAGAACCAAAATTCGTCACCAGAGAAATCTGGGAAGAGATTAAAGATCAATACCAAGCTACCCCTCAAACTTAACAAACAATTAACAAAAAAATCCGCTTCATACGAAGAGGATTTTTGGTGCTGAGGGCGGGAATCGAACCCGCACACTATTGCTAGTACAGGATTTTAAGTCCTGCGCGTCTACCAATTCCGCCACCCCAGCATAAATAGTACGCTCAAAATATTTACTACATCTATATGCGCTTGTAAAGAAATTCTCGATTCTCAAATTATTTCTTTAATTTCTGACATTTCAAACAAACGTAAGTCCCCCGCCCTGCCACTCGGGTTTTCTGAATAGTAGTTTTGCATTTATAACAAGGATCGCCAGTCCTACCATAAATTTGTAGGTATTTTTGATGTTTACCTGAATCCCCTTTTGTACCGACAAAATCAGAAATAGTTGTGCCATTATGAGCAATTCCTTCATTCAAACAATGCAAGATTGCTTCATGTAAATTAGCTACATCTTTAGCTGTTAATTTTTCCACTCGTGATGAAGGATGTAAACCTATTCGAAAACAAATTTCGTCAGCATAAATGTTACCCACTCCCGTCACCACCGACTGATCCAATAAACGATTTTTCAAAATCCCCTTTTGTTTCAAATAGAGTTTTTCCAAAATCGCCAAATCAAATTCTTCCACAAATGGATCCACTCCCAACTTAGACATACCAGTTTTTTGTAAATATTCTGACTTATGATAAAGCCAGATTTTACCGAATTTACGAATATCCGAATAAAACATTTTCGACGCATCACTAAAAGTAAATTCCCCACGCACAAATTTCTTCAAACGCTCTGATGGCTTAAATAAAAGCATACCAGTCATACGTAAATGCACAACCATCACCAAATCCCCCGACAACTCTATCAAAATATACTTCCCTTTCCTACCTACACTCAGCACCATCTTCCCCGGCAGCATCTTCTCTACCGCCTCCGCCGACGGCAAAAAAGTCGAACTATTCAAAGCTTTAAACTTCCAAAATTTCTTGCCCATAATTTGCGGTCGCACTTCACGAACAACTGTTTCCACCTCAGGTAATTCCGGCATGTAAAATAAGAAGAAATATTACCTCTTATATTTACCATATTCCTGAGCAATTGCCTCTTCCATTTCTTCAATATTGGTAAAAATTTTCATTTCTTCCAATTCCAAATCATTTTCTTCTATCACCCCCAAATGATCTTGAATTTTATCCACGATATTCAAAATTTTAGTAATTTCCTTTTCCGCTCTAACATTCACATTATAATCAATTTCTTCTCGCATATCGGCAATCATAGAAGAACGATTCTGGCTAATTAACACTATAATAGAAAGAAAAATCGCTTCCAAAGACACCGTCATAGTCAAAAATCCGTATGGATAAGGATCAAATGGCTGCAAACCTGGAATTATCCCAGTATTCCAGACAATCCAGATCAAAAACCAAACCGCATTTAAAGCTAGAAAAAACACTGTACCCAGCTTTTCTGTCATAAAATCAGCAAAACGATCATACCATTTCATTTTTTTACTGTATTTTGATCTAAAGGTTTGAATAATGTGTTTATGTGTAGCTGCTGCCTTTCCACAGTCCTTACAAACCTCATCTTTTAATATTATTGGTTCAACTATTTCCATATATTTAGTTAAAATCATAATATTATACAACAAAAGAGCCCTTTTGTGAAGGGCTTACTGGACATTTATGGTGGGTCAGCCCGGGATCGAACCGGGGACCATCGCCTTAAGAGGGCGCCGCTCTACCAGCTGAGCTACTAACCCACACCTGATTCCGCTTTAGCCCGAATTAATTCATGGCCGCAGCGCCCGCCAAAATTAACATGATCAAAAAATAAATTCAACATTTTTTCAACTACATCGATTATATAGCTGTTTTATTAGCCAGCTTACCTTTGACATTTCCCCAAAAAACATCATAATCCCTTGGCTTGAGCCTATTTTGCAACTCATTGGTGAGGAGCAGGATAGTCTCAGATCCATGACATGCGAGAGGAGAACAAAATGAGCGAGAAAGTCGAGCAAGCACTTCGAGCACTCGGGGCGGCCAGCATGGCCGCTGCCGAGGCGATGGAGGAAGAGCGGACCACCGCGTCTTCTGCACCCGCAGGTGAAGCAGCTTCCAGCGAGGAAGCGGTTCCGCCCGCCGATCAGCCCGATGGGCCGTCTTCGTCCAAGAGCGGTACGGTTTACCCCGCCCCCTCCGGCGACGACGCGCCCTCGAACAACAACGACGCTGAGCCGAAGGCCGACGACGCCCCGGCTGCGGAAGAATCCACCGTCGATCCCGTCGCCGCCACCGACCCGAGCCCGCCCGAGGCCCCCGCCGAGTCCAGCTCCGAATCCACGTCCTCCGACAACGCCTCCAGCGACGCGAGCTCGGAAGCCAGCGCCCCCGACGCCGAACCGAAGGCCGAAGCCCCGACGGAGGAATCCACCGAGGCCAAGCCCGAAGCCGAACAGTCCCGCGACAGCCCGGCCGTCGACGCCCCCACCGCAGACGCTCCCACCCCGGAGGCCGCCGCCGAAGACCAGAAGTAGTCACCTGCCTCCAGTCGATCGGCCAGCCCCGCACGCGCTCCTCATCTAGACTCCCTTCCCGGCATCGCTTGATCATCACTGATCGCGATGCCGGGACTTCTACATATTTCTCCCTCTCTTTCCACTTCATTTATTTGAGCATTAGATTCACACGGTTTACAATCTAGGCAGATTTGTTGAAAAATTTTCCATGTCATCCAATAAAATAAAAATCCTTTTCTACACCGACACTCCACTTTACGGCGGTGCTGAACGCCAATTATTTTTATTGATCAAATATTTAAATCATTCTTTATATCAACCAATTTTAGTTTGTCGTCAAACTTCTGCACTTGGGAAATGGGCTGAGGATTGCCGAAATTTAGGAATCAAAGTCTATCAAATCAATAGTAGATCTAAACATTCACTGAGCAATTATTTCCAACTCAAAAAAATTGTTCAAACTGAACAGCCGAATATTTTACATGGTCAAATTTGGAATCCCATGGCCGGAAAATATTTATTTTTATTGAAAAAATCTTTTGATATTCCATTGATTATAACTGAGCATGACCCATTCCCTTTAAATTTCCCCAAAGCCATTTACAAAAAGTGGGCGAATAATTTAGCTGATCAAATAATTTGTGTATCCAAAGCAAATCAAAAACTTTTAACTGAACTTTACCCAAATTTAAAAAACAAAATTCAGGTAATTTATAATGGGATCGAAAACAACTCCGCACCGATTAGCGCAGCTCAAAAAGCCATGATTCGCACCCAAACTTTCCAACTCCCACCAAATAGCAAAACCAAAATCATTTTCAGCGCCGGAACTTTGCATCAACGCAAAGGTTTTCAATTCCTGCTTCCAGCTCTAGTCGAATTAGAAAAAACTTTCAAAAATTTCAAATTAGTTGTTGCCGGTGAAGGACCGGAACATGAAAATTTATTGGAATTAAGTAAAAATTTAGGAATAGAAAATAAAATTCTGTTATTAGGACAAAGAGAGGATGTTGCTGAACTTATGTCATCCGCAGATCTATTTGTTTTACCAAGTATAAAAGAGGCTTTTGGATTGGTGATTTTAGAAGCGATACAAGCAGGACTGCCGATTGTGGCCAGCAGGGTTGGTGGTATACCAGAAATTTTAGGAGAAAATTACAGCTTACTTTGTCCAGCTCAAGATTCAATTTGCTTGAGTAAAAAAATATCCCAAGTCTTACAAAAACCTGAAACAATCAAATCATTCATTGATACTTATCCAACCATATTAGAAAAATTTTCCGCTCAATCGACAGCCGAACAAACTTCTAAAATTTACCAAGACCTGCTTTCTAACCAAATTTCTTCATGAGATTAAAAACCATTTACGTCTGCCAAAACTGCGAATACCAAAGTCCAAAATGGGTTGGCAAATGTCCGCAGTGTAATGAATGGAACACTTTTATTGAGGATGTGGAAGCAGTTCAAAGCAAATCGGAAAAATCAAAATTAAGCAGACACATGCAGCCGGGCGGAGTCAGTGAAATTTCTAAAATTGTAAATAATCCTCAAACTGAAAAACGATTAGCAACACGTTTTCCTGAATTCAATCGCGTACTGGGAAGTGGTTTTAAACTAGGAAGTTTGGTTTTATTAAGCGGCGAACCAGGCATTGGGAAATCCACACTAACACTTCAAATTTGCCAAGATTTAGCTGCGCAGGTTAATCAGGTTTTATATATTTCCGGAGAAGAATCCACTGAACAAATTTCCGGCCGCGCTTTGAGACTCAAAGTTAATAACGAAAATATTTCTCTACTCAGCGAAACTAATTTGGAATCCATTCTAAATCACCTTCATAAAAATCGTCCTGATTTTGTCATTATTGATTCAATTCAAGTATTGAGTTCCATGGAAATGCCTTCGCTTTCCGGATCCATTAATCAGGTTAAATTCTGCACCGAGGCGCTGATGGAGTACGCCAAAGCCAATAACACCGTTATGTTTATTATTGGCCATGTAACTAAAGATGGAAATTTGGCCGGGCCGCGCGTTTTAGAACATTTGGTGGATACTGTTTTATTTTTAGAAGGCGAACGATCACAAAATTATCGCATCCTCCGCGGATTAAAAAATCGCTTTGGTTCAACCAATGAATTAGCAATTTTTGAAATGCTGCAAACCGGTTTGGAAGAGGTAGCAAATCCTTCTGAAATATTTTTGCAAGGCCGCTTACCAAACGCCATTGGTTCAGCAATCACAGTAAGCTTGGAAGGAGAAAAAGCTTTGTTACTTGAAGTGCAAGCCCTAACTAACACCACAGTCTTTGGTTATCCGAAACGTACTTCCAGCGGTATTGATTTAAATCGTCTTCAATTGATTGCCGCCGTTATTCAAAAATATTTAAAAATGAATTTGAATAGCCAGGATATTTATTTAAATGTAATTGGCGGAATTAAAATTTCCGAAACTGCCAGCGACCTAAGCATGGCTATGGCAATTATCTCTTCTTTTAAAAAAATTCCTTTACCAAATGAAACAATTTTCCTAGCCGAAATTGGATTATCAGGAGAATTGCGCCCAGTTGGCAATTTAGAAAAACGCCTAAAAGAAGCCGAAAAAATGGGCTTTCAAACAGTAGTGACAGCTACTACCTCTAAGCCAGCCAATTACTCCGGGAAAATTAAAATAGTTACACTAAAAAGATTAGAAGAAGCAGTGAAACTTTTTATATCTTAAAAAATTTCTCAACATTTGCAGTAGTTAATTCAGCAATTTTTTCTAATGATTGTCCCCGTAACTCACCAATAAACTTTGCTGTTTCCACCACAAAAGCTGGTTCATTTTTCTGACCACGATATTTTTGAGGAGATAAAAATGGACAATCTGTTTCCACAATAAATGAATTTTCCGGTGCCAACTTCGCCACTTCTTGCAATTCAGCATTTTTCGGATATGTAACTACACCCGAAAAAGAAGTCACGAATCCCCTTTTCCAAGCCATCTTAGCCTCTTTCATTCCACCACTAAAACAATGAAATACAATTCTTTGATAATCAACTTCATCTAATAATTTAAAAGCATCTTCAAAAGCTTCTCGCACATGAACCACCACGGGTAAATTATATTTCTTAGCTAGTTCCAATTGCCACTTAAACGCATTTTTTTGATCTTCAACCGGAGAAAGATTTCTATAATAATCCAAACCACATTCCCCTATCGCCACCGGCTTTTTCATCAACTTAGAAAATTCCCCAGTCCCTTCTAAAACATTAATGATAATTTCCTTGGACTTTTCATCCAAAGTTTTCGCATCATGCGGATGAACACCAATTGTCCAAGCCAAACCTTCACGCGCCGCCACAAACTCCGCAGCCTGCAAAGAATCCTCCACCGAACACCCCACTATCACCTGCTTCAAAACCCCAACGCGGCGCGCCCGCTCCAACACCTCATCCGCATTAGGAAATTCTTTAGAAAAATGTATATGAGAATGACTATCAATTAAAATCATGTCAGTAGTTTTTATAAAAATTTGCTTCAGTTTAGGCTCAATATTCAGTATAGTAAGCCTATCCATAAATATTACTTTATTCTTTTATGACAGATAAAAATAAATTTGGCAATAATGCTGAAACACCCGCTTCAGATTTGCCTGCCGAATTAGTAGAGAAATTAAAAGGCCAAAGAGCCGACAAGACTCCCGTTTTAAAAAGTAGACCTAACACCCAAAATCCCCCAAAAGAATCCGGAGAATATCGCCTAAACAGTAAAATACAAACTGAAATACAACAAAATATTAGTAAGGTTTTTAATCCAAGAGAGAGACAAGTAATCAGCTCGCCATTAAATCCTCAAGCTGATACTTCTTCCAGATATGCAGCAAATGATATTGAAGAAAGAGAAAGCTTGTATCCTACACTTGATGTGTTCGCCGAGCTAGAAAGAGAAAAGGATGAAATATCCAAAAAATTTCCTCGTACTCCCGCCCCAGAACCAGGCAAGGATACTGATTATCCACGTGAAGCCGACACTGATCGACCACCAGCAACACCAAAACCTGGTTTCGCAGCACCTTCATCCGCCGAAGAATTAAAAGCTGAGGAAGAAAAAAAACTACTAGAAGCCAAAGAACAAGATAACACCCCCACTCCAGTTCCTGCCCGAAAAAGCCCCGTTCCAAATGGCAATCATCGCAAAGTTTCTGGACAATTTGTTGCGCAAAATATGTATGAAGACGCCGAATTTGAAGGCACTCCACGCTTCGCTTCTCCTAAATTACCTAGCTTAACTAAAAAACAAGTTTCCAAAGTTGTTGAAACTGTAGAACAACAACGCCACACTATCATTGATGAAATAATCAACAGCCCTAAAACTAAATAATTGTGGAAAATTCCCAACAAATAATCAACAGCTTGGAACAGCAAAATGACCTTCTTCAAGAGCAGTTGAAACTTTCTCAAGAACAAAACAATCTGCTGCAACAATTATTAAAATTCCATCAAGATCAAGAAAAATCACATCATAGGGAACAGCTGATTAGATTTATATTAACAGCTATTCCCTATTTAGCTTTAGTAATTCTTGGCTATTATTTATTTAGTTTATTCTTCCAATATTTGGAAATTCTCAACAACAACATCAATCTTTTGAAAGATGGTTACTTAAATATTCAGGAACAAATTACTAAATTAATTCCCGACTTTAGCGGAATCAAAGAAGGTATTAGCAATACCTGGCAGAACGTCAAAGATATTTTCTAAAGGAAATTATACTTTAGTCGCATTCGCCAATTTGATTGCCTGATCTTCCATACGTAAAGATTCAATAATATCTTTAAGCTCGCCCTCCATTATCCCAGGCAAATTACTCCAGCTTTTTTTAATACGATGATCAGTCACACGATCCTGCGGGAAATTATATGTACGAATTTTCTCAGAACGATCACCAGTACCGATTTGAGCCAAACGTTGCTCACCCAATTCTTTCTGACGTTTTTCTTCTTCCAAAGCATATAAACGTGTACGCAAAACTTCCATAGCTTTAGCCTTATTTTTCAATTGGGATTTTTCATCCTGCATGGAAACAACCAATCCCGAAGGAATATGCGTAAGTCTCACAGCTGAATCCGTAGTATTCACACTTTGCCCTCCCGGCCCTCCTGCTCTAAATACATCAATTTTCAAATCTGAATCTTTAATAATCAAATCAAACTCTTCCGCCTCAGGCAAAACCGCTACAGTAATAGTAGATGTATGTACACGCCCCTGACTTTCCGTCGCCGGAATACGCTGCACCCGATGTACACCACTTTCATATTTTAAAGTCCCATAAGGCATCTCCCCTCCCGTCGCTTTAAACACCAATTCCTTAATCCCACCCGCTGATGCCTCACTTTTACTAATAATCTCCACTCTATACCCTTCCGCCTCACAAAACCTCAAATACGCCCGCCCCAACTCCCCTCCAAACAAAGCCGCCTCCTCCCCGCCCGCCCCAGCTCTAATTTCCACAATCGCATTTTTAAAATCATTAGGATCTTTCGGCAACAATTCAATTTTGATCATTTCCTCCAATTTCTCAATTTCTTCTTTAGCCTGCTTCATTTGCTCCTTAGCAAATTCCCGCAATTCTTCATCATTTTCATTTTGCAACATTTCTTCTGAATCTTTTTGCTGCTGAACAAAAGTTTTATATTTACGAAAAGAATCCACCACAATCGATAATTCCTTATGTTTACGCATTAAATCACGATATTTCTTTTGATCTGACATCAAGTCCGGCTTCACTAATTCTTCTTCAATTCTCAAGAATTCCACTTCCAGATTTTGTAATTTATCTAACAACATAGCTTAAAATTTTAATTTAAAAATTCTTGGTATACCCGCCAAATCATCTAAGATCTGCCATTCAACCCCAAGCGGCTGAAAATTTTGCTTAATAATTTCTTCCATCACCTCTGCCTGTCCAAAACCAAATTCTCCGAGTAAATATTTTGGCTTAACTGATAGTCCCACAATTTGCTGAAACAATTTTCTATACAAATCCAAACCATCACTTCCTCCAAATAATGCCAAATGTGGCTCATTTTGCAAAGTATCTTTCGCCACAAAATTATACTTCTCCGTCCCAATATAAGGCAAATTCGTCACAATTATTGGAAACTCCCCTTCCATTCCTTCCAACAAATCCATTTTCCTAAATTCCACTCTTTCACTCAATTTCAAATTCCGAGCATTCTCCTGAGCCATTTCCAAAGCCTGATCAGACATGTCCGTCCCCATCCCCCTAACCATCTTCAATTGCGCAACAATTGCCAAAATAATATTCCCCGACCCTGTACCAACATCCAATACTGGCAATTCCCGATCTTCCCATTTTTCCACCTCCACAATTTCCTTAACCAAGTCCACAATTTGCTCCGATTCCGGACGTGGAATCAACACTTGCGGCCCAACTTTCAATTCCATCCCATAAAACTCTTTCATTCCAGTTAAATAAGCAAGCGGCACACCCTCCTCTAATTTTTGCAATCCTCTTTCTATTTTCTCCACTTCAGCTTCACTTAATTCCAATTCCGGATTCAAAAACAAAAACTCCTTAGATTTACCCAGTACATAACCGAGCCAAACCTCAATTGCCAAATCATCACTGTGCCTAGTTTTTGCCAATTGCCAAATTTCTTTGAGCTTCATTTTTAAGGCATAAAAAAAGCGCACTCGTTTTAAGAATGCGCTTTTAAATTTACTAGTAATATTTCATCTTTTCTCTCTGAGATCTATAATTATCTCTCATAATTGCCGCTGCTCTTACTTTACGCTTCTTAGGCGGTTTTTTGAAGTAACGACGACTTTTAAGGTTAACTAAAACACGGCTAGATTGAACTTTTTTGTTAAATCTTGCAACCAAACGATCTGATGATTCCTTAGCATTTCTAATAACTTTGATAGCCATATGTGTTTTTACCTCCTTTCTTATAAACATTAAGATTAACCCCGGCCTTAGCTTTGCGATCACTAATGCCCGCCGATTATGCCGTGCAGCTCAATAAAAGTCAAACAAATTCAACTAGATATCGAGATTCTTCACCGCTTTCGCATGCGCCTGAATAAATTTCTTGCGCGGAGCAACTTCACTGCCCATCAAGGTTTCAAATACCTTATCGGCAATTTCTCCATCTTCAATTGTAATTTTGTACATGGAACGTCTTTCCGGATCCATGGTCGTTTCCCAAAGCTGTTCAGGATTCATTTCACCCAAACCTTTGTAACGCTGTGGCTGTACTTTTTCCGGATTAGCAAAAGTTTTTTTAACTTCATGCATTTGCTCTTCACTGTAAGCATAAGCAATTTTCTTATTCTGTTCCATTTTATAAAGTGGTGGTTGTGCAATATAAACATGCCCACCTTCAATCAATGGTTTCAAATGACGATAAAACATCGTCAATAAAAGCGTTCTAATATGCGCACCATCCACATCGGCATCCGTCATGATTACCACTCGGTCATAACGCAATTTGGCGATATCAAAACTTTCACCAATACCAACTCCCAAGGCCACAATCAAAGCTTTAATTTCATCATTTCCTAAAATCCTATCCATTCTGGCCTGTTCTACATTCAAAATCTTACCTTTTAAAGGCAAAATAGCCTGAGTATCACGATTTCGTCCCTGTTTAGCTGAACCACCCGCGGATTCTCCCTCTACTATGTACAATTCGGAATTCTTTGGATCCTTAGAAGAACAATCGGCCAGTTTACCCGGCAAAGTCATACCCTCCAAAGCACCTTTTCTAATAATAGTATCGCGTGCCGCGCGTGCCGCAAGTCTTGCTCTCGCCGCCAAAGCACATTTGTTAAACATACCTTTAGCATCATTAGGATGTTCATCCATGAATGTTGCAAAAGATTCACCAAAGGCATTTTCCACGGCCGTTCTGATTTCTGAATTACCCAATTTGGTTTTAGTCTGTCCTTCAAATTGCGGATCCGCAATTTTAACCGAAATAATCGCCGTTAAACCTTCACGAACGTCATCTGCGGTTAAATTATCCTCTTTTTCTTTGAGTAGATTATTTTTACGAGCGTAATTATTAATAGTTCTGGTTAAAGCTGAACGGAAACCAGTTAAATGCATACCACCTTCCATTGTATTAATGGTATTGGCAAAAGTCAGAACCTGATCATTAAAGGATTGAGTATACTGCAAAGCAATTTCAATTGATCCTTCATCAGCAACTTTATCCAAATAATAAATCGAACCAATACTTTCTTTATTTTGATTTAAATGTTGAACATAAGACTTAATACCTCCCTCAAAATAAAATTGATTAGCACGATCAGTTTTCTTTTCTAAAAGTTTAATCGAAACAGCTTTAGTCAAATAAGCTTGTTGGCGTAATCTGGCTAAAATAGTTTCAAAATCAAATTCAATAGTTTCAAAGATATCATCATCGGGCAGGAAAGTAATTTTCGTACCTTGTTTTTTAGTTTTTCCAACAACCTTCAACTCTCCTTGTGGAACACCAATTTTAAATTCCAATTGGTAAATTTGTCCATCACGATAAACCTCCGCTCTCATCCATTTGGAAAGTGCATTAACTACCGAAGCACCCACACCATGCAAACCTCCGGAAACTTTATACCCTCCACCTTCTCCAAATTTCCCACCGGCATGCAATACAGTCAAAACCGTTTCCAAACCTGATTTCCCTGTCTTTTCTACCTTATCCACCGGAATACCACGACCGTTATCTTCTACAGATACACTTCCATCTTCATTCAAAGTAACTTCAATATCAGTACAAAAACCAGCCATTGCTTCATCAATGGAATTATCTACAATTTCTTTAATTAAATGATGCAAACCGGCTACATCCGTAGTACCGATATACATACCTGGACGTTTACGTACCGCGGAAAGTCCCTCCAAAACCTGAATATTCTGCGCGCCGTAATTACTTGATGCTTTATCAGACATTTTTATTTCAATACAAATTAACTACATGGTTTGAAAAACCGCAGCTATTTTATCGAAACTTGGCCTTGAAGTCTAATTATTTGTTCTTACCCGAGGAACTTTTGGTTTGTCCTCAGCAGTTGAACCATTTTCTGTCCCTTGATCTACTTCATTAATTATGGTGGACTCATCTCCATCAATATTCATATTCACCTCTTCTTCATTCACAGTATTATTGTTTTCCTCTTCAATTGGCACAATATTCCCTAATTGAAAATCCGGCACAATTCCAGTTTCCTTTACCAATTCCACTACCGAAGCATCATCTTGCAAACCACTAGCTGCCCTATCACGCTTAAATTCCTCAAATCTCTCCCGCAAAGTTCCCTCTCTAACCCCTGGGTTCACATACTCCGGCGAATTCAAAAATCTATAAAAATCTCTAAATCCTTCCAATCTCTGATTAAATAATTGCGCCACCGCTACCTGAAGGCTGGACGGCAACTGCAATTCATCAATTTTATCAATCAACAATCCAACGATATTTTGAGCTTCTAAAACAGAAACTTCTCCTTCCAAAAAGAAATTTTCCAGTCTTAGTAAAAAGCTAATTCTCTGCCCCACCATGGTCTGAATTTCTTCATACTTATCATTCCCCTCAGGCAATAAACTCAAATATTGATTTTCAATATAAATTTTATCTACAAAAAATTCCAAAGCATAAAATTCCGAATACTGAGTAAATAAATTATCCAGCAATTGATTCTGTTGTTGAACTAAGCTGTTTCTATCCACTAAGGCATCTTTATACTCAGTAAATAAAATTCTGAAAGAGTCTACATATTCATCAAAAACCACTTTAATCTGTTTCAATTCATTATTGAAAGCATAGTAATTTAAGCGATTTAATTTATTGGTCAACATTTCAAAACGAATTTCCATTTCAGTTGGCTGCCCCTTAATCCCATCTAAATAAATCTGCTCCAATACTAATTTTAATGCATAGAGATTTTCGCTTGGATTCAAGAATGACAAATAATCATACTCTTGCTGAACTTTGCTACTAAAATCTTCTTCAATTTTAGCAGAAGCATTAGCCAACAAAGCCTTACTACCTCTAGAAAACTCATTCAATCTTAATAAAGCAGCCTGGGCATTACCAATATCAAACAAATACTGACTATCATATAAAAGATCATACAAATGCTCCAATTCTCTTTCAGCTTTTTTGTCATCACTAAAAGTTAAACTATTATTGAAATTGCGCATATTTCTTTCCAATTGATAGAAAGGCGAATTCAAATCATTATATTTAATTCCTCTACTTCGAATATCAGCCAAACGCACATTTTTCACTTCCAGAGCCAACAATTGATCTTTTTCGATATTTTTATTTAACCATAAATCCCTTCTCAATTGAGCTGAATCATAAACCCCGTATTGAAATTCCTTCACTAATTTTGAATATAATAAACGGGCGATTGTTTGCTGATTATTAGCAATTTTACTGTCAAAAACCGTCATCTGCGTACCTTGGGGCAAAATCAATCTATTAATAATTCTAGTATCCATTCTATCCAACACTCCAGCCACGGCATAATCAACCGGCACGAAATAAACCATTGAATTATTCGTATTAGAATAAACCAAGGCCTTCCCTTCTTCTGCATTTATATAAACCACACCCTGCCCCGGTCTAATTACCGCACCTTTTACCAATAAATTCACATTGGCATTGCTGTATAAATTATTTACCCACACTCCACCGCTTTCCACAATAAAAACATATTCTAACTTTTCCTCGTCAACAAAATTAACCAAAACCCGAGAATTTTTCGCCAAGCGCAATTGGCCATCGGTTGCATATTTTAAAATCACATTATCTAATTCAAAACTGGAAATCACATCTCCAGTTAGTAATTCTACGCCATTTCTTAAACTCACTTCTGCACCATCTCTACTTACTGTCAAACTACTTTGTCTCTCAAAATTCAAAGAAACCTGATGAGAATTTTTCACCGCCTCACTTTGACTCACACCCCCTTCATAGAAAAACGTCCCCACCATCACCAGGGCAGCCAATAAAACTGTACCAATCACCTTGAATATTTTTCCAATTATTTGAGACATTTCTATACTTAAATTAATCTCATTATTATAATCGTTTTCGGCTATTTTGTCAAAGAACTAAGGCCTTTTTATCGCTTTTAGGTTCCCTAAAACTTGCATATCCAGTAAACTAAGCTGCGAATTTCATCAAATTTTCATGAAAACCAACAAAACACTGATTTTTACCTCCATTTTGGCCATTTTTTCCTTTTCCGGCCTCGCACAAGCAGCTCAAATCAACGACTTAAGTCCGAATTCACCCCAATACATGGCAATTCAGAATTTGGTGGATTCCGGAGCTTTTTCTTTGGATGATCAGGATAATTTCCGCCCTGACCAGCCAATTAATCAGGTATCTTTCCTTAAAGCTGCCTTAAGCTACTCAGGATTTAAGCCAAAACCAACCTTAAATTTCTTCACAGGCTATATAGATGTTCCAGAAGAAAGCTGGTTTGCCCCATATGTTAAAAGAGCTTTAGAAATTCGCTTAATTACTAATAATTTAAATACTTATTATCTGCCCGACCGCAGCATCAATCGCCAGGAAGGCTTGCTAATGGCTATGCAATTATTCGGAGTCCCAACTCCCTATTCCGAGCCAACTTCCGATCAGCTATTTGACGATATTCGTACCAATAGCCAATTCAGCTTTATTTACAAAATCGCCAAAGATTTAAACATCAATTTCTCAGCCGACCCTGACTCTTTTCACCCCGCAAGAGTTCTGACCCGCGCTGACGCCGCCGAATTACTATATAAAAGCAATTTAGTTGGCCAAGCCTATTTGGAAAATCCTCAAGTCGGCCCAACTATCAGCGTTGCTCCCCAGTATGGCGAACATGATGCCGATTTATACAAAAACGAACAATTTAGTATTTTCCTAGATGCTTGGAATAAAATTAACAGCAGCTACATTTACACCGACCAAGTTAATTCAAAAGAATTACTTTATGGCGCAATTTCCGGAATGGTAGAAACTTTAGAAGACCCCTACTCCACTTTCAACAAACCCGGCGAAAATGGTCAGGAAGTAATTTACATCTTAGAAGAATACGAAGGAATTGGCGCAGTTATCGAAAAAATTGATCAAGATTTCATTATTCAAACAACTTTAAACAACTCCCCTGCTTTCCGCGCCGGCTTACAAACTGGCGATATTATCCAAGAAATCAACGGCAAAAATGTCACCAACATGACTTTGGATCAAGCCTTTGACGAAATCCAAGGAGCCGCCGGAACCAAAATTTCTCTTCGTATCAAACGAGGCACTCAAAGCCTAACTTTCTCCATGACTCGAGAAAAAATCAATATAGACTCAGTTCATCTTTCTACCGCAGCTCCAGGCATTAACATCATCAGAATCGATCAATTCACCAAACAAAGTTCCGATGAATTTGCTACAGCAATTGAAGAAATTGAAAAATCTGGTTCTAAAAAATTAATTGTCGACTTAAGAAATAATCCTGGGGGATATCTTTCCAGCACCCAATTAATCATGAATTATTTCCTAGATTTTGATCAAATTGAATTCTACACAGAAAACAATGATGGCAGCCAAGTACCTTATTTCTCAACTGGAAGCGGCCAATTAAAAGACTATAAAGTTGTGGTTTTAATCAATCAAGGCTCCGCCTCCGCCGCCGAAATCATGGCCGGCGCCCTACAAGATTATGACTTAGCCCACTTAATCGGAACTCAAAGTTTCGGCAAAGGCAGCGTTCAAGAAATTTCCGAATACACTGACAATTCCAGCCTAAAACTAACCATAGCCAAATGGCTCACCCCTAAGAAAAACAGTATTGACCAAACCGGCGTAACTCCCGACCAAATAGTAGAAATCACCCAAGCCCAAAAAGCCTCCGGCCAAGACCCCCAACTAGACGCCGCCATCCAATACTTAAAATAAATCCCTCCCCAAAAACCCAAAGGGCATGAATATCTTTTAGAAAGCATTAAACACAACCTGCACCCATGCTTTCTAAAAGATATTCATGCCCGCTTATTCATAGGCCTGCGTATTCTCCGTCTGAATATTCCGTAAAATTTCCTCCGGATTAGTAGTCACGATTTTATCCTCAGTATAAGATGCAATTACCTGAACAGCCACGTGTTTTTGACCGGCAAAGAAAAGTCCTTGCCCCACACCACTATTCAAAAGCATATACTTTTCACCCTCTGTTAAATTAAACACTTTCTGCAAAATCGAAATTGAAGCAGAAGATTGTTTCAATAACATTTGCATAGCCGAGTTAGTTACAATCGGTTTACCATATGAACTCTTCATAAAGTCCTCCACATCCTGAGTAATAGTGGTGATCCCTAAATAATATTTTCTCGCTCTTTTCACCAAACCAAATAAGAATTTCGCGGAATCCTCATGTTGCATCATGGTCCAGGCTTCATCCACTACCAGAATACGTTTTTTCAATGAAGAACGAACTTCATTCCAAATATAATTCAAAATTATATACATAGCGATCGGACGAAGTGAATCATCCAAATCACGAATACTAAATACCATTAAACCTGATTTCAAATCCAAGTTAGTTGGTTTATTAAAAATCCCGGCATAAGTACCACGAATATATTTTTCCAATCTCTGTGCCAAACTTTCCGCACCTTGCATACCTTGCAACAAAGAAAATAAATCCTCCATAGTTGGAACAGCCATTTTAGATGGATCCTGCACTTCCATAGTAATACCTTTCAATGCGTAAACATCATTCAAAGCCTTATCAATAATCCCTTCTTCCGTTGGCGTTACTCCACCCAACATAATCTTTAATAAACCCTGAAGAGTAATAATGTTAGAGCGCAATAAATCCCCTGGTTGAAGTTCTTCGTCTTTAAGCGGCGAAGGCAAATCAAAAGGATTAATACGACGATCTGAGGTCAAAGATAATTTCAAATATGATCCACCTACAGTTTGAGTTAAAGCTTCATATTCATTTTCCGGATCAATTACAATCACATCCACACCCAACATCAAGTAACGCAAAATTTCCAATTTCACAGTATAAGATTTACCAGCACCGGAAATCGCAAACACTACCGAATTCGCATTAGGCAATGAGAATCTATCAAAAATAATCAAACTATCATTATGTCTATTTAGTCCATACAAAACGCCTTCATTAGAAGTTAAATCTGACGAACTGAAAGGGAAAGTTGTTGATAATGGACCAGTATTCATATTTCTAAAAATCTCCATTTCATCCAGAGCTACTGGCATAGTTGAATTAAATCCATGTTCCATTCTCAAGTCCGAACGCTTAGTTA
>JBOFLO010000047.1:0-16027 GCA_051657905.1 Candidatus Altimarinota bacterium | reverse complement strand
CTAAACAAAAACTTTCTCAGGCTATTGAAAAATTCAACTCAACTCCCCTCACCTTCACTTTAACTTCTCCAAGCGAAAACCCTGATCAGCCAACTACACAGAATATCGAAATACCTCTCACCGATTTACAAATCAATCTCTCCGCCGATCAAACTTTCACCAATCTACCAAAATTCGATTTCAATAATAGTAATTTCACTACTTTAATTGCTTCCTCAGTCAGTGAAAAAACTCTCAATCCAGCTTATCAATACGATCTCGATTTATTGCAAAAAAGTTTAGAGGAAAAGTTAGCTTTAACCACCCAGCGCGCCTCCAATGCCAGCTTTTTCTTTGATGAGAAAAAGAATATTCAGGTTAAGCCTGAGCAGATTGGAAAAGTTATTGATCGTGAAAAATTACAAAAGGATTTAGAAAGCCATCTTAATAATTTGGATAGTTCAACCATTGAATTATCTTTAATCGAAGAACTTCCTGAAGTTAATTCCGCAGAATTGGAAGCCTATCGTTCAGACCTCTTGGTCAAAATCGAATCCCCTCTCACTTTAAAACACGCCAATCAATCTTGGACTCTTAATCTCAAAGATCATTTGAATGGTTTGGATTATAAAAAAGTCGAAGGGCAAATTATGTTAGCCATCAATGATCAATTCTTCGACGAATATTTTCAAAATGAAATTTTTTCCAAAATCGAAGTTCCTGTTTCCAATGTAAAAATCTTTTACGATGATCAGGGACAAATTCAATTTGAAGGACGCGCCAGCCACGGCATCTCTGTTAAAAAAGAAGATTTCCGCAAATTATTGGAAGCTTCTATCAACACTTTGGACACCGAAATCCAAATCCCTACTGAAGAAAGCAAGGGCAGCGTAGAAGCCCCGGCGGATCTACAGGAAAAAGGCATTAAGGATTTAGTCAGCGTCGGCCACACCGCCTTCGCCGGCTCCACCCCCAACCGCCGCCACAATATCCAAACCGCCATGGACCGCTACCAGGCTCAATTAATAGCTCCCGGCCAAACCTATTCTTTCAACGAACGCTTGGGCGAGGTTGACGGCTCAACCGGATATAAATTGGAATTGGTAATCAAATCCACCGGAACAGTTCCGGAATTCGGCGGAGGAGTTTGTCAGGTTTCTTCAACAGTTTATAAAGCCGCTCTTTTATCCGGCCTAACCATCGATGAACGCTCCCCTCATTCCTACGCTGTTGGCTATTATGCCCAAGTTGACGGTTACGGTTTGGACGCCACTATTTATCCAGGCGTTAAAGATTTGATTTTCACCAACAACACTCCCGGCCATATTCTTATTCAAACCGTAGTTGAAGGCGATCATGCTTATGTGAATTTCTACGGAACTTCCGACGGCCGCCAAGTTCGTTTGGCCAATTATTGGAAGGGCAATAATCGTGGAACTGGAGGAACTCAATTAATTCCAACCAAAACACTTCCACCTGGGGTTCGAAAGCAAGTAGAGCGAGCAAATGTCGGATTCGATGCTAGCTGGGATCGTATTATTGTCGACAAAGATGGTGTAGAAACCACCGAAAATATTTACAGCGTTTACCGCGCTACGGCCAACAAAATCCTAGTCGGAGAAGAGTAAAATTTCCAAAAACGGCTTTATAGGGCCTTTTTCAGTTGCCTTGCTCCAAACTGCTGGGGTATAATCGGGCGTAAGTAAAATAAAAAATTATGCAACATACAGTGGTTTCCGGCTTGAAAAAAAGTTGTGCCCGTTTGGCATTGGCAATTTTTCTATTTAATATTAGCAGCACGGCTTTTGCTGTAACCGTAGACGTGGATACTGACAATGATGGGCCGGGTTGCGAATTGCGCGAGGCCGTTAACGCCGTCGGCAGTGGAGCAGATTTTGGCGGATGCGTTTATGATGGCGATACGGTTTTAGTAACACCAGGCGGCGACAACACCATCACTTTGCAACAAGGAGAGATTGGCTTTTTCCCAAACGAATTTAACAATGCCTATATTAATATAACCGGCGTTGCCCCTGCACCAGGTGCTGAACCGGCAGTAACTATTGATGCGAATAATCTTAGCCGCGTTTTTTCTTTAAGCGGTATAGAGCCTGGAACAATGGAAATCCATCATTTAAATTTAATTAATGGAAATGCTGACGATGGTGGGCTGATTTATTTGTCGGGTGCCGGTCACGATTTAACTCTCAACAACGTTAACCTTTCCAACAGCACCGCCACCGATCGCGGAGGAGCGCTTTACGTAGGCCCAAACGGCTCCCTTACTATGACTGACACAGAAGTTTTTAATAATTCCGCCGAATATGATGACTTTGGCCCAGTCTACACTCCCGGTGGAGGAATTTTCATTGATACCAATTCCACCGGCGTAAATATTACCAGCACGGGCACTTACACTGATGGAATTTACGAAAACACCGGCAGTTTTGGCGGTGGTATCAATATTGAAAGCACTGCTACACCTATTAATATTAGTAATACTGATTTCACTAATAATACTGGCGAATTTGGCGGAGCAATTCATGGATTCGGTAATACTTTGGAAATCACCAATTCAATTTTCCAGGGAAATCAAGCTATAACAGCTGGGGCCATCTATTCTAACTTCGATTTTGCTAATATTTCCGACTCTAATTTCATACTTAATACTGCTTCTAATTCTGGTGGAGCTATTCTTCTGGATTTTCCTTTTTTCAGCGGAGTATTAAAAACTCTCACGCTAGTTAATGTTAATTTTGATCAAAATTCTGCTGCTTTCGACGGTGGGGCGGTTTATTGTAGTTCCGCATTTGAAGCTTGTGAAGTTTCCATAACTGCCGATCAGCCAGACATCGGTTTCACTAATAATACCGCTGGCGAATTTGGCGGAGCGATTTACACCAACCCCGTGACTGCAGATGAAGAATGTGGGGAAGAATGCGGACCGGGAGAGGTCACTTATCCAGTCGATAGTGATTTAACCATCGAAAACATTCTTTTTGATGGTAACATTGCTGGTGATCAGGGGGCGGCAATTATGACAGGTGCTGAAACCTCAATCACCGACGCTATTTTTTCCAATAATGACGCGCTTAGTATCATTATCGCTAATGACGACCTAAGTGTCGTCAATACAGATTTTATCAACAATGAGGGCGTCACTATCTACAATGATCTTAGTATGCCCCCAAACCCTTCTTCAATTCTCATTGAAATAATCGATAGTTTATTTGAGGGAAATGATGGTGGAGGAGTTTTTTTAACACCACCTGATACGGGCGAAGTAGTCGAATACACAGTGAATATTTTAAGAACAGTTTTCAATGAAAATTTTGGACCCAGCCTTGCCGATTTTGATTTAACAGCTTACGATTTTGGTGGAGATGTAGGTGTAATTAATATTACGGATTCCAGCTTCTTAGGTAACACGCCGAGTGCGGGATTATTTTTTGGTGGTAACTTAACCATCAATACCTTTGGTGCCAGTTTAAATTTACTTAGAACTACAATTGCTAATAATACTACGTCCGGCGTTTCAGTGCGTGCTGCCAGTGACGTCACCAGTAGCATTATTAATAGTACAATCACCAACAATGACAATTCCGCATTAGCGTTTCCCCCTCAGTCCAATCAAGGTGGAGGAGTTAGAAATGACGGTGGAGTAATGAATATTATCCACTCCACTATCGCTAATAATTTTGCTAGAAACAGAGGTGTTACTTCAACAGGTTTCGGCGGCGGTATCTATACAACTGGCGGCGGTATTATCAATTTAACCAACAGCATTATTTCCGACAATCAGGCAGATCAGGCTGGAGAAGATTGTTATATCGATACTATTTTTCCAGGCACCAACATTTTCTCACTAGGCAATAATTTAATTTCCGACCTTGGTCTTAATTGTGCAATAACTTTAGACCCAGATGATATCACCGGCGAAAGCGCTTTACTCGAAGCATTGGCTGACAATGGAGGTTTAACTCTTACCCGTTTATTAAACGCTCTCTCCCCCGCCCTCAACGCCGCCGATAATGCTTTGGACATTGCTCAAGATCAACGCGGCATTAATAGACCACAATTAGTAACCAGTGATATGGGGGCTGTAGAAATGACAGAACCCGATGTTACTCCTCCAGTTATAGCCGAAGTAACACCAGTCCCAACCCCAACCACTGACACCACTCCCAACTACACTTTCTCTTCCGATGAAGCCGGAACCATTACTTATGGCGGCGATTGTTCATCAGCTACCACCGCAGCCGTCATTGGAAACAATACTATCACTTTCAATGTCTTGGCTGTTGGAACGCATTCCAATTGTACAATTTTAGTAACTGATAGCAGCGATAATGATAGTAATCTTTTGTCTGTAAACAACTTTGAAATTACCGAAGCTATTGGTCCTGCTCCAGTCATAGCCGAGGTAACACCAGTCCCAACTCCAACCACAGACGACACCCCAACCTACACCTTCTCCTCCACCTCAGCCGGAACCATTACTTATGGCGGGGCCTGCACTTCCGCTACCACCACAGCCGTAGTCGGAAATAACACCATCACTTTCAACACCCTACCTGCTGGCACCTACGCCTGTTCAATAACAGTTACCGACGGCGATGATCAGGACAGCAATCTTTTAAATATTTCAGCCTTCACTATTGAAGCTCCCGCAATTCCTCCAGTAACAGGAGGCGGAGGCGGAGGAGCAGGTGGTGGATTTGGCCAACCATCTTCTCAAGGAAATCCTTCCACTCCAGAACAACCAACCCAGCCTGAAACCCCAACTCAACCAGAAAATCCGGTAGTTCAACCAGACCCAACTCGTCCTGAACAACCATTACAACCAGAGCCACCAGTAACTCCTCAACCGGAATCCCCTGCTCCCCAACAAACAATTCAATCCGAACAAACAGCTCCTCCGACCGTCACTCCCGAAGAAATAATTTTTGTCACTGAACAAACGCCTGTTGATTCAATACAATCCACAGGATCCGGAATCTATGGTCACGAATCAAATAAAACCGTACGCCAACTTTCTCTAACTTGTAATTACGCTGATTTCAGCAGCCAATACGGAATTAGCATTAATCAAAACAGTGATTCCGACGGCGACGGACTTTCCGATCAACTGGAATGTTTAGCTCAAACCAACCCAACCGAAACCGATTCCGACGGCGATGGTTTAAGTGATGCTTACGAAGAATTAAGCTTAGGAACAAACCCAAATCAATCCAATGGTCAGCCGGGAAGCAATATGCTAATCATCACCACTCCAGAAGAACAAATGTTAACTGGTGATGAAAGCCCACTTGTAAAAGGTATCAACACCGCTAAGGGTGAAGTGGATATTTATATTTTTGATCGAGCCGATTTCGAAGAAATTTCTATTAAATTACAAGAAGAATTAAATGCCGATGAAAATTTAAATGATCAACAACGCAACGAAATCTACGATCAAAAATTCACCGAATACGTCCAATCAATTCTAGCGAAATTCATCACCAAATCCCTCGATCCCGAAAATCCAGAGGAAGCGAAATTCATTAATAAAATTCAATTATTAGGTGAAACCCCAACCGGCAACAATAGTGTTTTCTTACTAGATTCAGAAAAATCTTTAATCGACAATACTTATCTTGCCATGGCTCACAATGCCCAGGAATTGTATTCTGAAGAAGTGGAATTCAAAGTAGACAGCACTTTGAAAATTCTCAACCCGAATGTTGACACCCTCGGCAACAAACCAATTCCTACCGAAGCACTTTTAGGCGAATTAAAAATAGAAATTGATCCGGGAAATTTCCGTCCAGTGCTTGCCGGAAATATTAAAGAACCAAGCAAAGTTGTTGCCAATTGGCAGTCCGACATAGTCAGCTCCGCCCTTATCGCCGACTCCCTAGACGAAGACTTCCGTCTCTCCGCCCCAGCCGACCTTCCACCAGGTGAACACACAGTTTATGTCACAGCTTATCGCCGTAGCGACGGAGCTCAATCCGAAACTCTAAAAATTCCTTTCACAGTTTCCGCTGACAGCGCACAGTCCGGACCAACCAATGATTGGTTGAGATATATACTGGGCTTGATTGGAATATTAGTAATCGGTGGAGCTGCCTTCTCATTAAGAAACAAGCAAACCAAAAAACCACCAATTGCCCCAACTCTATAGTAAGTTTCAACAAAAAATCCCCTGCCCTACCTTCCGCTAGCCAGGGGATTTTTAAATAAATATTAATCCTCTTTCTTCTCTTCCAATTTTTCCTTTCCATCTTCTTTACCCTTCTCCCCACCCTGCTCATTAATCGTCTTCATCATCGCCAAAGCCTCTTCATTCTCCGGCCAATGATGCAGGATTTTTTTCAAAATAACTTTTGCATCTGCCGTCATCGCTTTTTCAAAATACCAATGACTTAAAGTTAATCCATAATCCAAATTTTCCGGATCCAAAGTAATAGCCTTTTGAATATTTAAAATCGCATTATCAAAATCCCCCAATTGATAATTTATACGCGACAAACTATAAAATCTCCCCGGTCTTTGATCATCCAGCTCAATCGCCTTTTCATAAAACGCTCTAGCATCTTCAAATTTTTCTTGTTGGAAAAGCGCTAAACCTAAATTGCTATAATAAGTAGGATTGTCCGGATCAGTAATAATTAATTTTCTATAAATTAATTCAGCCTTACTATATGATTGATCATTCAAATAAATTGAACCCAATCTAGCATGAGTTTCCACTTTGGAAGGATTCATGGAAATAGATTGAATAAACAATTTTTCCGCTCCATCCAAGTCCCCTTTCTTCAAAGCCAATTCAGCTTTTTTAAATAGCACATCACCCTTCACCGCCAATTTCGGATCAATAGTATCAGCCTTAGGAATCATTTCCTTGACCGTAACTTCATGATCTTCCTTAGTTAATTTACTTGGTAAATTCATCCCCCTCTTCAAAACCATTTTCCCAAACAACTGCCCTTTCTCAAGTAAATACCAGCGATGTACAAACACCACTCCCAGTAAAAGCAAACTAACCGCAAAAATTATTATTTCCCACATATATTAAATACTTAAAATAAAATTCTCCAATAAAAGCCTATTATTAACGTTGGTTTCCGAAAGTTTCTTCAACTCAAACAATTTTTCAATATTAGCAACTCTCGCCAAAATTAAACCTTCATCACCATTTTTCATAGCCAACATCAATTCCTCGCGCATTACCGTAAAAGCCAAATCAATAAAAATTCTGGTCAGCAATGGATCATTATGAATTTGTCCGATAAAACCAAATCCTTTACTAACCTGCTTATTTTTCAAAAAGTTTTTAATCTCCAAATAAAACTTCTCATAAGTCTCCAACACTTCTTCATTCTCCATTAGCTTTAAAGCCTTGGCTACCCGACCCATCGAAAGGCTCGCTACTCTGCCTAATTGTTGACTGTCCTTCAATCTAAATCTATTGCTCAAAGCCACCAACAATTCCTCCTCATTCATCACGCCAAAATCAATTCTTCTCACCCGCGACATAATCGTCTCCAATATCAAATCCGCCTTGGAAGTAGTAAAAACATAAATAACTTTGCTCGGCGGCTCTTCCAACATTTTCAACATCGCATTGGCTGCTTCCGGCGTCATCCTCTCAATTTCCTCAATCACCAAAACCCTATATCTCGCCGTTCCACTCATTTGTAAATTATTCAAAATTCCCCGCACCGTTTCTATCTTAATAGAATCATCCTCGCCTTTAGGAAAAACCATGGTATCCAAATGAATCCCCTTCTCTATCTGCCCATTCAAAGCGTGTGCTTCCTCCACCGAAAGCTCCTCTGTCTGAATCATTTTGGCAAAAATTTTCGCCACAGTAAATTTACCTATATCGGCCGGACCTGCAAATAAATAGGCATGAGCCAAATTCCCCTCCTGTAAATTTCTTTCCAGAAATTCCAGCTGCTTTTTGTGACCGATAATATTTTTAAAATCCATAACGCTCCTAATTTACCATTTTTAAATTAAATGTCACTCAAAACGATTCTAAAGCCCTTTTTACCTATTGAAAAAAACTCAAATTTAAGCCAAAATCTCTTTTGCTTTAATCAAATTGTTATGAAAAAAACTATTGCTACCCTTGTATTGTGCTTCACAATAATTTTGTCAGGTTGTACAGGCAATTCTGCCCAAACCAATCAAAATTCCAATGGCTCACAAAACAATTCTTCTCAAGATCGCTACAGTTCTTATGGCGGTGAAATTACAGCTCAACCTATTAATGATAATCAAAACACTATGGATAACTCGACCCAATTAGCCGCTCCAAAATCCGGAGATACTATCGCAACTCTAGAAACTTCTCTCGGCACAATCAAAGCTAAATTATTCGCTTCCGAAGCTCCTGAAACAGTTAAAAATTTCACTGAATTGGCAAAAGAAGGAAAATACGACGGCGTAACTTTTCATCGCGTGATTGAAGACTTCATGATTCAAACTGGCGATTTCGAAAAAGGAAATGGAACTGGCGGGCATTCTTACAAAGGCCCAGGAACTAAATTCAACGACGAATTTGCTCCAGGCTTAGCCAACTTACAAGGCACTCTTTCTATGGCCAACTCCGGTGCTAACACTAATGGCAGTCAATTCTTCATCGTCACCTCTGCCGACGGAACACCTTGGTTAAATGGCAAACATTCTGTTTTCGGACAAATTTATGAAGGCCTGGATGTTGCCTTAAAAATTTCCCAAGTTGAAACTGACTTAGGCGACAAACCTGTTGAAACAGTTACAATTAACAAAGTGACTATCTCCACTCTTTAAAAATTGGCTTATTTAAAGTAATTTCCACCTGTATCGTCTCATCATAAATATGAGCTTTACAGGTGGATTTTTTTGTTGGGCAAAATAAAAAAATAATCAGTCAATTTGAACTTGAAATTCTGCCCAGCTTTGCAGGCGTTTTTTTTGATCATTCTGGCCTTTTTTGCTATTTTATTCCAAACAAAATAATCTAAAAACAATGCCACAGCAGCCCATCTCCCTCACCAAAAATATTTTTGCCAACTTCCGGCCATTAATAAACCTTTCCAAATACCTCTTCAGCAAAAAACCCATCGCCCTTCTTCAGGTTTTTCTTTTAATTATTCTAATTTTACCAATTCCAACTGCCCAAGCCTTCATCAGTAACGGCGCAAATGCCATCGATGTATTGGGTCAGTATGATGATATTCTTATCCCCAGCCCTCAACCCTATTACAACAAAGGCCAGGCAAATGACGGTCCCAATGCCTTGACTTTTACTGGGTATGCTAGTCTGATTGATAATGTTAACCATCGGTATTTTCTTGCAGCTGAAGGTCGTGTTCTGGTTTATAATTTAAATGTCGATAATACTTTTCCTGATCGCTACGTTGACGCAGTTTTAGGAAAAACTAATCCGCTTGACCATGCCCGCACCTCAGGTCAGGCAGGTTTGGGCGTACCTCAAGCTATGGCCTATGACAGCGCTGGACAGAGACTGTTTGTAGCTGATACAGCTAATCATCGCGTCATGGTTTTTGATGTTTCCACAATCACCAACGGTGAAAATGCTGTGAATGTTTTAGGTCAGGCTAATTTTACTACCGTCGCTGCCGGCAATACTCAAGCTGGGATGAATGCTCCCATTGGTCTTGCTTATGATAGCGCTGGTCAAAGGCTTTTTGTTGGCCAACAAAGCAATCATCGCGTCACGGTTTTTGACGTTACTGCTATTACCGATGGAGAAAACGCCATTAATGTTCTAGGCCAGTCTAATTTTACCAATACCCTTCCATCTGTTTCCTTGCCGGGGCTTAACAGTCCTCGTGGGATTGCTTATCATGCCGGCACTCAGCGTTTATATGTTGCTCAGCAAAGTGCCAATCGTATAACCATTTTTGATGTTACAGCAATTACCAATGGAGAAAACGCCGTCAACGTTCTTGGTCAAAGTAATTTCAGTAATTCAACCAGTATGCTTGTAACCCAAGCCGGTCTTTATATTCCACAAGGTATCACCATTAACGGTAATTTACTCTACGTCAATCAGCAAGGGTCCTGTCGGGTAACCATTTTTGACATCACTACGGTTACCAATAATGAAAATGCTATTAACGTACTTGGCCAGCCGGATTTCACCACTGCTAACTGCAATGCTGGACCTGATCAAGACACTACTGACAGTTTATTTTTGGGTATTACTTATGACAGCATTAATAACTTACTATATACAATTGATTCAAATAACAACCGCACTCTTGCTTTCGATCTAAATGCGATTACCGATGGTGAACCGGCTGCAGATGTTTTTGGTCAATATGACCTCAGTGAAAATCCAATTTATACCAAAGGAGGGCCGAATAATGGGCCAAATCTTTGGGGATTTTATGGGCCAACTGATGTAGAAATAGATTACAACAATGACCGTTTATTTGTCGTAGATTCCTTCAATAGTCGTATTTTAGTTTACAATCTCAATCCCGATCATACTTTCCCGGACAAAGAGCCAGACTTTGTTTTGGGACAACCTGATTTTCTTTCATCAGCTGCTGCTACTAGTCAAACAGGATTAAACTTACCTAGTGATCTAGCTTACGACCACAATAATAATCGTTTATTTGTCACCGACTGGGAAAACGCCCGTGTGATGGTTTATGATGTCGCCGCTATTACCAATGGAGAGGCGGCTATCAATGTTATTGGTCAGCCTAATTTCACCTCCAACGCTATTGCTCTCACCGCCAGTGGTATGTGCAATCCTTGGGGGATAACTTACGATCATGGCAATAACCGTTTGTTTGTTGCCGATTGGTGCTATGATCGAGTTCTCGTTTATGATGGGAATGCTATTAGTGACGGAGTCGCCGCCATAAATGTTCTCGGTAAGGACGACTTTACTACATCCTTCGAGGCGGCCAGTCAGACAATTTTAGCCAGTCCTGGCGGCATAGACTATGCTGAGGATACAGATTTACTCTTCGTTGCTGATTGGTCATACAATCGCGTGATGATTTTTAATGCTGCTACCATTACCGATGGTGAGCCGGCCATCAATGTTCTTGGTCAGACCAATTTTACTAATTCCGGCGCCGCAGTAAGTAGCGTCCGAATGGACCTTCCAACAGGGATTAGTTATGATCAGGCTGCCAAAAGACTTTTTGTCGTAGACAGCGATAATAGTCGCGTAATGGTTTTTGACATCAATTCTATCACCAATGCTGAACCTGCCATCAATGTTTTGGGTCAGACTAATTTTACCAATAGCGCTGATGCCACCACCCAATCCAGCCTCGGACGAGAGGTCAGCGGACTTGTTTACGATTCCCTTACGCAAAATTTATATGTAGCTGATGGAAGTGGTTCAATTCAAGGCGCCAACGGAAACAATCGCGTCATGATTTTTGATGCTGCTCCCCAGCCTGAAATTGTTATCACCCAAACTGCTGGCAACACGCAGGTTACTGAAGGCGGCGCTACCGATACTTTTGACGTTGTCCTAAACCTCATGCCAGACACAGATGTCGTCTTGAATATCGTTTCAGATACGCCTTTATCGGCAGCAGTTTCTTTAGCCACTATCACTTTCACCAACGGCAATTGGAACGCCCCTCAAACCATCACGGTTAATGCGCCCGAAGATGCTTACTACGCAAGCGAAACAGCTACCATCACAGTTTCCGTAGATGACGCCTTATCTGATAATGACTGGGATTCAGCAGTAAATAAATTATTTAACGTTTTTGTTACTGACAATGATGTTGCTACTTTTACCATCGATGCCGCCAGCAATCCACTTCCCATTAATGAAGGCGACACTGATTCTTTCAGCGTAGTTTTGGACGTCGAGCCAGAAAATACTGTCACTTTTGATGTTTACTCGGACGATCCTTCCATAGCCGATGTATCAGTTGCAACTCTTATTTTCACCAATGCCAACTGGGACACTCCCCAATTCGTCGATGTCGAAGCTTTCCAGGATCCAGATTATATTGACGGCAGCACTTTCATTACAGTTGAGGTCAATGGCGACAGTTCCGATTCAGGATGGAACAGTGCTGGTCAGCAATTTTTAGATATAGAAGTTATTGATGATGAAACCGGTCCGGAAATTTTAATTTCCAATGTCACTCTCCCAGCAGAAGTAGACGAGGGCGAATCTTTCACTTTCGATGTCGAATTAAGTCAACAGCCAGCAACTGATGTTGTGCTATTAGCTCAAACTTTTGATCCTTCCCTCTCCGACCTTTCTCCAACAACTTTAACTTTCACTAATGGTAATTGGAATATTCCCCAAACTGTTACTGTTGATACTTTCGAGGATGACTTAGATTTCGTTAACAATTTTGATACGGCAGAATTGTCTGTCAGTGCTGTTGACTCTGACGACGATTGGGATCTAGCCCCAGCAGCCACTTTGGATTTTGAAATTATCGATGACGATAATGATGTAACAGCTCCAGTAATTGCAGAAGTAATTCCAGTTACCACTCCATCTACTAATACAAATCCAAGCTATACTTTCTCTAGTGACGAAGCGGGAAGTATAACCTACGGAGGTTCATGTTCCTCCCCTACCGCATTAGCTTCAATCGGAAATAATACCATCACCTTCAACACCCTTGCCGTTGGAACATATTCAAACTGTACAATCACCGTTACCGATGCCTCCACTAATGTCAGTAATCTTTTAAATATTTCCAGTTTCACAATTGAAAATCCTCCAACTCCACCTTCAGGAGGAGGTGGCGGCGGTTCCGGCGGCGGATTCGGTAAACCAGCTTCTTCTGGCGGCACTCCAACCACCCCAACTCAACCCACAGAACCAACCACTCCAACCGAACCCCAACAACCTACAGAACCAACTCAACCTCAGCAACCAACTGAGCCTACTACTCCAGAAACTCCAACTCAGCCAACCAATCCTCAAACTCCGGTTCAACCCCCAGTCTCCCCTGTTCTGCCAACCACCCCGCAACAGCCAACTCTCCCAACCCAACCAGTAATCCCCGCCCAACCGGATTTAGAAAACCCTGATCTAGAAGGTGAACAAGTAATTTTTATTACCGAAACTAATCCACTTGATCCAAGTATAACCGGCTCCGGGATTTACGGTCGTGAATCCAATCGAACCGAACGCCAACTTGCCTTCACTTGTAACTACTCCGAATTCGCCGGACAATACGGATTAACAATTTCTCAAAGCAGTGACGCCGACGGCGACGGACTTTCCGATCAATTGGAATGTCTCGCTCAAACTAATCCAACTGAAACCGACACTGACGGAGATGGTTTCTCCGACTCATATGAAGAATTAACTTTAGGAACAAACCCACGTCAATCCGACGGTCAGCCCGGCTCTGGATTATTAGTTATCACCACACCGGAAGACAACATGCTTACTGGTGACGAAACGCCTTTCGTAAAAGGTGTAAATACTTCCCAAGGAGAAGTTGAAGTTTACATTTTTGACCGCGCTGATTTTGAGGAAATTTCCCAATCAATTATCGCCGAACTGGAGGCTGATCAGAATTTAAATGAAGCTCAAAAGGCTGAACAATATCAAAATAGATTTACTCAGGCCGTGCAGGATATGCTCAGTAAATATTTAAATAATACTCTGGATTCTGAAAATCCTCAGGAAGCAAAGTTTTTGGATCGCATCCAGCTTTTAGGTGAAACCCCAACCGGCCTCAATAATATTTTCTTGCTTGATTCGGAGAAATCTTTAATTGATAACACTTACCTAGCCATGGCTCATGTTGGAAATATTTTTTCCAAGGAAGTGGAATTCAAGGTTGATAGTTCTTTGAAAGTTTTAAATCCGGAGGTTAGCACTCTTGGAAGTAAACCAATTCCAGTTGAAGCATTATTAGGCGAATTAAAAATTGAAGTTGATCCGGGAAATTTCCGTCCAGTGCTTGCCGGGAATATTAAAGAACCAAGCAAGGTTGTCGCCAACTGGCAGTCCGATGTAGTAAGTTCGGCCTTAATCGCCGATTCCCTCGACGAAGATTTCCGTCTCTCCGCTCCATCCGATTTAGAGCCAGGCGAACACGTAGTTTATGTAACAGCTTATCGCCGCAGTGATGGCGCCCAATCTGAAACCTTGAAAATTCCTTTCACAGTTTCCGCCGACGGAGCAATCACCTTCCCTTCCGAAAATAATTCTTGGATGTACTGGGCGGCCGGAGGAAGTTTACTAATAATTTTATTAGCAGCCTTTTTAATTTCCCGAAAAAGACGCTCAACAATTTCAGCTCAAAATTAATTCACCCATATGGAGAACTTAACTCCCCCTTCACTCAAGAAAAATTTAATCCGTTTAACACAAGTCATCTCGGTGACCGGATTATTTTTCGCCTCAGCCTCAGTAGCACAAGCCGCCACCATTACTGTCAATGCACTTTCCGACAACGCTTCGGGTGGAAATTGCGAATTGCGCGACGCTATCAATGCCGCTAACGGTGACACCGCTGTTGACGCTTGTACAGCCGGTTCTGGTTCAGATACAATAGTTTTCAGTGGAGCAGGAACCATCACTTTAACTTCTGATTTACCCAACATCACCGCCGCCCTCGCCCTAGATGGTGACAACGATATTATTTTGGATGGCGCAAATTTATACAGAATTTTTAATGTAAATATTGGCGCCAACATCTTCGCCCTAGACGATTTAGATTTGATTAATGGTGCCGCCGCTTCGGGCGCTTGTATGTTTATGTTCAATGGAGCAACAGTAAATATCACCAACACAACTTTCGATAATTGTAATGCCACCGACGACGGTGGTGCCATATATGGTTTGGACGGCGGAGGTGGCGCAACCACTTTCAACCTCACCAATGTAACCATGACCAACAATAGTACGGCTACTGGTTTTGGCGGAGGAGCAGGGATTTATGTTGGTAACAATAATATTTTAAACGCCATCAATTTTAACGCTTCCGGAAATGTGGTAGGTAATGGTGACGGTTCGGCTATTTATGCAGATTCTTATAGTGGAACGCCTGACATTAATGTTGATGGTGGTACAATTGAAAACAATAGTACTGACGAAAATGGTGCAATTTTTATTTCCCGCGCTACAGGGCATCATATCAACAATGTAACTTTTCAAAACAATGATTGTGGCGATGTAGCCACTACTTGTTTCGGAGCTGCTCTTACGGTTGGTAGTGGTACTGTTTTAGTTACCAATTCAGATTTTATCGACAACGTTGTGGATGCATCCGGAAGTGCCGGTTATGGTGGAGCGATTGCAGCTTTTGCCGGGAATGTTAATGTTGAAGATTCACTTTTCGATGGCAATACGGCCTATCACGGGGGAGCAATTTATGTAACCAATGGCTTTGATGCGACTATTGAGCGCAGCACTTTTATTGACAACACTTCTCAGGCCGGGTCAGGAGCAATTTTTATTGATTCAAGCGCCGGAGATGTAGATGTGGACAGTTCAACTTTTATTAACAATAGTTCAGTTCTATATGGAGGAGCGATTCGTATTGATAATGGCTCGCTCGACGTTACCAATAGTACTTTCGATTCCAATGACGCTGAATATGGTGGAGCTATTATTACTGTTGGCGGTATCAACACAATTTTTAATAACACATTCACCAACAATACCGCTGTCGTGGCTGGAGGAGGACTTTACATCGATAGCCCAACTACCACTTGGGCCAATAATATTTTAGAAGGAAATACCGCTCCAACAGGTCCAGATTGTACCGAAGACGCTCCCGGAGATTCCGATTCTTCCGGTAATAATTTAATCGAAGACCCAACCAATTGTCCTACTATCGGCAGTGATATTACTGGTTCCAGCGCCTTGCTTGGCGCTCTCGCTCTTAACAGTGGAACAACTTTAAGCCGTCTACCCGGCGGCGGAAGTCCGGCCATCAACGCAGCCAGCGCGGCATTTGCTCCGGCTTTCGATCAACGTGGTGTAAGCAGACCAATTGGTGTTGCCGACGATATCGGTTCAATAGAAGTTTCTGATTCCACATCCCCCATTATTGGAGAAGTAACCCCAGTCCCAACCCCAACC
>JBOFLO010000046.1:0-5621 GCA_051657905.1 Candidatus Altimarinota bacterium | reverse complement strand
ATCGGGACTCTAAAACAATTGGAAAGTATCCTCAGTGAACATGGTTTACAAAAAATTTCCACAATCGGACAATCTTTCGATCCTCGCTTACACGAAGCCATTATTACAGAAAACGGCGCACAAGATTCCATCATCAAAGAAATCCAAGCTGGCTATCTCTTAAAAGACAAAGTCCTGCGCCCAGCCAAAGTTAGCGTGGGAAATGGACAATCCGAAAGCCCTCAAGCAGCCAACTAAACTAACAGATTTGACAACTCACTTTTAGCACTCTAAAATAGCGAGTGCTAAACACAGAAGACTCATCCTAAAATCAATAAATTAATATAATATTATCCAATCCATATGCCAAAAATCATCGGAATAGATCTTGGAACAACCAACTCCTGCGTAGCTGTAATGGAAGGTACCGAACCAGTAGTAATTAATAATGCCGAAGGTCAAAGAACTACTCCTTCAGTCGTCGCTATTAAAAATGGTGAAAGATTAGTGGGAAGCATTGCTAAAGCCCAATCCGTAACTAACCCGACCAACACTATTTATTCTGCCAAAAGATTTATCGGTAGAAAATTTGATGAAGTACAAGATGAAATTAAAAGAGTTTCCTATCAAGTAGCCAAAGGTAGTAATGGCGAAGTAGAAATTATGCTGGAAGGAAAACAACGCAAACCGGCTGAAATTTCAGCTATGGTTTTGCAAAAGTTAAAGGCCGACGCCGAAGCTTATTTGGGCGAACCTGTAACTGAAGCCGTAATCACCGTACCAGCTTATTTCAACGACGCACAAAGACAAGCCACCAAAGACGCCGGCAAAATCGCCGGTTTGGAAGTAAAAAGAATTATCAATGAACCAACTGCCGCCGCTCTCGCTTATGGTCTTGATAAAAAAGGCCAAGACAAAAAAATCGCCGTATTCGATTTGGGAGGTGGAACTTTCGACGTTTCCATCCTTGAACTTGGCGATGGTGTTTTTGAAGTACTTTCCACCAACGGCGACACGCATTTAGGTGGTGATGATTTCGATGCTTTATTAATGGACTGGATTATTGCCGAATTTAAAAAAGAACATGGCTTGGATTTATCCAAAGACCCAATCGGTTTACAAAGAATTAAATCCGCCGCCGAAAAAGCAAAATGCGCCCTTTCCACCCAGCATGAAGTGGAAATCAATGAGCCGTTTATCGCTATGGATTCCAGCAGCGCACCAAAACATTTAACCATGAAAATCACTCGTGCTAAATACGAGGATTTAGTGGCTGGTTTGGTAGAAAGATGCGTTGAGCCATGCAAAAAAGCTTTGGACGACGCCAAAATTTACACATCTGATTTAGATGAAATCGTTTTAGTAGGTGGATCAACTCGTATGCCGGCAATTCAGGCTAAAGTAAAAGAAATTTTCGGCAAAGAACCACATCGCGGAACCAATCCGGATGAAGTAGTAGCCCTTGGTGCTGCCATTCAGGGAGGTGTTTTACAAGGAGATATTAAAAACGTAATTTTGCTCGACGTTACCCCCCTTTCTTTAGGTATTGAAACATTGGGCGGCGTTTCCACAAAATTAATTGATCGCAACACTACTATTCCAGTAAGCAAATCCCAAGTCTTCTCCACCGCCGGAGACAATCAAGGCGCCGTAGAAATCCACGCCTTACAAGGTGAAAGACATATGGCCGTTGATAATAAATCTTTAGGAAAATTCATTCTCGATGGAATTCCTAATGCCCCACGTGGCGTACCTCAAATCGAAGTAACTTTCGACATTGATGCCAATGGTATTTTGAATGTTAAAGCTATGGATAAAGGTACTAACAAAACTCAACATATTACCATCACCGGTTCATCAAATATCAGCAATGAAGAAATCGAAAAGATGAGAAAAGAAGCTGAATTACATGCCGAAACTGACAAGAAGAAAAAGGAAGGAATTGAAACTCGCAATCAAGCTGAAAGTTTAGTTTATCAATCCGAAAAAACTCTCAAAGACAGCGGCGACAAAGTAACCGAAGAAATCAAAAAACCGGTTCAGGAAAAAATCGACGCCCTGAAAAAAATCATGGAAAACCCAGAAGCCTCAACCGAAGAAATCAAAAAAGCCTCCGACGATCTCTCCGAACACGTACAAAAACTAGGAGCCAGCCTCTACCAACAACCAGGCGCAACTCCCGGAGCAGATGATGGAGTAAGAGTCGAACAAAAAGAAGGCGAAACAAACGCTGGACCAAATCCTGACAATGTTACTGAAGGGGAAATTGTGGGAGAAAAAAAGGATGATCAAGGATCTGAACAGAAATAATTCCAAATTTTTCAATAAAAAGAAGGCCTACGGGTCTTCTTTTTTATTTTATCAAACAACATTTCTAGCACAAAAATCCCCGTCATGCTATAAAATACGCGTCACAATTTTATATTTACCATCATGCTCGACCTTAAAGCACTTCGCGAAAACCCGGACCACTTTAAAACCGCTTTAGCCAAAAAGAAAGTTGATTCCGCTCTACTTGATCAAATTATTGAGCTGGACGAAAAACGCCGCCATTTGTTAACAGAAATGGAAAATCAACAGGCTGAACAAAATAAATTATCCAAAGAAATTCAATCCGCCGACGCGTCTGCCCGAGCAGCTTTAGTGGAAAAAAGTAAACAATTAAAGGAAGCGATTAAAAATATCGAACCACAACTGGAAGATTTACAAAAACAACAATCTGACATCGCCAGCGGACTTCCAAATTTACCTGACGCCAGCGTTCCAGAAGG
The DNA here is from genome assembly GCA_051657905.1 of Candidatus Altimarinota bacterium. Taxonomy (GTDB): domain Bacteria; phylum Patescibacteriota; class Gracilibacteria; order UBA1369; family UBA1369; genus JBOFLO01. Next base: position 2,871 of record JBOFLO010000046.1, on the reverse strand, counting down.
TAAAGACGAACATGAAAATAAAGAAATCATGCGTTGGGGCGAACCGGCTAAAATTGAAAACCCCCAAGATCATGTGGAATTAGGTACAAAACTTGGCATTTTAGATTTGGATCGTGCCACCAAAATCACCGGAACTCGTTTTTCAGTTATGAAAGGCCTTGGGGCAAAACTGGAAAGAGCCTTGGCTGCCTTCATGTTAGAAAAACAAACTGAACATGGCTATGACGAAGTAATTCCACCATATTTAGTAAATGCCGAATCTCTTTTTGGTACCGGCCAATTACCAAAATTCGAAGAAGATTTGTTCAAAATCCCCCACGGCGAAACTTCATTATACTTGATCCCAACCGCCGAAGTCCCTGTCACCAATTTATATAGAGACGAAATCCTCGAAGAAGATTCCCTCCCTATCCGCCACTGCGCCCTAACCCCTTGTTTCCGCAGCGAAGCCGGCAGTTACGGCAAAGACACTAAGGGCATTATCCGCCAACATCAATTCCATAAAGTAGAATTGGTCAGCTTTGTAAAACCAGCCGAAGGTGAAGCCGAACTAGAAAGATTAACCAGCCATGCCGAAGCAATTCTGCAAGCTTTAGAATTACCATATCGCAAAGTACTTTTATGCGGCGGAGATATGGGCTTTGGATCAGCCAAAACTTACGATTTAGAAGTTTGGGTTCCTTCTCAAAACACTTATCGCGAAATCAGCTCTTGCTCTTGGTTCACCGACTTCCAAGCCCGCCGCGCAGCAATTCGCTACAAAGGCACATCTACAGAAGGAAAAACCCAATTCGTTCATACCTTAAACGGTTCCGGCTTAGCTGTCGGCCGCACCTGGGTCGCCGTAGTCGAAAACTACCAACAACCAGATGGCTCAATCACCATCCCTCGCGCTCTCCGTCCATACATGGGAGGATTGGAAAAAATCGCCCTTAAATAATTTAGGTTTTGACCGCTCTATTACCGGAGCGGTCACACGGACTTTGGATAACTCGGCCCCTATGTCTTTTTGCTCAGTAGGTTTGTCAAAGCCTTAGCGGCAATGAATGTCCCAAACAAAAGGACACACAACCTTGAGTAGCTTGAGTAGCTCTCACCAACCACCAAAGAGGCAATCAGCAGCGCACTCACCACAAGAACGCTCCACCACCTTGTGAGAAAACTCCTCATAACAGCTCCAAAGATCATTTTGCTAACTCTTAGCCTATTGCGTCACCAGGACACAAATTCTGGCATTATTTAGCAAAATCAAATGCAATATAAAATAAATCAACCAATCAGTCAACCAATTCCCCTTCTCCGACCCCTCCCTCCCCCTAAACATTTCCCCGATTTTGTGTTAAAATAGACCTAAATAAAAATAAAAACAGCCCAAAATGCTCTCAATTTGCACGGATAGTTTCAAAGGCTATGGCTTAAATCGTATTTTCCAATTGGTGAAAGCCGCCGGCTACAATGGAATCGACCTTAATATCGATCCCAAGAATTTCGACACGCAAAATCTCGAATATTTAAAATCCCTTGTGGAGGAAAATAAATTTCCTATTTTATCTTTATCCACTCCCATCACTTCCAGTGCCAAAAAAATCGAACAAGCTGTAGAAATGGCAAAAGCTCTTGATGTAAAAATTGTTATTGTTCAAGCGCCAAAAATTTTTGATTTCAAATACACTCAATGGTTGAAAAATGAAATCCCTAAAATTCGCCAACGTGAAAGTATTTCCATCGCTTTGGAAAATGCTCCCTCTCAAACAATCTTAGGAATTATTCCTGAACATGCTATGAATAATTTGGTAGATCTGAAAAATTTCAAACACGTTTGTTTAGATACAACTCGTATCGCTTCCAAAAAAGAAGATTTGATTAGAGTTTACAAAACTTTGAAAAAATATTTAGTACATGTGCATTTATCAAATGTGAAGAACGGCGTACCTTACAGCCCTCCTCAACATGGCGTACTACCTATTGAAAGTTTTCTTACTAAATTAAAACAGGACGGATTTCCAGGAACTATTTCTGTAAAAGTGAATCCTAAATTCCTCAATGTTGGTGATGATAAAAAAGTTTTAAAAACACTTGGTGAATTCAAAGAATTTTACGACACTTACTTCAGCAAAATCACTCGCGTAATACCAGAATAAGCAATCGGATAAACTTTCTTTTTCACAATTTAAAAGCTATAACTTTTACAACGCGTTATAGCTTTTTTCATGAAACAAACAAAAAATCCTCCCGCCATGATTGAAATTATTGATCTGGAAAAAACTTATGCTTTGGGGCAGAAGCCTTTAACAGTTATCGATAAACTCAATTTAAGTATTCAACCCGGAGAATTTGTCAGCATCATCGGCCCATCCGGCTCCGGAAAATCCACACTTCTACATATGATCGGCGGACTTGATCGCCCTACCAGCGGCCATATAAAAGTAAATGGCCAAGAACTCTCTAAACTCGGCGACTCCAAACTTTCCCGTTTTCGTAATCAAAATTTAGGTTTTGTTTTTCAAGATTTCCATTTACTCGATTATTTAAATCTCGAACAAAATATCGCTTTGCCTTTCCGCATCAAAAATCAGCATGATCAAATTAATTTAGAACAACAGCAACAACTTGATTTACTTTTATTGGAATTAGGTTTAACCGAAAGACGTCATCATTTACCTAAACAACTTTCCGGAGGACAAAAACAACGCACCGCCATCGGCCGTGCCCTGATTATGCAACCCGGAATTTTACTAGCCGATGAACCAACCGGTAATTTGGATTCCTCTACAGGCAAAAAAATTATCGAATTAATTCGCCAAATTCATCAAGAAAAAGGCCTCACCACTATTATCGTCACTCACGATTCTCACATTGCCGAAACCGCCG
>JBOFLO010000045.1:0-8184 GCA_051657905.1 Candidatus Altimarinota bacterium | reverse complement strand
GTACGAATAATTGCTGATAAAATTTTATTAGTTACTTCCGTAGCATCAAATTCCTCTTTGGGAGTGATACAACTATCACAACTCGCACAATTAACCGTCTCCCAAATTTCTCCAAAATATTTCAGCAAATACCCCCGTCGACAATGCTGCAATTCACAAAATTCAATCACCTGATCCAGCTTCTGTTCGGCCATCATTCGCTCGTCCTCCGCCGAAATTTGTCTGATAAAATAATCCTGCTTCATTTTATCCCCATAGGAATAAAACAACACACATTCACTGGCCAAACCATCACGCCCCGCACGCCCAGTCTCTTGATAATACCCTTCCAAACTTTTCGGCAAATCATAATGCACAACCAAACGCACATCCGGTTTATCAATCCCCATCCCAAAAGCAATCGTCGCCACAATTATATTAATCTCATCACGAATAAATTTATCCTGAGTCGCCGATCTTTTTTCCGGATCAAGTCCGGCATGATAGGCCGCCGCTGTAATATTTAATTTTCGTAAATCCAAAGCTAATTCTTCCGTTGTTTTCCTTGAAGAACAATAAATAATCACTGATTGATCTTTATGTTTTTCCAAAAGCACCTGTAATTGATCAAACACCCCTCGCTTAGGCTGAACCGCATAACTTAAATTTTCACGATTAAAACTACGCGAAAACACTTTCGCCGACTGCAAATGCAATTGCTCAATAATATCTTTCTTCACTTTAAGCGTAGCTGTAGCCGTCAAAGCAATTACCGGCACCTCTGGGAAATCCCCCCGCAACTTTTTTAAATTACGATATTCCGGCCGAAAATCATGCCCCCATTCCGAAATACAATGCGCTTCATCAATCGCAATCAATTGCACATTAATCTTCCCCAAAAACTCCCGAAATGCCTCCACCGACAAACGTTCCGGCGCAATATACAAAATCTTAATCTTCCCCTCCTCCGCCCGCCACTGAATCTCTTCAATGTCCACCGTCGACAATGAACTATTTATAAACTCCGCCGGCACCCCATTGGCCTTCAAACTATCCACCTGATCCTTCATCAAAGCAATCAAAGGCGAAACCACCAAAGTCAGCCCCTCCAGCTTAATCGCCGGCAACTGATAACAAAGCGATTTCCCACCCCCAGTTGGCATAATTACCAAAGTGTCTTTTTTGGCCAGCACATTATCAATGATCTCCTCCTGTAAAGGCCGAAATTCATCATACCCGAAATAATTCTTCAAAATAGTTCGCACAAATCCCAGATTAAATTCTAAACACCTTCCTTATATCATCCCCGCATTAACAAAACATAATATTTTTCTTATATTACCCTCCACATTTCGCACTCTTCAACAAAAACTCCCGCTGTTTCTCATCCAGCAATGACCGAAAGTCATCTTCCACCAACAATTCCATCGGCATCAGCTGCACCCTATCCACTGGATACCAAGTATTAATAGTCTTCTTAATTAAATCCCAAGCCTTGGTTTTCTCCCCCTTCTTCAAATAAATTTTTGCGACAATTACAGCATCCTGATAGCTAAAATTAGGATTTTTAGGTTTATAAGATTTCAAAATCTCTTCCTCCTGATCAAAAACTACGGCCAAAGCAAATAAATGTTTCTCTAATTCATTCTTTTTAGCGGGATCTTTAAATTTAGGTTTGATTATAAAAACATTATCAACGGCATCTCTATAATGTTTAGCGCTATCAGCAGCCGATCTTTCGGGCATTTCCACCACCGGGAAAACCTTCTTAACATCCCCCTTTTTTTGTAAAAATTTCTTCAGGTCATTTATTACTAATTTTTCTCTTCTACCCAGTTTATCCATCAAAACATTTTTATCTATGTAATCAGATAGCTCAACCCATTTTTTTGTTTCCTGCCCCATTGTGCCAATTAATAGCGCAAATTCATCAAAAACATTCGCCGTAAAATACTTTTCAGTTTCCATCAATACATCGCAGGCAGGAGCCAATAAATCATCCCATCTTAATAAAAAAGCATACAAATAAACCAAAGCTGCTTTTGATTCTATATCGCCACTTTCCACTAATTTCTCCAAAAGAGGTAAGGCAGTTTGATAATCCCCCGCTAATGCCAAATTCTTAGCTTTATTAAAAGCCCGTTTATTATCCGCCATGATTTTTAATTAATTTTATAAACTTGCGTCCGTTAATTTAAAATTTTTGCTCGCTTCAATAATTACCGCATGATCAGTAAACATATCATCCGCATCATAAAAGAGATTGGAAGATTTATCCCGATTTATACTAAGCGAACTCAGTTCCAATCTATTTATAAAATTCTGCTCAGTTAACGGCTTCTCCTTAGCTTCAAGCCAATTTTTATTTTTATTCTTGAGCATTTTTTTGGCCGCATATTTCTTTATTTCCAAATCATTTTCAACCAACCATTCTAAAAATTTATTTGTAAAATCCAGCATCGGTTGAATTTTCTTTTCATCTTCAGACCCCATATCTATCAAAACCTCAATTTCCTCCTTAATGCCTGGCATTTTCACCCAAGTTTCATAAACAAATTCATCATAAAGCTCAATATCCTTCAATGAGATTTTTTTCATAAATTTTAATTATTATTTCAACCAGTTCTTTAACAAAGCCACTTCCGCAGACTGGGAAATAATAATATCATCAGCCAATTTTTTCAATTCCTCCCGCTCAGTAAATTTTTGCAATTGCTCCGCCATCATAATCGCGCCTTGATGATGCCCAATCATCCCTGTCATATAAGCCCGATCAGCCGCTTCGCCCTCTAATTTTTCCAATTCCGGCATCATCGGCATATACATACCCCCATCCGCATATTCCATCCCAAACCACTGCTCATACCACCCTCTCATATCAGCAATTTCCTTAGTCTGAGCATCAATTACCTTCTGCACAAAATCTTTCAATTCTGCATTTTCAGTTTTAGCTAAAATAATTCTCGAACTATCAATCGCCTCCTGATGATGGGGAATCATCATTTCAATAAATTGCTGATCATTGGCAACCATCATTTCATGATTCATCATCGAATGATCCACTTGATCGACCTTATTAGTATCCTTAATCACTACCGGCTCCGGATTTTTAACACTATTACTATTACAGCCCGCCATCACCATCAACAAAGCTACAATTAATAATTTTTTCATATAATTTTAAAGGTTATTTCCTAAATATGATAAGCTTCCTTACAAATGAATACAATTAGAATTTTCCATGTATAAAATCACCGAAAACTCCAAGTGCCATCTCTGGACCAGCTCGGGCGTGAAAGCGGACGACCTGAAAAACTCCCTCAAAGTAATCAAAACCTATAGCGAAGATTCACATTTAATGCGCCATCTTAAACAATGCCTGCAATGCGGCCAATTATTTTTCTATGAATTTTACGAAACCATTGACTGGACGGACGGCAATGACCCACAGTACCGCACCTGGATCCCTGTTGACGATCAAGCCACCGCCGCACAACTCAGCCAACTCTCACCATTAGAAATCCAACAATTCCGCCGCATAATTATAGATTGGCCCAAAGACCTACCCGAACCCTCCGCCCCACGCAAAATTATTTAATTTGGCTTCATCCCAACTATTTTTTCCGCTATATTAATCGAACCTAACTATTTTTCATGAAAACTTTTTACCGCGCCCTACTTAACTCCCTCATCGTCTCCATCGCAAATAACACCGTCTGGTTTGCTATTACTTTTTGGGTTTATCTAGAAACTCTCTCCGTAGTTTCCACCGCCTTAGTTGGAGGAATTTATTTAATAGTAACAACCTTTTCCAGTTTCTGGTTCGGCTCCCTGGTCGATCATAACAAGAAAAAAGACGTGATGATGCTTTCCAGCCTAGTCTCCTTAGGCATTTTCCTATCCGGACTAGCGCTCTACCTCCTCACCCCCATCCAAGAATTCTCCTACCTGACCAGCTTTAGACTCTGGGCTTTTATCATTCTACTAATGCTCGGTGTAATTGCTGGCAACATTCGCTCCATCACCATCCCAACCCTAGTCTCCTTACTAATCCCCGCCGATCATCGCGACAAAGCCAACGGACTTTCCGGTATGTTGTTTGGAATTTCCTTTATGTGTACATCTTTAATCAGTGGATTCCTCTTGGCTTACGGTGGCATGTTCTGGGTTTTAATGTTCGTAATTGCCGCTACTATGTTCGCCATTGTTCATCTGACATTTTTGGATATTCCTGAAAAAAGAATTGCTCATTCTGATGGTTCTGAAAAGAAAAACAAAGTTGATATTAAAGGAACTATCAAAGTAATTCTGGCTGTTCCCGGCCTAATGTCTTTGCTGCTTTTCGCCACTTTCAATAACTTTTTAGGCGGAGTTTTTATGGCTACCATGGATGCCTATGGCCTTTCTCTCGTACCTGTGGAGGTTTGGGGAACTTTATGGGGTATTGTCAGCATTGGCTTCATTATTGGTGGGCTATACGTTTCCAAAAAGGGTGTAGGCTCAAAACCCTTACGTACACTTTTCTTAATCAATATCGCCAGTTGGTCTTTATGTATTTTATTCCCCATCCAACCTTGGATTATCTTGCTGGCCGCCTGCATGTTCCTCAATATGTGCTTAATGCCTTTAGCCGAAGCCTCCGAACAAACTGTTCTACAAAAAGTTGTCCCTTTTGAAAGACAGGGAAGAGTTTTTGGTTTCGCCCAAAGTCTGGAATGGTCCGCTACGCCTTTAACCGCTTTAATGATCGGTCCCATCGCCCAATATATCTTTATTCCATTTATGAGCGAAGGAGGTGCAGGAGCTCAATTAATTGGTAGCTGGTTCGGAGTGGGAGTTGGACGCGGTCTGGCGCTGGTTTTCATCGCTGCCGGTATTATCGGTTTAATTGTCACCTTGCTGGCCATGAACTCCAAAGCTTACAAAGTATTGTCAAAAGAATATAAAGAAATGGCCTAAATCTAATCATTCCACCATGCCCGAAGTTAAAATTCACCCATCCTGGGAAAAACATCTTCAATCAGAATTCAATCAACCTTATTTTGAAGAATTAATTAAATTTGTAAAAAAAGAATATTCCAGCGCGACTATTTATCCGGAAGGAAAAAATATTTTCCGTGCTTTCGAACTTTGCCCTTTTGAAAATGTCAAAGTAGTAATTCTCGGCCAAGACCCATACCACGGCCCAAAACAAGCTAATGGACTTTCTTTCTCAGTTAACGATGGAGTCCGCCTCCCACCTTCTCTGCAAAATATTTACAAAGAAATCCACAGCGATTTAAATTTACCAATCCCCACCACCGGCAATTTAGATAATTGGGCGAAACAAGGAATTCTTCTTCTTAACGCAACTTTAACCGTGCGCGCTAACACCCCCGGCTCCCATCAACAAAAAGGCTGGGAACCCTTCACCGACGCCGTCATCAAATGCCTCTCCGATCAAAAAGAACATTTAGTTTTTATACTCTGGGGAAAATACGCCCAAGAAAAAGGCAAGATCATCGACACTCAAAAACACCTGATAATAAGCTCCGCCCACCCCTCCCCTTTCTCCGCCCACTCCGGATTTTTCGGCAGCAAACCTTTCAGCAAAACCAATCAATATTTAGAATCGCTCGGAGAAAAACCAATCGCTTGGAATGAATTATAAAAAAACTCCTTCAAATTCATGAAGGAGTTTAAAGAACCTTTTAATAAGCTTATTAAGCTTTGTTCATTTTGGATGCCATGTAAATTGTATATAGAGCCGCAACACCAACTACACAGTAAATCACACGTGCAACAATTGGAGCGAAAGCAAAAATAGTTGCAACTAAATCGAAACTAAAGAAACCAATCAACCCCCAGTTAATACCACCAACTACCACTAAAAGAAAAGCCACCCAATCCACCATGTTCATATGTTTCATAGAAAAGTTTTTTAAAAAATAAGACTTCTGGTGGTAGAATACATCAGAAGTGTTTCTATTGCCAATCTATTATGCTTTTTTGTGTTTATATTCTCGAATGTTCCGATCAAACTTTTTACATTGGCTCAACTAATGATTTAGAAAAAAGAATTCATCAGCATAACAATTTAAAGTCCGGCGCCCACTACACCAAAATCCGCCGCCCCGTAAAATTGATTTACTCCGAAGAACTTCCCGACTTAGGTTCCGCCCGCAGCAGAGAAGCATTTTTAAAGCGCCTTACTCGCACAGAAAAAATAGCTTTCCTAAAAAAATCTCAAACAAAAAATTAAAACACATACTTTGATCAAAATTTTTCCTAGCTCCATTGTCCGTTTTAATCTAATATTTTTATTATAGCCAATAAATTTATCCTATGCGTGCATTATGGGAAGGAGCAATCAGTTTTGGTTTAATTCATATTCCGGTAAAACTTTACACCGCCTCTCAGGACCGCCCGCTTAAATTTCAATATTTGCGTAAAGCCGATCAATGTAAAATCGGTTACGTGAAAGTTTGTAAATCCACCGGGGAAGAAGTGGCCTGGGATTCTGTAGTGAAAGGTTATGAGTATCAAAAAGGTGATTATGTGATTTTGAGCGATGCGGATTTTAAAATGGCTGATGCAAAAAGATCAGAGGTAATTGAAATTGAAGATTTCGTCGATGAAAAAGAAATTGATCCGATTTATTTTGAAAAACCTTATTATATTGGACCGGAACATAAATCCGACAAAGTTTATAATTTATTATTAGAGGCGCTGAAAAAAACTCGCAAAGTTGGTATCGGCAAATTCGTCATGCGCAATAAAGAACAATTAATCGCCTTGAAAGCCGAAAAAGACTTATTGATTTTAAATGTGCTGAGATTTGAAGAAGAAATTAAAAAACCTGCCGCCGAAATTATTCCAAAACACACAGAACTTTCCGAACGCGAATTAATTATGGCCATGAAATTAATTGATAAATTATCCGGACATTTCAAACCAGGCAAATATCAGGATTCCTACACCGAAAAACTGGAAGCCATCATAGAAGCAAAAGCCAAAGGTAAAAAACCTAAGCTCCAAAAAATTAAACATTTCAAAAGCACCGAAGTCCCGGATTTAATGGCCACTCTAAAAGCAAGTTTAGAAAACACCCACAGCAAACACTCTAGCAACTCCAAAGCTAAAAAGCCCACCAAACCAGCAAAATCCACCAAAAAACCAACTCGCAAAAAAGTAAGAGCTTAAAAATATGTCTCTACATAAATACAAACAAAAAAGACATTTCGATAAAACTCCCGAACCAAAAGGTAAAGTTCTAAAAAATGCCGGGAAACCTCTGACTTTTATGGTGCATGAACATCATGCTTCCCATCTTCACTATGATTTACGTTTGGAAATGGAGGGCGTCTTAAAAAGCTGGGCGGTGCCAAAAGGCCCTTCGCAAATAATCGGAGAAAAACATTTGGCAGTGCATGTGGAAGATCACCCTTTGGCTTATGGAAAATTTAAAGGAACAATTCCCGAAGGAAATTATGGCGCCGGCATTGTAAAAATTTGGGATCATGGAACTTACACAGCTTTAGATAATCCCAAAACCCGTCGTGAAAATGAAAAAGCATTATTATTCGGTCTCAATAAAGGTCATATCGCTTTTGTCGCCCATGGTAAAAAAATGCGCGGCGCCTATGATTTAGTTCAAATGAAAAATCAGCCAAAAAACTGGCTATTAATTAAGAAAACCGATCATCCGGAAGCCACTCCTAGCAAACCACGAATATTTTCCGTCAAAGCAAAACCCAGCACCACCTTCACCAAGCTAAAACACGAAAAGCTGAAAATCAAACCCATGCTGGCCACTCTCACTAAACAACCTTTCAATCGCGAAGGTTGGATTTTCGAAATCAAATGGGATGGCTACCGCGCCCTGGCTGATATCACCAAAAATAAAACCACCTTGGTCTCCCGCCACGGCCTTTCTTATCAAGAAATATTCGCCCCCATTATAAACTCTCTCCAAAAAATTCAGCAGAAAATGATTTTAGATGGGGAAGTTGTAGTGCTGGATGAAAACGGCCGCTCCGATTTTCAACTATTACAAAATTATCGTCACACCGGCGAAGGAAAATTAATTTATTACGTTTTTGATATTCTCTCCTATCAAGGCAAAAGTCTTACCAACAAACCACTTTTAGAACGCAAAGCTCTCTTACAAAAAGTCCTACCCAATATTCACAATATTAAATACAGCGAACACATCATCACCTCCGG
>JBOFLO010000044.1:0-7653 GCA_051657905.1 Candidatus Altimarinota bacterium | reverse complement strand
TCTGATTAGCACAATGTGGACACCAGAAAGCGCCATACATAACAACGTCTTTTTCAGTTAAACATTGAGCTAATTTAGCGTATTTGCCAGGGGGTTTTGGTTCGCTGCTGCAACCTGCTAATAAAGTTATAGCTAACATCATTACCGCCAATAATTTCAAATTTTTCATGTGTTTCTTATAAAATATCGCAACTATTATAACAAAAATGAGCTGATTTAAAATAGAATTACTGGCAGCCAACCTGGGGAAATTTTACCTTTTGGAGAAAGGGGTACAGTTTTATTTCTCCAAAAGGTAAAATTTCCCCAGGTTGGCTTGTCCGGTGATTATTTGGAATCAGGGGTTTGTTTTTGGGAGTTGGGATTTTATGTGGGTAGAGGATTTGTGGTAGTATTGGTGGGTAAAATAATTATAAAAATTTTTATGTCTGAATCAAAAATGTTGTTGGGGGTGGGGGATGTGGCGCCGGGGTTTAGTTTGGATTCTAGTAAAGGGGGGAAATATAGTTTGAAGGATTCTTTGGGGAAATGGGTGGTTTTGTATTTTTATCCTAAGGACGATACGCCGGGCTGTACGGTTGAGGCTTGTAATTTTAGGGATAGTTCTAAGGATTATGCGGCTGTGGGGGCGGAGATTTATGGGGTTTCGGTGGATAGTTTGAAATCGCATGATAAATTTGTGGAAAAATATCATTTGCCGTTTCCATTGCTGGCGGATACGGAAAAAGAGGTGGTGGAGAAATATGGTGTTTGGAAGCAGAAAAGTATGTTTGGGAAGAAATACATGGGGATTGAGAGAGTGACTTTTTTGATTGATCCTAAGGGGAAAATCGCTCAGATATGGCCGAAAGTTAAGGTAGCTAATCATCATAAAGAGGTATTGGACTTTATTAAGGCAAATAGCTAGATAAATTCAGTTAAAGATGGGTCGGAGCATGGCTTCGGCCCTTTTTTAATGGCATGGCAGACTACTATTTACAAAATATGAATTCGTGGTAAAATAAGCGCTTGGGATAAATTAAATACTTGAACAAATGAGTCGTTGGCTGGAAAAATTTAGTGAATTGGCGGGATTAACGGCTGAAACGCCCGTGCCTTTGATGAGAAAAAAAGCTGATATAGAAGCGGACAAACTAGCAAAAGAAACTTCAGATAAAGTTTTGAGAACTTTGCGAAAAGAAAGTGCTGTAAATAAATTTCAACATAATGTGCAGAGAGGTTTGTACATCAGAGAGGCCAAAGGTGAAGATGGGCCGCCACTAGCAAAAACTATTTACAGAATGGAGGGAGGAAAATTAGTAAGGATTGTTATTAATAGTGTGACAGATGGAGTGGGAGGGACTGGGGAAAACAAGAGGTATGTCGATGAAACTTTGGAGGATAAAACTGAAGCTGAATTAGGAGCTGAGGAAATTCAAAAAACATTTGGCGAGCTGATTGTGAATGAACCGGATTTATTTCTAGGGGAGGCGGTTGATTTGCGTGAGATATTTAATAAGAAATTTAAAGAAGCCTTGATAGAATTGAATAAAAAATTGACTATTAAAAGAGGCAATCTGCTAACACGTGGTAGTTTTCAGACTACTTTTTCGGCTGTGATGGCGCAGGAAAGAGGGGATTTTAAGAGTGTTCAAATGCTATGGGCTGGCGATTCGCCAATTATTATTGTGACGCCTGGCGAGGTGGTGAGTAGCACAAATTGTGAAGATGGAAGCAGATACTTGAGTAATTTTTTGAGTAGCAGTGTGGCAAATTTGCAAACCAGAACATTTCATTTTAAGAGCAAAACACCTTTGGTGGTGATTGCTTGTTCGGATGGGATGACAAAATTTAATGGAGTGAAGAGTCAGTTAGATACGATAGTTGATGGGACTTTGGCGAGTTTAAAAATGTCCAGAAATAGTTATGAATTTGACGATAATTTCCGGAATTTTTATTCTGGGATGAGTAAGTTCGACGATGATACGACTTTTAGTATTTCAACTTTGATAGATAGTCCGGAAGATTTGCAGGAATTATGCAGAGGTGACAAAAAAAGAATCATTTATGATTGAAGGATGTTCGGGATGGCTTGTCTAGGGGAAGATTTTGCGTAATTTGGGATTTTAATTTAGCTTTTTAAGTATAACAATCAATTATATGTCGGAGAAGATATTCAAAACTTGGCCTGAGCTAGAGGCTTCAAATCAGGAGGAAGAAAAAGGACGCGATAGTTTAATCGACGTCAGCAATCCACATTTAAAGGACTGTTTAAGAGCGATGAATGATTGTTTTAGCGTGCCAATTCAAAGAGCGAATTTGACGATGTTTTTGACCAGACTTTTGAATGAAGGTGAATCGGCGGAAGAGATTATTGCAACTTTAAAGAATTATTCTGAGAAATATGATTCTTATTTTACCTATTATGCGGGTAATCATGATAATGAAAGAGTTCGGGAAGATGCCAGAAAATATTTGAATAAATTTGATTCGAAAAAAAGTTCCAGCACAATCAAAGCCATCACCAGTGAAATTTTGATGGAAGCTAATGCAACGATTGATCCGAAAAAAACTGATCATAATTGGCCAAAACCAGCAGTCAGACCACCATCATATAGAAGTCCTTCTAATTCGGCTTTTCCGGCGGTTCGAATCCCAGGAAATGGATTTAGAGCGTCCGACGTGGCTGATATTTTTGCCGAGGGCAGAGAGGCGGCGGGGCTGGATCCGGATTCGGATAAAAATGGTCGAGGGAAATAAAAAAATCACCTATTAATGAAGGTGATTTTTTGGTCTGTTGATAATTTATTTAGCTTTCAAAATTTTATAAGGGATAGCCTGATCAGTTAATACTTTTTGTATGCCCTGGAATAATCTGGCAAAATCACTTGCCTCTAAACCACGGTAAACTGTGAAACGATTTTCTGTGCCATAATAAGCGCTGGCGTCTTTTAGAAAGAGTGGAAAACCTTTATTTAAAGAAACTTTGAAACGGGAAGAAATTATTTGTTGGCCTGCTTCAGGAATAGCTGATTCAGTAGTCCAAATTGGATAGTTTGGGTCAACGGCAAAAGGAACAGCAAGAATGCCAGGAGTGTTTAGAGGATGTGCAGAACAGATGACCGGATCTAAACCTGGTAGACTTAACATTTGATCGGGAGTCGTAGGTAAAACTATCTGATCACCTGAATACAATTCAGCTAATTTTCGACGTAAATTTGCTCTGATTAAATCCGGAATATCTTGATGAACATCGTCCCAAAATTCAGTACTTAACAAAGAAGCGAAATAGACACTTTCTTCAGGAATTAAATGGTCAAGACGGCGAAAGCCAAGTCCCGGCAAAAATTCTTTTAAAAGATTTTGATTATCAAAACGATAGCTACTCAAAGCTTCACGATAATCTGGACGTAACTGAATTTTTTTAACATAGCTTTCGGCTAAATTTGAAGTTTCAGCAATAGTTTCGTAACTTAAATTTCTGTTGATAGAGTCGTCAATTTTATCCTCATCTACCAGTTTATCTACATGTTTATCTTTACCAATTTCCAATGGCAATAATAGATCAGCAATACGCTGACGAACCTCCGATGATTTCATATTTAACGCATCCCGACAAAAACGATCAGCCAAATCACTTTGAAGAATTTTTTCCAACTCATAAAGACGCGTGCGCAGGACTTCTCGCGGGGAATCCAAATTAGTTGAACGAAGTAGTGATTTTTTCATGACAAATTTTGATAAGATTTAATTAGACCAGTTTTGTTTAAATTTGTCAAGAATCAGTTGGGGGATTTGATGAAATTGGGGAGAAATTAGGGGAAAAATGGATTAAAATAGCGAAAATAAACAAAATAAAATGATTTTTAGGAAAAAATACAAATATGCGCTGATTATTCATGGGGGATGTGGGGCTGTGGACAAGTTTTCTAAAGAGCAGCAAAAGGAGTTTTTGGAGAGTTTGAAGAAAATTGTAGCCAGTGGGGAGGAATTGTTGGCGGCGGGTGGGCAAGCGGTGGATGTAGTGGAAAATTGCGTGCGGCTTTTGGAAAATGATCCGCTTTATAATGCCGGTCGTGGTTCGGTTTTGAATGAGAAAGGGGAAGTGGAAATGGATGCTTCGATTATGGATGGGCGGGGGTTGCAGGCAGGGGCGGTGGCGGGACTGAGCAGCGTGAAAAATCCGGTGTCGGCGGCGCGGCGGGTGATGGAGAAAAGTGGGCATGTTTTGCTGATAGGTGAAGGGGCGGAGAAATTTGCCAGTAAAGAGAAATTGCCTAAGGCGAAGCCGGAATACTTTGTGACTGAGAATAGAGTTGCTCAATTAAAAGTTGCTAAAAAGGAGGCGCGGGCGGGATTGGATCATGGTGGGGAGGTGGACAAGAAGGGGACGGTGGGAGCGGTGGCTTTTGATGTTTATGGGAATTTGGCGGCGGCGACTTCCACGGGGGGATTGGTAAATAAAAAATATGGACGAACTGGGGATTCGGCTTTGATTGGCTGTGGGACTTATGCTGATAATTTGACTTGTGGGGTTTCATGTACGGGAATTGGGGAGGATTTTATTCGTACCAGTTTTGCTAAATATATTTCTGATAGTATTTATTTTAAGGGTTATAAGGCGAAAAAAGCGGCCAAGGAGGCGCGAAAATATTTTAAAGCGCAAATTAATGGCTATGGTGGATTTATAATTATTGATAGTCAGGGAAGAATTGCTTTTGATTTTACAACGCCGGGGTTGATTCGAGGTTGGGTGCGCAAAGGGAAGAAAATCAAAGCAAAACTTTTTAGATAATATTTTTAAGTTAACTTATTGTCCTGGAAATTATAAAGTTCATCGAGCATTTCACGGACATGTTCGCGGGTTTTGCCTATAACTAAAACCATAGCTTTGTTATGAGTGGCCATGGCGCTGGTATTAGTTGGTAGAACTCCCAGACGTGTATCGGGTTGATAAGCTAATTTGGATTTTTCCAGGCTGCCCATAAAATCGCTGAGGGTGCTGTTTTCCGGAACGTAAATATTATTTTGAACTCCCCAGTGAGTTTGGGTGGTGCTGCCATGTAATTTATCTACTAATAAAGCACCGGGGGTGGAGCCATTAATTCTGGCGTTGGTTTCCATGTAATAGGGGATTCCTTGTTCTGTTTCTTCAGTGATATAGAAATCTATACCGATAATTCCGCGATAATTTTGCTGTCGAACCCAGTTGCGAATTTCCTGGCAGTCGCTTAATAATTTCGGACTGTTGGTTAATAATTCCGGAGAATTAATATTTCCTTTGTGGGCTAAATCTTCCAAAATTTGATCGGAACAGGAGATGAAAGAATCTTCAGCGGGGGTATCGCTGACATAATATTGAATATTGGGAGAAGCTTTTTTAGAAGCCGTAATCCAGCCATCGAGTAGTACACCATTTGCCTCTACTTCGGCGGAATATTTTTGGAAATATTCGGGAAGTTGTTCGGCGGTAATTTTGAAAACTCCCATGCCGGAAGCAGAGCGGATAATTTTAAAAGAAAATTCAGGGTAGCCATTGGCGAGTAATTTTTCGGCGAATTTTTGAGCTTCGGAAAGGGAATGAACCAATTGTCCGAGTGGCGTGGAAACGCCTCTTTCATGCAAAGCTTTTTGACTGATATATTTGTTATTAACTATTTCAGAACTGGCGGCAGTGGAGGTGGGAGTGACCTGAAATTGTTCGGCCATCTGATCGGACTCATAACTGTGAATGAAAGGATGGAAAACTGCTTGAGCGAGCTGAGTTTTTTGAAAGAATTTTTTTAACTGATGACGCTGTTCTAGAATAGCTTGGGAAAGAGTTTGTTTTGCGCTGTAATCTAAATATTGAATGTTCTCCAAACTGATATGAGGAATTCCGTAAGCGCGATAGAGATCGAACATTTCTTCCGTTTCGTTTTTTGTATTGGCGGGCATGATGGCGTAATCTTGTGGGTCGAGTGATGAAAGCATGCGCAACATATATTTTTCAATACCGGGAAGTCCGAGAATTCCGGCTTCATCTTCGATATTTGGAACATGTAATATTTGTTCTCCTAAAGTTTTTTGTTTGAGTGTAAGCATGATTTTTGTGATTAATTTTTTTTGTTAATAAAAAATCCCCTCCGGCGTTAAGCGCAGAGGGGAGTGTAATTTCAGTCTAGCTAAAAACTACCTCTCTGCGCTGGAGGGGATAATAATGATATTAATAATATTTGTTTGGAGAGATTTAGCTTGAAACATTTTTTTATTTTTAACTGTTTTGAGATTAAAATTTTAGTGAAGATTTTTCAAATCAGTTGGCTTGCCAAGAAAGTTTTGTTGCAGTGAAGTATTCGCGTGGGTTTGACTTGGAGAAAATGATGATTTATTTTACTGATGCTTAAGTGATAAATATGAACAAAATTTCTCAAAACTTTGGTTGCTTCTGTTTTAACTTCTTTAAAGTGAAGGGGTAATTGCTGTTCAATAATTTGATCTACAACCCCTTCCAAATGAAGGGGTTTTTTAGTACTTAAAAATTTTTATGAAAAATTTCGAACAATTACAAACCGGCGTGGGAATTGAAATGGAGGGATTTATTGTTGGAATGGAGAATGGTTTGGCCCGAGAATTGATTGATGATCAGCCTGCTTCAGAATGGGTGATGGGACAAATGCGGCAAAGAAATCCTGGAATTGCTGAACAAGTTTCGATGGAACAGACTTCGGTTATGCTGGAGGTGAAATCGAATGTGCAACCGGGGGAAATAATTGCTTTGGATGAGATATTGGAAATTAGAGCGGCTGTAAATAAAATTTTGGCAGAGGTTGATTGCAGTTTGAAATTCTTGCCTGTGATGCAAAATAAATTTGATTTAGTGCCAGCTTCGATAAATCCTGAATCACGATCCAAACAGTTATTTGATAAATGGTCGGGGACGCCGGATGGGCGAAATTTATTGTACAGTGCTTCAATTGCCGGCTTGCAAATTAATGATTCACGACCATTTGCTAAGCTAAAAACAGATCAGGAAAAATTAGAGAGAGCTAGAAGAATTCATAATTTAATGAGTAAGGATTTTGAAAGATTAAATGGGGTGAATAAACAAATGCGAGATTTCCGCAACAAAACTAGAATGGAAAATTTATTTTCTTTGATACCGATTGTGAAAGGGGGCGGATTCAAGAAATTAGGGATGTATGAGGAAAAGGAGATTTTAATTCCGCCACATTTTACTGATGTGCAAGCGATGAAAAGATGGATGGCGGCACATTCGGGTGTGGAAAATTTTGAGGAAGCGGATTGTAAAAATGAGCATGCGGCGACAGTGAAAATTAAACGTGGGTCAGTTTGGTTGGCGGAAAGCCGAATTTTTGATGCAGTTGATTCTGAGGGGGAAATGACTAGAATAGTTGCATTAAATAGACAGCAAATGGAAAAATTTTTTTAATTTAATATGAAATTATTAGTTTTAGATCTGCTTTGTTTGAATAATGAAGAGAGACAAATTCATTATTTGGAAAAAGTTTTTGCCAGATATCCGGAATTGAACGTGCAAATGCGCGCAGTGGAAGTTCATAAGGATGGCCTTAGGAAAGAGGATATTTTGTGGGCGGATAAAATTGTAACTTCCGGCTCAATTAAATCTGCTTATCATGAATTGGAGTGGGGAGATGATTTGAGAAGAGGTTT
>JBOFLO010000043.1:0-4802 GCA_051657905.1 Candidatus Altimarinota bacterium | reverse complement strand
TATCTCCTTCTCCGATCACACCCTCATCCTCGGCGCCACTGCCTCCACCTGGATGCATCACCTCTCCACCAAAAAAACTTTAATCCAACAAGGTCTCAACCAAAAGTTCGGCCAGGAAACCGTCAAAAAAGTTATTGTTAAAATAAAATTGCCTCCTCTATCCTCTGAAAATGCCAATTAAGCTTTTCACACTTAATATGGCTTCCACTAGCTCGAAAAGCCACCTTATTGTTGCAATACAACATTTTCTTGACAATCCCAGCTCTCCACCCTACACTAAGCCCAGCTTATATACAATTAACCCGCAAATTTCGTGTTAAGAATCAGACTTACTCGCACTGGTAAAACCGCTCAAAAAAGTTTCAGAATTGTTGTAGCAGATCATCACAAGGCTGTTAAACGCAAGAATCTGGAAGTTCTAGGTCATTACCTTCCAACAAGAGCTCCAAAAGTTCTTGAATTTAATATTGAAAGAATTCAATACTGGATTTCCAAAGGTGCTCAACCTTCCGAATCAGTAGCTTCTTTGTTGAAGAAAAACGGCGTAAAAGATATGGAAAAATACATCTCTTTCACTCCAGATAAAAAATCTGCAAAGAAAAAAGGTGGTGCTGAACAACCAGCCGCTGCTGCTCCAGCTGAACAGGCTGCAGCTTAATTTAAATAAAAAGAGTTTTAACATCTAACCAAATTAACTCAATGGACGCGAATCAAACTCAGGACAGAGATTTTGTTGAATATATAGTTAAGCAAATCGTTGATCATCCAGATCAAGTTGCAGTTGATCGTACAGTCGATGAAATGGGCGTATTAATTACTTTGAAAGTTGCTAAAGAAGATATGGGTAAAGTAATTGGTAAAAGCGGACAAACTGCTAAATCAATCAGAATTTTGCTAAGAGTTATTGGATCTAAAAACAACGCTAGAGTCAATTTGAAAATCGTTGAACCAGATGGATCTACAGCTTCCGGTGCTAATGTAGATGCTGATCTAGGCGTATAATTGCTCAAAGTTCTCTTTTCCGGTAATGTAATTTTAGACACTAATCCCTTATCTTAAATCATGGGAAATACCATCATTGATTCCGCCTCAAATTACAATGTTATCGATATCATTAATAAAGGCTTAGCCTATGCAATTATTGCAGCCGGCTTGCTCTCAGTAATTTTCATCTTCGTCGGAGGTTTCTCACTTATTCTCTCTGGTGGTAATGAAGAAAAAATCAAATCAGCCGTTGGAACTATCCGCTACTCTATCATCGGTTTGATCATCACCATCTTGGCAGTAGTTATCGTCGGAACAGTCGGAAGATTAATCGGTCTCGACATCATCCGCTACATCAACTTCAACGACGTAATCGCCAACATCCAAACCCTAACCACAAACATCCAGGGCACCTCCTCCTCCGGAGGCAACGTCTCCCTCGACTAAAAGAAAGTCAAAAAATCCCCCACTCTCTCCAAAGAGCCTGGGGGATTTTTATTTAGTCTTTCGCAAATGGAATAATAATTATTCTCAAATTCCTATTATCGAAAATTTATAATCAAAAAATTTCAAAAAAGCTCATCCCAGAAGGTGGAGGGTTGTTTTGTTTTTTCAAAAATAAAAAGTAAAAACCCTGCCAAGCCTTATACGGTAAACCTTTTTGAAAAAATAAAATAACCCTCTAGCTTCTGCGGATCCAGCTTATTTATAAACTTTTTTAACAATAAATTTCCAGTCGTATGGAAACTTGAAAGTCTCAATCGCCCTAACCATTGCCGAAAACACCCCCCAAGCATCCTTCTTAGGAAACACAAAAGCATTTCCACTCTCCTCATTAGGTTTATAATTTTCCAACAAAGGCGACTTCTCATCCCCAATCACCACCACTCCATAATTCATCATTAAATGAATCATTTCCAAATGATGATTAAACATCACCGCCATGTCTGCTGCCAGCAGCAATCTGTCTAATTCCTTTTCCTCACGCCCTTGCCCACTTTCATCCATCTTTGGATTATACCAAGTAATTTGATGATCATGATTGCCCTGCAATTCACTTAAATTCTTCAAATCTGATGGTTGCTCTGTATCCACAACCACAATTTTCGCATTCAAGACCAGACATCCTTCCAAAATTTTAAATAATTCCTCTCTATTTATTAATTCTTTTTCCCCATTGAGTTCACTAGCAAAAATCAAAATTACCGGAGTCTTGGCCAAATTCACTTCACCACCACCAAATAATTCTCCTTTCGCTGCCTTTTTTCCTTCTAATAGTAATGACAAATATTTATCACCAAACTCTCCACTCGCAGGTTTCAATTCCTTGGCTACACCACTTTTTAAAACCACTTTTTTCTTCACCACATGCCCCTTCAGAATTTGTCTTAAATGCGCATGTTTCTCAGCTTTAATTTGCTCAGCAGTTTTATGAACAACCGCTGTTTTTTTAATCACTTTCTTCGTGGATTTTTTCATTACTGATTTAGCAGTTGGCATACAGAATTGGTCAATGTATATTTGTTTTTGATTTGAAATCTTATTATTCTACCAAAAAATCACTCTTTTTTCCATAGCTCTACCCATGAAAAAACTACTTCTGATTGACGGAAATGCCATTTTCCACCGCGCTTTCCACGCTTTGCCTCTTTTGCAGGATTCTAAAGGCAATTACACGAACGCCGTTTATGGCTTCACTAAGATGCTTTTTGAGATTATTCAAAAAGAAAAACCCGATTATTTAGCCTGCGCCTTTGACCACAAGGATAAAACCTTTCGTCATGAGGAATTTACAGATTATAAAGCCAATCGCAGCCTCCCACCCCCAGAGCTCTATCCACAATTACCCCGTTTATTCGAAATTCTGGAAGCTTTCCAAATCCCCGTTTTCCAACAATCAGGCTTCGAAGCCGACGATATTATTGGCACCCTTTCCGCCCAGGCTGAACTGGAACAAGATTTACAAACAGTTATTTTAACTGGAGACAAAGACGCTTTCCAATTAGTCAGTCCCAAAGTAACAGTTGTTACTCCATTAATGGGTATCACCAAAACCGCTTCCTATGACCCAACTGGCGTTCAAGTCAAAACCGGCCTCCGCCCCGACCAAATCGTCGATTACAAAGCCCTCCGCGGCGACGCCTCCGATAATATCCCCGGAGTAAAAGGAATTGGCGACGTTCAAGCTGTCAAAATGCTCCAAACTTTCGACAATTTAGACAATCTTTATTTACATTTAGATCAGCTCACGGCTAGTCAAAAAAAGAAACTCGAAGAAAATAAAGAAATGGCCTATTTAAGCAGAAAAATGGCCACAATCATCCGCGATATGTCCATCAAACTAGACCTAAATAACTGCCACATCCACACCATCCCTTTCGAACAAGCCAAACAAAAACTAGAGCAACTAGAATTCCGAACCCTAATCAAACCCCTAGACATCCTAGCCCGCCAAATGGAACAAAAACTAGCCACCGAACAACAATCCTCCCTCTTCTAACCATTTTTCCCTCTCTAGGATTAACCAAAAAGCTTTTTACAAAACATTCATCGGAAGAACAGTCACAGAGAAATTCTGCTTTTCAAATCAATAAAGACCCTGCACCCTTGATTTGAAAAGCAGAATTTCTCTGTGACTGTTCGCTTAAATATGTTTGTAAAATACTTTTCTTTCGGATAATATCCTTGCTGTAAGAAAAAACAAAAATTCACAACTCCTATTACCTCATACAATGGCAAAAGTCAGAGTAATCGCAAGTCTAGATATTGGCAGCTCTAAGATCAGAACAGTCGTCGGAACCCTTGACGATGGTTCTCAGGTTCCCAATATTATTGGTGTCGGTATTGCCCCTTCTACTGGTATGCGTAAAGGCGCAATTATTGACGTTGAAGAAACAATTAACAGTATTTCCTCTTCTTTAGAAGACGCTGAAAGAATGGCCGGAGAGCCAATTAATCACGTTTTCTTAGGAGTAGGCGGAAATAATATTGAATCCATTAATTCCAAGGGTGTAATCGCTGTTTCCAGCGGTAATGAAATCACCGAAGACGACGTTGATCGCGTTTTAGAAGCAGCACAAGCCGTTTCTATTCCTTCCAACCGCCGCATTCTTCGTATCATTCCAAAATCCTTTACCGTAGATGATCAAAAAGGCATCAAATATCCAGTTGGTATGACGGGTATTCGTCTTGAAGTTGAAGCCCATATCATCACAGGTTTAGTTCCTACAGTTAAGAATATTGAAAAATGCGTTCTACAAGCCGGTGTCGACATTGACGACATCATCCCTTCTTGCCTTGCTTCAGCCGAAGCCGTACTTTCCAAACGTCAGAAAGAATTAGGTGTCGTGGTTATCGACATTGGTTCCGGCGGTACTTCCGTTTCCGTTTTTGAAGAAGGAACAACTCTACACACAGCCGTAATTCCGGTTGGTGGTGAAAATGTAACTAATGACATTGCCATCGGTTTGCGCACTTCCATCGATACAGCCGAAAAAATCAAAATCGAATACGGCACTTGCACTCCGCAGGACGTCAACGATCGTGAAATTATCGATCTCTCTTTAATCAGCAAAATCGATACTCAAAAAGTTGCCAAGAAACACATGGCTGAAATTATTGAAGCTCGTTATCATGAAGTTTTCCTTTTAGTTAAGGACGAATTGGCCAAAATCCACCGTGACGGTATGTTACCCGCTGGTGCTATTTTAACTGGTGCTTCCGTAAAAATGCCTGGAATTCTCGATTTAGCCCGTGAAACTTTAAATTTACCTGTTCAAATTGGTTTTCCACAGAATTTTGATGGTGTGGTAGACAAA
>JBOFLO010000042.1:0-13408 GCA_051657905.1 Candidatus Altimarinota bacterium | reverse complement strand
GGATTTTACTGGAATTTTGGGGAGGAGGGAAGGGGGCATTGAATTGAGATGTGCGATGCTCAATTAATTAAACAATGATAGCCAGTCACTTAAAGGTATCAGAGGTGATGTCTTATCTAGATTAAATAACTCTAATTGTTGAAATATTTTTGCTTTAACCCCTTTTTTCTTGTTTATTAGAGTGTTTATTTTTTCAAATAATTCTTTAGAGTGATAGTGTTTGTAGAATTCAAAGTATCCTTTTATTATACTTTTCATTTTAATAGTCTTTTTGGAGGTTGATAAAGGTAAATTTTTGACTGTGTAAATTTTATTATTTGGATTTAAAATTTTTTCATTGAATACTTTACTAACTATACTCAATTCTACTTTTGTTGTTATGCCAAACTTATTGATTTTTAGACCTAAAAAATTAATACTATCTGTTTTTAAATTTTTCACGAATGTTTTATCAGGAGCTATGTTCAATTTCTCTTTTTTGAGCTGTGTTCTTATGTGGTTTCTTGCTTTTTTAGCTTCTTTCTTTGTTTTACATAAAATAATAAAATCATCTGCATATCGAATATATCTGTCTCCATAAATTTTCATCAAATATTTATCAAATTCTAATAAATAGATGTTTGATAATAGTGGAGAGATTGAGCTTCCTTGTGGGATTCCTAGTTTGGAATTTATTTTTGAGAGTTCGGGTACACGAGGATTTTTCAAAAACTCCTTTGATATTGATATATCATAATTTAATAATTCATCTAGTAGCCACTGAACAGATTTGTCATTACCTAAAATATTACTAATCTTCCGCTTCAATCTTTTTTTGTTTATATTATCAAAAAATCCTACTATGTCTGATTCTGCAATCCAAAAATTATTACTTTGAACTTTTTCTATCAATTTTTTAATAGCGTTTGGTATATTATATTTAGTTTTAATAGATTTGGGTTTTTTAAAAGTATCTTCTTTTATTCCACAAAAACTAACCCCGTTGTTTATTTGAGGATAAGCTTTTTCGTTAATAATATGTAGCAATCCTCTATGCACGACACGATCTCTTATTGTAAGTATAGAAATTAATCTATCTTTTTCTTTGTTAGGCTTGGGAATTAGGCCAGGTTTGAAATTTGAAAACTTATAAGTTTTATTTATTAAGTCGGATTGAATGCTTTCTAAATTTATTCTTAGAGTATCTTTGTCTTTACCAAAGTCCTCTATTGAAATATTATCAATACCTCTTGAACTACTTCTTTGCTGTTTATTTTTCCCACGCTTAACTTGCTTCCAGGATTTTTGAAGTGTTTTGATATTGCTAAGTTCTTCTAAGAAATTCATTTTGGTATGGGGGTGAGTCAAGCCTATTTTTTCTTTTCGGCTGGGCGAGGGTTTTACCCCTGCCCTGCGAGGTTGAGAAAATAAGCTTTCCTCATGCTTGGTTTAACTAATTTCTTAGTTCTCATCCTTTCGGAGCCAAGCTCAGCGCTCTTTTTAAGTTGCTGCTTTTATTTACTTCTTGCTTCAGCTTTCTTAAAAATCACTACTCCACATTATCATGTGGTATGGCGAAAGATTACCAAAAAGAGCCGATTTATGCAAAAAATACGTATTGAAATTCACTGTGAAAATTATTCTAATCAACTTAACTCATTAAATCATCAAATTCCCCTTTTAAGGGTGCTATTGGAGTGAAGTTTAAACTGGGTTAAGATGAAAGGCAGGTAGGCATAATTTAAGAAAAATATCAGATGAGAAAAATAATCGTATCAATGCATGTGTCTCTTGATGGGTTTGTTGCCGGGCTTAAAGGGGAGATGGATTGGATTAAGTTTGATGATGAGCTTTTTGATTTTGTGAAAAATTTTACTGATAAGGCTGATACGGCTTTGTATGGGCGGACGACTTGGGAGATGATGGAGGCTTATTGGCCTAAGGCGGGGGAGGCGGCGAATGCTAGTAAGCATGATAAGGAGCATTCGGCTTGGTATAATTCGGTGGAGAAAATTGTGGTTTCGAATACGATGAGGGGGCAGCAGAAAGATAAAACTACTTTTATTGGTGGGGAGGTGGTTCAGCAGCTGAAAGAAATTAAGCAGAGAGAGGTGAAGGATATTTTGATTTTTGGGAGTCCGTCGGTGGTGCGGCTTTTGATGGAGGGGAATTTGATTGATGATTATTGACTGTTTGTGAATCCGATTATTCTGGGGCAGGGGATTTCGATGTTTGCTAAAGTTGCTGATCGAATTGAGTTAGTT
Organism: Candidatus Altimarinota bacterium; assembly: GCA_051657905.1. Classification (GTDB taxonomy): domain Bacteria; phylum Patescibacteriota; class Gracilibacteria; order UBA1369; family UBA1369; genus JBOFLO01. The sequence continues at coordinate 11,165 of JBOFLO010000042.1, read as the reverse complement.
CATCAGGCGACTAAGGATTTTCCTTGTGGGGTGACGGCGATGCATTTTGTTAGATAAGAATAATGATAGAAAAGTGATAAATGACTTAAGGTAGTTGTTTAAAGTCACTGAAAATGTAACTTATAAGAGAATTATTTATACATATTGTATGAGGTATTTTCTGATGGTGATTATTTCTTGTTTTTGCTTGTTAGGGTGTGATGAATCAACAAAAAATAAATCGACCGTTAATAAAGAAGTGCAAAAAGAAAGATTTGAGACTGAAAAAAAGGTTCAAATGAAAATTGAGGAGAAGGAAGAAGAAAGGATTGCCGATTGTGATGAAAATTATTCAGGATGTGTACCAGTGGCAAGTGATGTGGATTGTGCTGGTGGTAGTGGGAATGGACCTGCTTATGTAAGAGGGCCAGTTAGGGTTATTGACAATGATATTTATGACCTGGATAGAGATGGCGATGGGTTGGCTTGTGAATAAATAAAATAAATATAATATATGAGATTAAAATTCTATATTTTGGTTGTAATTCTTTTCTTGAATGGATGTACTGTAGTTGGCACTGAAAGGGAAGGGGTGGTCGATTCAAGTACTTGCTTAGAAAATATTATAATTAAAGATCAGTTCCAAGATAAATTATTTAAAGACTTTGTTTGTAGTACTTATAAAACTAAAGATGGTCTATTAATTTCTGGAACCTGTGCCAGTTTAGAATATCAAAATGGACAGTGTCTTAGGGCTTTTGTTTATGAAAAAGAGCCTGAATTGGTTTGTGGGAAAAATCAAATTGCTGGTTATGAAGGGTGTGGATGTATGTACGGTTATGAGAAGAATTTTTTTGGTATGTGTGTGGAAATGACGTGTGGAGATAATCAATATTTGAGTGGAGAAACCTGTTATTGTAATACTGGTTATAGCTGGTCTGATACTACAAATTCCTGCCAAAAGCAGTGTTACGGGGATAATGAATTTTCAGTTGGAGATAGCTGCCTGTGTACTTTTGGTTATGAACGTAATGCTTTGGGACAATGTGAAATGTCTTGTGGTACTAACTCTCATGCGCGGGGCGATCAATGTTATTGTGATGCAGGTTATTATTTTAGTAATGATTTGTATAAATGTACTCAGTCTGCATTCATAGAAACTGATTATTTGGATATATTTCAGTATAATGAGCCGATTTTTGTTACAGGAAGGACTACGGGTAATTGTAGTAAAATCGTTGTAGGGGAAAATAATATTAGCAATTACACTCTTACTGATTATGGCTTGGGGGATAGAACTTTTAAATACCAAATAAGTAGAGACTTGGAGAATTTAGATGTGGGTAAAAATAATTTCACCTTTAGTGCTTACTGTGAAGATGGTCAAGTTAAACAAGATAATCTCTCTTTCTATTTTGAGAGAGCTTATTGATTTGTATTCAGTTTTTCCAAGAAAATTATTTTTCTTTTGCCGAGTTTGAAGGAAGAAACTTTTTTAAAACCAAGGTGAGCAATTTTCTGTTTTTTATCTGCTATCAGGGCAATGATATGAGAATTATTAAGAGCTGCAGTTAGTTTTTTGAGGAGTATTTGGCTGCTATTTTCTGATGTGGTGTTGGACCAGTTGGCTAGGTCTCCGTAAGGTAAATCAGCGATAACTATGTCGACTTTGTTGAGAGTTGAGGGGAGTGGTTGATCGCCTAAAATATCGAGGGGGAAAATTTTTGTTTGTAGATGTTCTGTGGTTTGAGTGAGTAATCTTTTGGCGCTTTCGGCGGCTTCGACGTGAGAGGGCTTTTGATATTTTTCGAAGAGGGTTTGGATTTCTTCGAGGCGTTTTTGGAGGCCGGAGTTTTGTAGTAGAGAAATATTTTTGTTAGCGGTTTCCAGAGCGTCAGTATTTATATCTGAGCCGATTAGATTTTTGATTTGAGTTGAATGTAAATAGCCCATAACTGTTAATGAATAGGCGATGCCGCAGAGGGGATCGTAAACTGTGTAGGGGCCGTGGTGATTTTTTGACAGTAAATAGTGGGCTGCTCTTAAGAAGATTTCATTGAGGAGTCGGATGGGGAAATTGGTTGCTCCCGAGTGGCCATAGAGGACTCGGCTGCTGGAAAAATCTTCGTAGTTTTCTTTGGTGGTGGCGAAAAGGTAGGAGCCGGTATTGTTTTTCATTGTTTGCTATTGTTACAGTAAAAGGACTAATATCAATTGTAGTAATACTTTAAATAATATTATGCCAGAGGAATTAAGAAAAGTCGTTGTTAAGGAGCCTAGGTATCGTAATCTGCAACAGATTGTTTATTACATTGCTGGGGCGATTGAGATTTTGATCTTATTTCGCTTGGCATTCAAAATCACCGGAGCAAATCCTGCCAGTGGGTTTGTAGGTTTTATCTATGCTATATCAGATATTTTTGTGCTTCCGTTCCGGGCTGTTTTTGACAATGCTACAACTACGGGGGTTGAGACAACTGCTGTGTTTGAGCCGGCGAGCCTGATTGCGATTGCGGTTTATGCTGTGTTGGCTTGGGGAATTGCTAAATTTATCGCTATTCTTGCTGGGAAGCCGGATGATGCGGAATAGGGATTTTTGAGAGTAGAATTGCTGTAAATTAATTTTAAAATTATGGATAAGCCAATTAAAATTGAAGATTCTTGTAATCCTGAGTTTAACTTTCTAAAAGAGGAAAATAAAAAAAGATGGCAGGAAAGAGATAGTCGTTATAGGGCTACTTGGAAGGATTTAAATGAATTAATGAGTGATCAGCGACTGTATCATGTTAGACAACCGACTCATGGTAAAGTATTAAGTGAGGCCGTAGAAGGTGTTAGAAGAAATTTAATGGTGGTGATCGGGCTTAATTTAACCGAAGAAGTGATTGGGAAAGTTGAGACAGATGCTCTGGTTAAAGAGAATCGGTTGGCTTTTGGTAAAGAATGGACTGGTGAATTGGATATTATGAATAGGGCAAATGTTGAGGAATTGGGAGTTTATTTATCTGAAGGAAAGGCTGAAGGTCGTTTTAATGTTAATGCAGAGGATCTCAGTAAGTTTGATTTTGCTCGTTTAGAGGGAATTCCTAAAATTTATCATTCAACGCTTCTGCATAGTTTGTTGGAAAAGAATGCGGGAGGTGGAGTGTTTGATCATCTGAAAAAATTCAAATTAAATTATCCTGAATCGGAAATAGCTGAGGCATTAGGTAAAACCAGGCAGAATGAAGCTTTTGCTAATTATTGTGAGTCGCCGAATGCTGTAAGAACAGAAGAGGATCAAAAAATGTTGGAGGGGATATGGTTTATACTTACTTCTCCTTGGTAGAAGAATTTAATGGAGCCACAGACAAGAAGGGTGATGAGCCTTAATAGATTTATAAAATTTTGATATATGCTTTTTGATGAAAATATTCCTTTAGTAAAAACTCAGGAAGAGTTTCAGTCTTTACAGCATAAATTTCCCAACCTTGATTTGTATTATTTAGCTTCTGCATGTAAAAAAGATAGAAGAGAGAGATTTGAGTGTATGTATGAAGTTTTTCAGAATGCTGATTTATCTGATAAAAAATTTTTACGAGATATAAAAAGTGGTTCAAAGGGTATGTTTCATCAACTTAGCTGGGAAATGTTTGTAGCATACACTTTGATTGAGAATGGTTATAGAGTTGAAAGGTTTAGAAAAGATGGGAAAGGGGTTGATTTTTTAGTTTTGAATAAGAGTAATAAACCTTTGTTTTACGTCGAATGTACTGCGTGCAATCCTAAGAATAATGAGTCAATTTCATTCCCAAGTAATTCATATATAGCTCAAAGGATTTCAAATTCAGTTTCGTCTAAAATTGATCAATATAATAAATCCTCTGAATACATGGGGTTTATTAATGATTTGCCTTATATTATTGCAATAAATGTAGGTACCCCTGATATCAATACCATTGATCTTGATATTCATTTGGTAGAGGAAATTGATCCGTATGTGGTGTTAGAATCTTTGTATGGTGCCAAGATTAAAGATGGGAAGTCTACTATTTATAGGAGAGAGAAAAATAAATATTTGTTTGTTCCAATTAAGCAGGAGCCGGAAAACTTTCCTACTGGGTACTTCCTGTCGGGACAAAATTTGCAAGTTAGTGGGGTTTGGTTTTCGACTGAGAGTGTTTTAAATCAAAATCTTGAAATTTTAGGTGATAAAAGTTTATTGGTATTTAATTCATTTGCTAAAAATTCAATTGGTGACGATGAAGTTCAATTTATGACAAGATTGAGGTTTGACTCTGATTGTATGCCAAAAGAATTGAAATTTGATGAAAGAGATATATATGCTTCATTTGAAAATCTTAGAGTTTCTTAGGTATAGTTTTAATAAAGCTTCTGATCTTATTTGTGACTTCCAAGAAGCGCTTGGGAGGGTCAAACTTATAGAGAAAGCATATAGAATCTACAAAAATTAAATATTTCTTATGTATACAAGAGAGGATCAAAGACAGATTGAACAGGCTATAGTTTTTTTAGCTAAAACCTTAGAGTCTGCAAATTATAATGAAAAACCTGTATTGCTTCATAGCATTAGAATAAGCATGCATCTTTATAATTTAGGATATAATAAAGATATTGTCATTTCTGCCCTCTTCCATGATTTAATTGAAGATTCAGAAGTTGATTTAAAGCAAATGGGGGAGATGTTTGGCGAGAGGGTGGTCCAAATAGTTAAAAATTGTACTGTTGATAGAACTATGTCTGATGAAAAGCAAAGATATGTGGATTCTTTCCAGAAGGCCTTTGAAGATGGGTACGAGAGTTTAACCGTTCGTGCAGTGGACTTGATTGACAATTCTTACTATTACGGTAAAGCTAAGTCCCAAGAGGCGTTTTCTAAACTAGTTGATAAGTTTAATTATTTTATAAATTTAAGTAAGCCAAAATTGATAGATGGGAAGGTTTGGCCATTGCTTATTGAAAGACAAAAAAAACTGAATCTGGGGAAATATTAATGGGGGTTTTAAAGGTTTCTTAACTCAAATAATTATTAAATATGAATTTAAAAGGAACTCTCACTAGGTTGTTTATGAAAATATCATCTATGATCAATATGAAAATATGCCGATCTAAATGCATAAAAAGAGCAGGGCATCTTTTTATGTTAACTGCTTGGCTTGAATCAATGATGATAAAGTCAATTCTTCTTAATGAAGGGAGCCAAACTGCTGAGAATTTTGCTATATCGCTTGCTAAACATAATGAAGTAAAAAGTTTTGGAAAAACTTTTCAGATGTTTAAGGAAGCGTTTAGTTCCCAACTAACTTCTGAAGATATAGAATTATTTGAAGAATATTATGTGTTAAGAGATATGTTTGCCCATTTGCTTTTTTTTAGTACCATTCCTTTTTTTGAGCAAGTAATTCAATGTCCGAACGTTGATAGTAGGGAAAAAAAGAAGGCTGTTTTAAAACGTTTATTAAGTGGTAAGGAGCTGGGTGATGACATTGTGTCTTTTACTTTTAAAAGAAAAGAATATAACCGTTATTTGGTGGGCTTTGAAAAAATTGATAAGGAGATTTTTCCCAAAATTTTTGAAAACCTCTCTTTTAAGACAGAAGAGTCAGAATATAAGCTAGTGTATAGAATGATAAGGTAAATAGGGCTATTTTTTAATAAGGAATTAAAGGCAATTTACGACTCCATTCCTTAATGGAGCCACAGACGGGAATCAAACCCGTGACCTCACCCTTACCATGGGTGCGCTCTATCAACTGAGCTACTGCGGCGTGAATTGGTACAACTTTATTAACGGGATAAATCCGATTAATTAGCTGTTTTGCCCGCTGATTTTAGCATAGGAAATTGGTGGTGCAAACTTTATTTATTAAGAAGAGGCCCGTCGGGTTAGCGAGGGCCTTTGGGAAAGAGGTCTGATGTGTCAGTTCATGGTGCTGGGAGCTGGCGGGTCCGTCAGCAGCTCGTTGATCCACCGTGGCCAGAGCGTGATGCTCTTCATGCGGCGGCCCATGCGCAGGTTGCTGTTGGCCTGGTTGCGGGTCAGGCCTTGTCTGCTCAGCTCCTTCACCGTGTCGATGAAGTCATGCTCGATACGCATGAACTGATCGATGGCGAGATTGAGCTGCGGGACTTTCCAGTCGCGGAGCTTCATGATGGCGATGAGGCCGAAGAGGAAAGCGTTGGCTTCGTCCAGGGCGGCGATGGCGTGGTCGGTCTTGCCCTCCTGGTAGGAGAGCTTGGCCATGGCCAGCATGATACGGTAGGTGTGGATGACCTGCTGGACTTCTTCCAGCTGGATCTTCTCGACTTCCTTGAGCATGTCCGGCGGGACTTCGGTGTTGAAGGTGTTGCGCTTGAAATCGCCGGCTTGAATGAAAAACAAATACTTGAGAACCTGATCCTTCCACTGCGGGGTTTTCAGGAACTGCTCGACTTCCGGCTTATCCAACATGATTTAGACCTCTTTTTTAATGTTCACTGTTAAGCGCAAATTTTAGTCTGACTTAAGCAGTAGATGGCGATTTTATCGTAAAATTTAATTTTGTCAATGTGACGCGGCGGTTTTTGAAAGAAAAGTTAGATGAGAGTAGTATTATATTCAAAGTGAGGGTTTTAACGATTTATCGATAAACAGAAAATGGCTTCAACGGGAATGCAACCGACTGATGGAGAATTAGTACAGTCGGCGCTTAAAAATAGTGAGGCGTTTGGGCAGATTATTGAAAGATATGAAGCTAAATTAACTCGGTATTTGAGTTATTTGACCAGACTTCCACGCGAGGCGATTGAGGAAATTTTGCAGGAGGCGTTTTTGAAAGTTTATCGGAATTTGAATGGGTATGATCCGAAATTGCCCTTTTCCAGTTGGATTTATCGTATTGCTCACAATGAAGCTTTGAATCATTTGAAATATGAAAAGCGTCGGCAGGCGGTGAGTTTAGAGGCTGAGAATGATGATGGGATTAAGCTTTATGATACACTTAAAAGTGAATTGAATATCACTGATGAGATGGATCAGAAAATGTTGGCGGAACAGGTTTGGAAAGCGCTGGATTTGTTGCCGGAAAAATATCGGGAGGTGCTGGTGTTGAAATTTATTGCTGATAAGGATTATTTGGAAATAAGCGATATTTTGAAGAAACCGATGGGAACGGTGGGAACATTAATTAATCGAGCGAAAGAAAACTTCCGTCAAACTTTTATTAAGAATAGAACATTAGAATAAGTGTATGAGTAATATATCGAAAAATATTTTGGAGAAAATTGAGCATGATCAGGTTAAGCCAAAACCGAAATGGCAGTTTGTGGTCATGCATGTTTTGTTGATTGTGATTTTTTTGCTTTGTTTATGGGTGGGGGGAGCGGTGATGGGGCTGATTTTTTTGAAAGTTAATAATGTGGATTGGGATTTGTTGCATAGGGTGGAGGCGAATTTCTGGGAATTTTTGCCGGCGATTTGGTTCGCTTTGTTGCTGTTGATGATGTTGGTGGCGAAGAAAGTTTTTTCGATGATGGAAGGCAGTTATAGAATTCGTCCGGTGATTTTGATTGCGGCGGCGGTAGGGATTTCTCTGCTGCTAGGAGCGACAATTTATTTCACCAAAGCAGCGGACTTTTTGGAAACTTCTTTGCGTCAAAATGTTCCTTTTTATTTACAAATGGAAAGTGACGCAGCTGCGCGTTTTGTGCGTCCGGATAAAGGAGTGTTGCCGGGTAGAATTATTACTGCGCCGGTTGATCAAACTTTCTCGCTGGAAGATTTATCCGGTAAGGAATGGAATGTAATGTACACAACCGAAGCTCAGCCTGTTGTGCGGATGATTAAAATCGGACAGCCGGTGATGGTGCTTGGTACTCAGACTGGCGAAACTACTTTTCAGGCAGACCAAATTAGAGTAAAACCGCCGATATTTACGATCATTAGAAAAATTGATCCGATTAGAGAAAGGTTGCAGGAGAGAAGAGAATTGCGTGATGAAATGGAAATGTTTCAAGATGGGACTACGCGTTTAGAACGGCTGCAAGAGGCTAGATTAAATTTGGAGTAAAATTCTGAAAGAAAATTTGAAGTGGCTTTGTAGTAAATAGTGAAGGTTGCCATGGAGACTTTCAAATTAATTCTTCACAGATAAATATGAATATTTCAAAGATGATTGCTCTGGGTCTCGTAACCACTTCACTTGGAGCAGCTGGTTTAGTTTCGGCTCAGGAAATTACAACTGATGTAAAAACTACTACTTCAGCAACCCCGGTATTTGCAGAGTTTGAGCGGGGGCAGAGAATGGATAAGTTGATGATTAAGATGGATGATAAATTTAGTACTGAGCAGGAAGCAGCGATTGAGGCTGGGGATTTTGATACTTGGAAAAGCTTAAATGAAGCGAAAATTAAAGAGGAAAGTGAGGCGAGACTAGCTGCACTGACTCAAGAGAATTTTGATAAATTAGCCGAGTTACATAGATTGATTAATGCCGGCGATGCTGAAGCAGTACGTAAATATATTGAGGAAAATGATTTGCAGGGGTCGTTTGGAATGGGTTTTGGTCACGGTAAAATGATCAGAATTGAAAGACGTGGTGAAATTAAAGAGTTCAAAGAACTTTCAGAAGAAGTTCGAACTGAATTGAAAGAAGCTCGTGAAGCTGGGGATCAAGATAAAGTTAAGGAAATTTTGGAAGAGAATGGGATTGAAATGCCGGTTTTGGGTAAATTGAGAAATTTATCTGAAGCAAGGGCTGGTGGAAATAAATAAGCGATGGACTTTTAACAGAATAAGGCTCTATCAAATGGTAGAGTCTTTTTCTATTTTATCCACTATCTACGAATCGCAAACCGGGAGGGAAATTTACATTTAAAAAAGGGGTCCAGTTTTATTTTTTAAAAATGTAAATTTCCCTCCCGGTTTGCTTGCTTATAGATATAGATAAAAAGAGACTCTGTGGGAATTTTTTGGAGGGATTTTTTCAGGAAGATTTTATTTTTGTGTTAGGAGTTTTAGATAAGGTGAGTTTGTTTTCAGCTGAAACAAATTTTTTTAACCTTTATTTTTACATGAAACATAATTTTCAGGTTCAGGGTGTTGAAGGAAATGGGGTTTTAACCAAGGTGAAAAAAGGGTGGGCGGGGGTTTTGGTTGGGGTTATGGTTTTTAGTTTGGGCGGGGTGCCGCTTAGTAATGCGGCTGCGGCGGGGAGTGTGGTGATTAACGAAATTGCTTGGGCGGGGTCAGTGGATAGTTCTAATGATGAGTGGATTGAGCTTTATAATCCTGGTGCTGCGACGATGAATTTGGAGGGGTGGAAATTGAAGGATGATGGGGCGGAGGTTTTAACTTTTCCGGCTGTTTCTATTCCGGGGTTTGGATATTTTTTAATTGAAGATTCTGAAGCAGCAACTAGTTTGCCAGCTGATTTGCTATTCAATATGTCTTTAACCAATGCTGGAGACAGTTTGGAATTAGTAGATCAAAATGGAAATTCAATTGATAAAGTAAATGCTTCAAGTGGCTCTTGGTATGCAGGTAATGCAACGACTAAAGCTACTATGGAAAGAGTTGCGGCAAGTGTTGGAGACATCGAAGAAAATTTTTCTAATTCAACTGGAAGTGGTGCGACTGCTTCTGCGAGTGGAGCAATTATTGGAACTCCGAAAGCGTTGAATTCTGTTTCAGAAATTGCAGATAATTCACCAAAATTGTTGGCAACTATGGCGGGTTCTAGTTTAACTGTAGGGCAAAATTTTGATTTGACTATACAGGTGGAAAATCTGGCAGATTTGTTCGCTTATGGAATTCAATTAAATTATGATCCGGCGAAATTAGAATTGGTTAGTGTGAGTAAATTAGGATTTTTAAGTGAAAATTCTAGTGTAAATACTTCTTTCCAAAATGGTTTGAAGGGCGGCGAAGCAGGAAAATTATTAATTGCTGAAGCTCGTACCGGGGAGTCAAGAATTGGTAGAAGTGGCGGTGGAGATTTGTTTGAGGTGACTTTCAAAGCCTTGGCAGCGCAGGCGCGCGTGGACTTTGATGGGTCAAGTTTCTTGGCTTCCGCTAATGGGGATTTGGCGGTGAATAGACTTGGGTTTGATAGCGCGGCTGGAGCGACGGAGTTGGATCCGGTTGGTAATTTGATTGCTGGGGTGGGGGTGGATAGATATCAAATTAAGTTGAATTGGGAAGCTCCGGCTGGAGGTGTTGATCATTATTTAGTGCAGAGGAAAAATGCTCAGGGAGAATTTGTGCAAATTGGGCAGACTAATTTGTTGGAGTTTGTAGATAGTGATGCTGTGGCTGCTGCTGGGAAAATTATTCCGGATCGGGATTATCAATATAAAGTGATTGCCGTTAAAGCGGAGCAGAGTAGTTCGGCTGAGGTTGTGGGTAAAGATGAACGTGGAATTAAAGGGGATAATAATAGATCGGATTTGGTTGATGGACGGGATTTGGAGAGATTAGCGGGTCATTTTGCTGAGGAAATTAGCGACGCTGGTTTTGATGCTTTGATTGATACTACTTATGATGGAGTGATTAATGGTAGTGACTTGATTGATTTGGGTGCGACTTTTGCTCAACAATATAATTAATTTCTATCCGCCTTCCAGGTTTGGAGGGCGGATATTTAAAATATTTCTATGACAAAAATTTATTTACAGAAAAGTGTAGTTGATGGTCAGACCAAGCTTGATTTGCTTGGAGAAAATTTGCCGAAGAATTTTTTGGGGTTGGCTATGGATTTAAAGGTTTCCGGTGAATCGAAGGGATTTTCTTTGGAAAAGGTTGAGTTGGGGGCGGCATTTGAGGAGTTGCCGGAGCAATTTAAACCGATTTTGCTTTATAAAGCTGAGCAGGAGGAAGCTAAAGTTGTGTTTGGTCTGGCTTTAAAGGCCAATAATTTGGCTGAAGTTAAGGATGGAGTGCTGGCGAGTTTTTATTTGGCTGATGGCGGGGATGGGGATTTTGCTTTTGATAAGCAGGTTTTGAGTGTTTTTGAGAATGGCGGGCGGAAGGATTTGAATGATGTTGTTTGGGCTGGTAGTGAGGCTTATGGACGGGGAAGTGTTTCGAATGGGCTTGTCATGGCTGTAAATAAAGATGAGGATTTGGCTGATGAAATGGAAAATTGGTCGGCGGAGGGGATAATGGGGATGGTGGAGGAGAAAAGTCCTTTAAACTGGCTTTGGAAGGG
>JBOFLO010000041.1:0-97515 GCA_051657905.1 Candidatus Altimarinota bacterium | reverse complement strand
CCAAAGACGTACTTGTATCCGAACATGGCGTCCAGACCGAAGTTGCCGGCGAGGGGAACTTCGGTGGTTGCCTGTCCGACGAAGACGTCACCTGCTTCGGTCTGGGAAAGTGGAGTGGTACCGAAGTACATGATCCACGCCCCCATGCCCAGCCGCAGGTCCGCGAAGAACCAGTCGACCGGTCTAGCGTTAAGTCCGACGTTGATGCCAGCGTAGGTCTTGGACCCATCGACATAGGCATTGGCCGGCTGAAGGTTCGGCGCGTTGATGACGGGGACGGCGAAGTTGTTGTGATCGACTTGCCCGCCGACCAGGAACCTCAACCAGGCCTTCTTCCAGAACGGGATGTACCCTTCCGCCATGATGTTGAAGCCATGGCGGCCGGGTTCATCGTTGATGGCTGCATCGACACCGCCGATGTAGCCGAGGAAGAGACCGGCGTGTTTCTGATCGAGCTTGGACTCGACCACTTCGACGCGATCTTCGACGGCATCGACCTGTTGGTCGATGGCCTGAAGATCGGCCGAGGAAGCCGGCCCGGAAACGACGTTCCAACGGATGCTGATCCTTTCGGACTGTCCGTTGTCGCCGCTCCAGGCGATGTTCATGGGGCTTTGCCCGGTCGATGGAATCAACCACCAGCCGTGACCTGCCCTGATGTTCTCGGTACCCCCGATGGGCGAACCCGAGGGGGTGACAGAGCCTCTGGAGGGACAATACAAGGCGACCAGCGCCTGCTTGCCCTCCTCCACAGTGGCCAAAACTTGGCCACCTCCTTCACTGACCCAACCTCCGTTGATGGCAGCACCCGCATCGGTGGGGTGCTTGACCGTCAAGTGGCAGTAGGACAGTCCGGGCGACACCGCCGCGGCATGATCGAACTCCTGAGCCGAAGCTGCGGAGCTGATCATCGTGACGACGATGACGGTGAGGACGGAAGCGATGCTGCTGAAAATCTCCTTGTTCATGGTATCTCCATCTGCGCCTTATAAGCGCTTACTTTTCTGTTCTCTGTAACATTTGAGGTGCCGCATTGCACCAAATTTCTATCAGACTGCAAATTGTCGAATAAAAATTCGATGCAAAGCGACACTTTCTAATTGTCAAAGTTCGTGACCATTTCAAGCTCAAGCATAGTTGGGCCAGAGTGGATAAGATTGAATTTAACTACTTTTTCTTATTTTTGTCAAGGTTTTTCCGGACAGTAGTTAAGTTTCAAGTATTGAAATGAGAAGAAAGCTTAATTATTACAGAAAAATACTGTATTTTGTGAAGGTAATGAGGTTATTATTTGACATAAGATGAAAAAAATCATTATTTGTGGAAATTATGGGATTGGGAATTTGGGGGATGAGGCGATTTTGGGCGGATTGATCAGGGTAATTGAAAGTGCAACTCCTGGTGCGGAACTAATTGTTTGTAGTGCTGACAGGAAACAGACTGAACGAGATTACAAAGTAAAAACTATAGATTTCTATCCAACAGGAATTAGATCTACTTTTAAATTTTGGTTTAGTGGTCAGTTTCTTAGTTATTTTGGGGAAATGAGAAAGGCTGATTTGTTTGTTTTGGGTGGAGGTGGACTTTTTACTGATGAAAAACCTAGGGCGGTTTGGATATGGTGGGTGCAGGCGAAAATGGCGAAATTGATGGGTAAAAAAGTGATATGTTTGGGCCAAAGTGTAGGCCCTTTGAAAACGGCTTTTGGTAAAAAATTTAGTTTAAAAGTTTTTAATAAAGCTGAAGCCAATGTAGTTCGAGATGAGAGTTCAGAAAAATTACTGAGGGATTTGGGAGTTGAGAATGCGGAAAGTTTGACGGATTTGGCTTTCGCTTTGGCTTACGACAATAATTCTTTTCATAATCAAAACGACTTTGTAGTGCTTTCTTTGAGAGAATGGATTAAGGGGGACGAAGAGAAAATTTATAGTGAATTAGCAAAATTTGTAGAATTTATCTGGCAAAATTATCAATTAAAAACTGTGTTTATTCCCTTCCAGATGAAGCAGGATGATGATTTGAGATGCTTTAATAAATTGAGTAAATATGTGGATATTAATTGCCCGATGGAAATTTATAAAGGCGAGCATCAAGTGGAGGCGGTAATTGATTATATGTCACGAGCGAAATTTATTTTGGGTATGCGATTGCATTCTATTATTTTGTCGATAATTGTGAAAAGGCCGTTTTTGGCTCTCTCTTACAGTAGTAAGGTGGCTGACTTTTTGAAAAGTGTGGGATTGGATGCTTGGGTGGACTATGAGAAAATTAATTTTGAAGTATTAAAAAATCGGTTTGAGAAAATATATTCGGATAAAAGTTTGGCGGTAAAATTGGAGAAAATTAAAATGCAAAAAACTTATCAGGTTTTTGAGTATGAAGGGGTTTTGAAAAAAGCTTTGGGAATTAAGCAGGAAGAGCCGACAAGGTAATAGCTTGTTGAATTGGTTTGTAGCTTTTGCGATGGATGGCGGAGATGCCGTGTTTTTTGATGGCTTGGCGATGCAATAAAGTGCCGTACCCTTTGTGTTTTTCAAAATGGAAATTAGGGAATTTTTTGGACATTTTAATCATTAGACGGTCGCGAGTGACTTTGGCTATGATGGAGGCGCAGGAAATAGAGCGGATTAAGGAATCGCCGCGAATATAGGTTTTGAAGGGAATGTCGTTAGTGGTGGCTAGAGTTATTTTATCTTTGCCATCGATTAAAATTAAATCAGGTTTTAGTGGTAAAGCTGAAATTGCTCTGTTAAATGCTAAACGGTTAGCCTTGGCTAGACCCAATTGATCGATTTCTTCGGGACTGGCTTCACCAATTCCATATAGACCTCGACGGATTAAAGCATGATAGGCTTTTTCTCTTTGAGATTGATTTAAAACTTTGGAGTCAGCGATTTTTACATCCTTTAAACTGCCAACTTCAATATAGGCGCAAGCAACAATAGGCCCGGCCCAAGGACCGCGCCCAACTTCATCTAAGCCTGCTATAACTAGAGAGTTACTGAGTTTATTTTGAAGTTTTTCTGTTAGTTTACTCAATTAATTATTTAATTGGTATTTTAATTTATGCACTTGGAGTCTGTTCTGAAGATTGTTCAGAAGCTTCAGGAGCTTTTTCTTCTACAACAATGCTGTCATCAATCATGCCAGCCAACATTTTTTTCTTAGCACCTAATCTTTCTTTAAGTCTCGCAGCCTTACCGGAAATGTCTCTCATGTAATAAAGTTTAGCTTGGCGAACCTTACCTACTTTAATTACTTCAATTTTAACAATATTTGGTGAATGTAATGGGAAGATTTTTTCTACACCAATACCTTCAACTACTTTTCTAACTGTGAAAGTTTTACTTGCACCCAAACCGTGGTTGACAGCAATAACTAAACCTTCGAAAATCTGTACTCTTTCCTTTTCACCTTCTTTAATTTTCTGATGAACTTTGACAACAGATCCAGGCACTACTTCAGGAGTAGTTGGTTTGATAAAATTTCTTTCGATTTCTTGTACTAATAAGTGAGTCATGGCAATTTCGATAATTATTCCGCCGTATATTAGGTAATGTGTGCGCAAAATGCAAGAGTTTGTTTTGAAATGTTCACAATTCCAAATATAAATATAAATTTTTATCTTAAAATCAATCTAAGCGATTTATGGCGATTAGGTTTTCGGGATCGTTAATTAATTCGGTTAGGAATTTATCCTTACATTTTACGCGATAGGTGTAGTCTTCGTTGGACATGATACTGAAGCGGACTGGGCGGGAAGTTTCTAGTTCGTAGTTGAAGTATTCTTCTAATTTTTCGCGGTCAATGTCCCCTACTATCAATAGGTCGATTAAACTTTCTTTATTTACAAAGAGGCCGGAGAGTATAAGGACATCAATTTTACCAAAAGAGGCGATTTTTTCGGTAACTTCGTCTTTATTACTTATTCCTTTGGCGACGATGGATTTTAATTCATGGTAAATACTAAAGTCTTTGTTTACACAGTAGTACTTTTTACGATTTTTCTGCTTAGTCTTTAAAAGGCCAAGCTCCTTGAGATTTTCCAGTTCACGACGAATGGAATTAATTTGTTCATTCAATTCACGGGTAAGTTCCCGGATGAAGAATTCCTTTTCTGGATTGAGTAAAAAAATTGTTAGTAATTTTACTCGAGTTGCTGATGTAAAGAGCCTCTTAAGCAAACTCATATGTACACTTTATTTATTCAAAGATAGTCTCTGGGCGAAGCGTACAATTTTTTTACCCAACTGGCAATAATAAAATTGACCATGCTATCCAAACTAAAAAAATTCTCTTAAAAATGCTGATTTGATGCACTTACAGATTTTTAAGAGAATTTTTTTAGTTTGGATAGCTCACGTTCACTTTTTATTTATTATTGCCAGTTGGGTAGAAAGTGGGTGGAGGGAGCAAGGGGGCTGGATTACCAGTTGGAGCCGCCGGGTTCTTCTTGGTCGCCTTCGGTGACTAGGGTGAAGGCGAGGGCGGTGGCTAGGGCGCCGGCTAGGAAGCCGACGAACATGTAGGCTAGAAGAGCTACTCCTGCACTGCTTTCTTGATCAAATTGGAAGAAAAGGAAGCCAACTCCGTCTAAGGTTGCCCAGAGATTTTGAAAGAAAAGTATCAAAATTAGGGAGGAGACGATGATCAGGGCGATAAGCAAGAATAGTTTCATAGTTTATTTTTGTAAGTAAACTGTTTTTATTTGGCAAAGATTGCCACTAATTTTTCCATTTTTAGTTTACTCGTAAGTTGGGTTTTGTAAACCTTTTGATCTTCAATTTGAGGCTGATAATTCATGGCGGCGAAAATTTCCATTTGATCGAGGAAGGCTTTGTTCAATTCTTCTTCGCTAACTTCGATTTTTTCCAATTTGAAAATTTCTTGAACACCGAAACGTAAAGTTAGACGCTTTTTGGCTTCCGGTTCATGGTCCTTGTGTAGGTCGTCATGGGTTTTTTGAACTGCTTCCAGGTAGGCGTCGAAGCTCATACCGCGATTTTCGATGTTTTTCTTTTGTTCTTCAATAATGAAGTGAATTTCTTCTTCAATTAAAGCTTCAGGAATTTCTACTTTAGTTTTCTTTAAAATTTCTTCCAAAACTTCAGTTTCTAAACGAGTTTGTTCTTCAGATTCTTTAGCTTTTTGAAGATTTTTTTCGATTTCTTGGCGAAGTTCGGCTTCAGACATTTCTTTGCCTGTTAAAATTTTGGCGAATTCGGCATTGATTTCAGGCAATTGGGCTTCGTCGATTTTCTTTACTGTAACTTTAAATTTAACTTTTTTGCTTTGGAAAGGTTTATGGAAATAGTCCTTAGGGAAAGTGATATCGAATTCTTTAGTTTGATCTTTGGTCATTCCAACTACTTGTTCTTCAAAACCAGGAATGAAAGTTTGGTCACCCAAAACAATTGGATGATTTTTGCTGGTTGTTCCTTCTAAAGGTGCTCCCCCTTCGTCAAAACCATCAAAATCGATTTCCACTTTGTCAGTTAATTTTGCTGGACGATCAACTTCTTGGAATTTGGAATGAGCTTTTTGAAAACGTTGAATTTCCTCTTCGACAGCTTTAGCATCAACTTCAACTTTTTGCTTTTTAACAGAAATATTTTTGTAGCCGTCTAATTTAACCTCTGGATAAAGAGGAATGACTGCTTCGTAAGTTAGAGGAGTTTGGGAAGTTACAGTGACTTTTGGACGAGCGATTGGTTCGAGTTTTTGTTCTTTAACGGCTTCAACATAGGTTGGAGCGATTGCCAAATCAATTGCTTGAGCCAAAATATAGTCCTTTTCTAATTGTTGCTCAACAATGTTTAAAGGTACTTTTCCTGGACGAAAACCTTTGATATTTACCTGAGTGGAGAGCTTTTGAAGAGCTTTTTGATAATAGGTTTCCATTTCCAGTTCAGTCAATTCTACAGTCATTTTAACTTCGGAGTTTTTTGGCTTATCTACAGTGATTTTCATACTTTAACTTGTTGTATAATAATAAATATGCTAATTTGGCAACTTACTAACGGCTCGAAAAGAGATTCAGATATCTCCAGGCCGCCTGTGCGGAGGCATGTTAGCGGAATGGGGGCTTTATTTCAACAGTTAAAAATGGTATAATACAAGGATATAAATTTACTTATATGGCTTACACACCCAAATTCGGGAAATTGCCTAAGGATGACGAACCGATAAATAGCGCTTCAGATGAGGCGGATCGGTCGATTCATGAAGTGGAGAAAGAGAATGAAAAATACTACCTGGAGCAAAAGAAAATTGCTGAAGGGGTGACGCGTATTCAGAGTGGGGTGAGGGCGGGGGCTGCGGCGACTTTGAAGAGAAGATCTGGGGAAGATGGGAATGTGGATATTTTAATTGGTGAAAAAGTTCAGAATGAACTTTATAAGGCAGTAGAGGGGAATGATGTTTATGAGCCGGAGCGTGGGGATAATAAAAATTTAGAAGGCTCACTTAGCTCTGAGTATATGAAGTCCGGTAAAGTCGGAAAGTGGAAAATGAAAGGAAGAAGGCTGGTTAGAGGAGCTTTTGCGTCTTTGGGGGCGGACAATATGGTGGAAGCAGAGGTGGTTAGAAGATTTGGGCCTCAATATAGAGAGAGATCTTTGGTTGAGATTAGAGGTAAAAAAATTGGGTATGAGACGAATGTTGCCAGCACTTTGGAAGAAAGAAAAAAATTCGTATTAGGTAGGTTGAGAAATGATTTTATTGCTCTAGAAAACAAGAAATTGTTATCTTTTGCAGAGCAAGTTGGAGTGAATATAAAAGTTATAAAACAAAGTCTTGATCAGAACGATAAGTTTCGTCTAAAAATTATCGATGAAATTTTCGAAAAATTAGCAGGATTTAGCACCCAAGAGCTAAAAGCGTTAAACATTGGTGCTTTAGCATTTCAAGATTTGATTTTACTCACGGATATTGAGCAAAGAGAATCAGCTAAAACTGGGGTGGAAGGGGTTTATGATGTGGAGAGATTACATGATTTTTGGAATGAGACCCGGTTTGGAGATGAGAACTTTAACGTTAGTGGCAAGCTGGAGGAATATAGACTTGCTAGAATAAAAAATTTAAGAAAATCATTAGAAGTGGGCAATAAACCAATACTTGAGGTCTCTCAAAATTTTAAAGTATTAAAATCACTTTTACTTAATTTAGATTCAGAAAAAGTATTTGCTTTTTCTAATCAATTAGGTTTACGAATAACTAAAACTTCTATTGAAAGCAATAAAGATGAAGTGACTGAAACTATAGTAGAGCAAGAGCTTGAGAAGGTAGATTTAAATACCTTTATTAAAAATGTAACTTTATTACTTAAAAGTAACTTTTCAGATGAGTTAGCTGTTGTAGCTAGAGAAGTTTTAGCAAGTATTTTAGTTCACCGTGGTGAGAGTTTAGATCCTACAACTTTAAAAGTCTTAAAATCTAATTTAGGATTGGAGAGGAATGTTGATATTGATTATCTAATCTTCGTAAATAACCCAGAGATTAGAAAAATAAGAAAAGTCGATAATCCTGTTTTTGAGTTGGGGGTAGCTTTCGAAAAAATAATGAAGGAAAATTCACTTTGGCCGCTGAAAGATAACCCAGAAAGCTTAGCTCTAATGGCTCAATTAGAATACAGATTAAAAACAATAAATTCTGACAACTACAAGTCTGATCCTGAACTTATAGTTGCTTCTATAGAAAATGGAGAGATCAATGAAGAAAAACTGGATGCTTTATCAAAGGCTGTAGCTTTAAGAGATGAATTAGAGGGAATTAATACAGAAATTAAGTTCGATATTAATAAAAAAGAGGATAATAAAAATGAGAAAATTAATGAGTTGCAGAAAGATTTAAATAAGATTGGTAGAGAAATACCAATAAAATATGAAGAATTGGTGGAAATTAGGAAACGTTATAATGAATCAAGAGATGAGGTAGCTAGAGCTGAGAGTGAGATCGCTGCTTTAACAGATCCGAATGCAAGACGTATGGCTGCAGAAAAAAGAGATTTGGTTATACATAGGAGAGAGGATTTAGTAAAAAATTATGAGTCAAAGTATAAAGATTTACTTAATACAGAAGATGAATTGAAGGAGAAGGCAGCGGGCTTATTTTTTGAATTGAAAAAAATAAGAAGAACTGCGCCTGAGGAAGTAGGTCTGTTGATTGACATTATGAAGGCAAGCAGGACTAGTACTAAAGATATAGAAAATGAGTTACCTGAAGTAAATGGTGAGTTATCGAGTTTGTTGAAAAATAAGAATGAAGAGGATTGGTATAATTTTAAGTTCAAAATTGACGATGTTCAGGGTGAAATAAATAAGTTTACACCATTCCAATTATTACAAAGAATGTTACGTAGAGAATATTTGGAGAGAAGGGATCCAGCACATGACCCAGCCCATTTTCATGAGCGGGCGGCGAGGTATTCGCTTTTGACTGCGGCTATGAGGGTGCAGGATGTTAAGAATATTGATTTAAATAGGAATGTTAATAAGAAAGTTGCTGAACATTTGAGACAGTGGAAGATTGGAAAAATTTATGGGAAAGTCGCTTCTAATTTGAATTTGGCGGGACGTAAAGTAGGTATTGAATTAGTTGAAGGTGATAAGGAAAGTGTGAGTTCTATGCTTGAGCAAATTATTCAAAGTGATGAAGCCAAGTTTGCGGTGTTTAGAGGGATTGATAAATATACAACACCGAGGGATTTGCGAAAAATGCTTTATGAAAGTGGAAAGGAAGTCAGTTTGGAAACCATGGAAGAGTTTATTGCTATTTTGGAGAATATTTTGGAAGGAGTAAAGCGAGGTGATGATAAATATTTGAAAACTTTGATGCATGGGGATTGGGATTTGGAAAATTTGATTTTAACTTTGCAGAAATTTAAGATTGAAAGATGGACTCAGCAATATATGGATAAAGTTGTTGCCAGTGAGGGAAATCGTGAGCATGCGCTTTTGGATTTGTTGCGTGAAAGAAGAGAGGAAGATGAAAAAATTAATAAGGAAATTCATAAAAATGTGAAAAGTCCGGATGCGATGTGGAAAAGACAGCTTTCTAAAAATGCTATCAAAGAGTCTTTGAATGAGAAAATTTTAAATTCTAATGAGCAAATTAGGGCTACTGGAATGGATCAAGCTAAGAAAGAAATTGCGGATTTGGAAAATAGTATTAAGGATTTAGATGATGGCAATAGTAAAAAAATTGCTGGGCTTCGAAAAATTGAAGAATTGAAGAGTAATATTAGTAGAACAGAAAGAGAATTGACGCAGTCTAGAGATCTTTATGAGAAGGTTGAGGCATTTAAGGAGACTTTGGAAAAAGGTAATTTGAGTAGAAAAGAGGCTAAAAAATTGGCGGCAGAAATGGGATTGGCTCAGATTTATGACAAAATGGGGATGAATTTTAGATTGCAGAGATATTGGAAGAAAACTGTGGCGGGACTTAAGAAAGCTGGTGGATGGACTTGGGATAAAACCAAAAAGGTTGGCAGCTGGACGAATGCAAAGTTTTTTAATGGCGAGACTGCTAGAAAAGCCTTTAGTTTAGCTAGAAAGGGCGCTACACCAATCACCTACCCTCTGGGACTGGCCTGGAAGGTTGGGAGTTTCCCAGTGAGAATATTAGGAAGAGCTATGGCTGGAGCGGCAAGTTTGCCGGGAGGAATTTGGAGACAGGTTTCGTCTTCTTCTATGAAAAGCTATTTGAGAGATTTTCCGATTGATATTAATTTTAAGAAGCAGAAATTGGAGAATGACAAGGCTGATTTAAAGGAAAGTTTGGCTAAAGCTCCCTATGAATGGGATAAAAAGCGCATTATGAGAAAAATGAATAGAATAGATGAAAAAATAGAGGAGTTAAATGAAGAAATGGCTAGAGCAAGTGCGAAAGCGGCAAAACTAGGATTAACTATTTAAACAATATGAAAAACCAAAAATCAAAATCCGGCTACTTTAATTCCGATCATTTTGTTCATTTAGTTTTGAGTGATACGAAAATGTTAAATGCTGAACCAGAAGTTGTTGATCAATTAAGTGCAGAAATTGAAAGATTATTAAATGAAAGAATTATTTCTACGGTGGTGAGTGAGTTTAAAGATAAAGAATTGTTTTTATTGGAAAAAATGATGGCGGATCATCCGGAATTGGACGAAGTTGATGTGATTAGTATTTTGGCTGAGAACCTTCCTGGATTGAATGATTTGATTGTGAAGACGGTTAATGATCTTTATGAGGAATTGGTTGGGGATGTAAAGTCTATTGATAAAAAAGCTATCTAGCTTTATATCGAGTATATTATTGGATATCTTCTTTCAAACACATAGCATGACGGCTACCACTTATGTAACTAGTATTCCTCCCCTTGCATTCACTGCACATACATCTTCTCCCCTCTGTATCCAAATCAGCAATTTTGTCATCTAGACTTAAAACCAAATATTTATATGGTCTACCATCGATAGAGCCAACATATTTATTTGAAGAATTATATCTCATTGCATCGCGAGTTTTTCCAGTTGCCTCGTTACAATATATTCTCTCATACCAGCCACTTATTTCTTTTTTACGATCATTTATTAATTTGTACTTATTGCCATCAGATATTTGATAAAAAGGAAATTCATGATTTGGCTCCTTCAATAAATATGCTTTCCGACTTAGGCCTGATATCAAGTAATCACCACTATTTCTCATAATTCCATGTTTACCATTTTTTGTAACCCGATAGTAGTTTGCAATTGGCGTATTAATGACAATTTCATCAAAGGCATCGCTACCTACTGTGTTCCCAGCATGATTTAGTAAATAGTATTTAGAGTTCTTTTCAGCTATGAAATTTTTATATAAATCTGGATCATGAATTTTATCGTAAGAAGTCGATGTAATTATATTGCCATGTGAATCTATCAACACTTCTCCATTTTTATCTTCAAAAATCCCCACGTTGATTTCAGGAAAAAACCTTTTAGCTTTGTTAGCTCTATCCTGAGGACTCGGATTGCCTACTTTCTCTATTGCAGAATTTATTTTCTGGTCGCCTACTTCTAGTAAAAAAACTTTTGTTCTAGATTCATTACCGATGACAAAATTGAGAGTTTTTCTTGTTTCATTAATAACATCCATAATTAACTCAACTTCTGCAACTCCTTCGAAATTAGTATCTGTATCATACAATAGCTCATTTCCTTCATAAACTTGTAGGGCCTTATCTTCTATCGGGTTATTAGATTGATCCCAAAAGCGTAACTTATATTTAATATGAGCTCTGTTTTTTGCATCTAAATGTACTACCTGTTTTTCACTAATTTCAATTTTCATAATTGTTATTTAATTATTGATCTAATTTCTATTGGAAATTCTCCAAATCTTTTGATTTTGGTAATATTTTCTCCTAAATATTTTCCCAGATATTTGATTATTTCCAAATAGTTCGATTTAGAGCGTAATATTTGTATTTGAGTGTCAGATTTGTATCCCTTAAATAACAGCTTCCTAGCAGAGTCTAAGTCTATATTTGTCTCAAAAAGAATGCTTGATAAGCTAAGAGAAGAAGCTGAGGATAGGGATTCATTTTGAGATTGTTGCTTTAAAAAAGGCCAAACACTGTTTATTTCAGTAAGTAACTCAATGTAGATCTCCCGATTTAAATTAGTAATATCAAGTTTTTTTAATAAATGAGCAGCAGATTTCTTTGCAGAATCAAAATCTCCTGTTTTAGCAAATTCAATTAATGATAAAGCTGCATCATCCTGATTTTTTAAAGAAAAACTTTTGGCAATTGCTAAATGTTGCTCGGCAGATTGGAAATCATTTAGTTTAATATAAATTCTATTTAATAAAAAGTTGGTTTCAAAATCGGTACTATAAAAGGAGAAAGCAATTTTTAATTTATTTAATGCTTCTTGTAAATGACCGCTTTTAAATAACTTTCTACCTTGAGCCTTGTATTGATTAGCTTTAATAATTTCGGAATTTTCAGCTGTATATTTAATAGTTGAAGTATTTTCAGCAATTCTTGTATTAATTTCTTGAGCTGTTCGATTTACTTCATAAACCGCAACCGTATTATCTTCAATCTTTCTACCTATTTCTTGGCCATTTCTGTCAATTGATTTTTTAATATCCAGTAGACCATTAGAAATTCTCGTTTCCAACTCAGATAGTGCCCAAATGATTTGTTCGGTAGATTGGTCGAAGGCTTCTTTAATTTCAATGCGAGTCTGCTTGCCCTCTTCATGAATTTGACGAGTTTGGTCGATTGTAATTCCTGCGATTGTTCTCAAAAGCGCTTCTGAGTTAGAACCATGTTTATTTACTGCTTGAACAATTTTATCCATAACTACAAGCTGTTGCTCGGAATTTGCATTCAGCGAATTGAATCCATCCTGCATATCATCCTTAAGGTAATCAATAGAATGGCGGATTCCAATGGCATTTTCATTTAATTTAGAAACTCCATCGGCTATTTCTGCTGATATGCCGTAAATATCACTTAATCCCTCATTGGTTAATTGGGAATTTCTTTCTTGCTCATCTCTATGTCTCTCTGATTGCTGGAATTGTTGATAGTCGGATTCTGTATGACTTTCTATTAAAGTTCTAAAACCATCAGCAACTCTTTCTAATACTTGAGTATTATCAGGACTGGTAGCGATTAACTGATAATCATTTTTACTAAGACGGTCTGCCAATACTTCTTGAGCTTTAGCAGTTCTTTCTTGCAATTTAAGAGCAAGATCCCCTTTTGTTAAAAATGCACTATTAGGGACGCCAAGCACATCTTGTAAAATTCCAAGCCCTTCTCTACTTGGTTCATTTTCCCATTTTTTATTGTGACTGCTCATTAAAATACAAATAAAAGTAAGTAAATTGAATAATACAATATTTCATACTTTTAACAAGCATTAAAATTGATTTGTCATTCTTTTTTCACAATTTAGTTAGAATCTAAGTAAGAGATTCGAGGCGCCTTGACTAATTCTATTTATTATGTAATATCTACTACTCTTAATTGTTATAAGAGTTGGTCACTTTTAAGGTGACTTACATAAATTATTTATAAATCAGCATTAGCTATGAGTAATATTAAGGATACAAATCAGAGCGATCCAGCGATTGATGTGAATGGGAAGGATATTAAAGATTTTCAAGCTGAGCGAGCGGCTAAACAGGAGGTTCCTGGAGAGGCGCCTGTTATAGAGCTTAATCTGGAGGCTCCAAAGAAATCTCTTGAGGCTGAGAAGATTGTGGCAGAGGTAAAAGAAATCGCAAAGAATGTTTGTGCTGATGACTTAGCTGTATTGTGTGAAACGAATAATTTTGTTGGTGGGGTAGCTAAATGTGATGACAAAATTGTTAGTGAAAATGTTGATGAATTTAATGATGAGTATTTTGAAAGAGCAGAACTTGCTGGTGCTTTGGATCAATTGAATAACTTGGCTATTCTTGAAATTGATCAATTAAAAGAAGACAAGAAGTATAATGATAGATTAGCTAAATCTAAAAGTTTTAGAAAAAGGGTTTGGGAAACAATTACTTCACCTTGGGAAACTACTAAAAAGATAGGGCGTGGGATTAAATCTGCGTTTAATTATTTGGAAAGAACTAATCCTAGCGTGGCTAAGTATCAAGACCAAGTAGCTAAATTTGGAAAGCAACGCGAGGCAATATATAAAGATTATGAAGATTATAAATTAGAGTTTGAAAGCCCAGCGAATGTTGAGTATCAATTTATTAAAGAAAAAGGGCGATTAGCTAAAGATGTAGCTGAATTATTGAGTTTTAGAGGAGGTAAAATTTCTGATGAATTTAAAAAGTATACGACAAATTATAACAATAGTGTTTTGGAAGAAAATGGGGCTGACCAAGCGTCTATTTTAAAGGGTATTGTTGATGAATCTTCTTATTTAAGATTCAAACAAAGTCCTAGAAATTGGTATAATCAAAGCTGGTTGGGAAATAGAAAACCTGTGGTGAAAACAGTTGGTGAATTTTTGCGTGTGCCGGGGACTTGGAGAAATTTTAAAGCGTTTTTCTCAAGTAATAATCCTACCTACCCTGATGTTTATCCTGGAAATGCTGTAAAGAAGGCTGCGCCGGTGGCGTATGCTCCTGTGGCGGCTTATTATGCACAGGCTGAGGAAAATACTAATAGTGGTGTTTTTAGAGAAGTGCCTGTGATGAAAAAGGTTCAAAAGAAGAAGCAAGGTGGTTTTGGAATGAAATTGGCTGCGGCTGCGATAGGTGTTGCTGCTTTTTTGGGGCTTTATGAAGTTAATAAAAGAAATCAGAAGGTGGAGAGCGATACTAACCACACTAGTGCGGCTATGGTGGCAAATAATAATGGCGAGAATGCTGAAAAAGCCAAAGGGGTGGAAATTACTGAATCTAAGGATAATTTAGAAGATATTGCAGAGGAAAAGCCTGTGATTAAAGATACATCTAAAAAACCTGCTGCTAAACCTGTGGCAATAAATTATAGAAAAACTGCTCAGGCTAAATCAGTGCAAATTATATCCCCTATCGATAAAGCTCCTAAGCTTACTGAAAAACCAGTTGATGAAGCAGCAAAAGAATTGGTAGCTTTAAATGAAAAATTGAGAGCGGAACTTAAGAATTACAAAGACAGCCTGGCTATGCGTTTGGTTAATTTGAAGGCTAAAATTAAGAATCCGGGGTATTTGGCTGTAAGTTTACCAGAAGGCAATGAAGCTTGGGGGAACTTGATTACCTCATCTAATATTGCCTCAGTTCCAGATAGTGAGTCTTATGAGAATCATATTGATCTAGTTGAAGCCGCTTTGGCAAAGAATGAAGCGACTCAAGCGGATTTGACTGCTGCTGATGCTGCACTTAGTAAGTCTGAAGATAGAATGGCTAATAATATTAAGGCGGAAAATGAAGCTAGACTGAGAAATGCTTTCAATTTATTTGTAGTTAGTGCCAATGCCAAGTTAAAGAACTATAGACAAGCTGCAGTACAGCAATTATTAAATGGCACAACTGAGTCTGAAAATTTATATAGAGTTAAGGTTTCTGGTAAAAAAGAGTATTATTTTGTAGATTTGAATAAAGTTGCTGAAGAAATTAAAAATTTGCCAGTTAATTTCAGTAGCGAGGGTCAGGGAATACGTACAATTGAGTATGCTAAATGGTATGTAAATAGCGGAATGTTGAGACAGAGTAAGTAGAATTGGCTTGTAGATCCAGTTGAATCGGGTATTTGGCAGGAAAATCTCTAAAAATAGCTGAAAAAGAAGGCCGGATTTGAAAATTCGGCTTTTTTTTGCTATAATATAAAGATTTAATTGACCAAAATGACTCCTCAGAACAATACAGAGACAGGTCCTGTGGGCGGGATTAGCAAGTTTTCGACTATCGATAGCTTGCGCAGCCAGGACCAGAAATCGCTTGAGGGAGAGGTTTTGCCGGATAAGCAAACGCTTAATTCCAGAAAAGTTCAGGTGTTTTTGAGAGAGAATGCCATCAATATTAAGACGATTGATGAGGGCTTTGATTTTGATGTTTTGGCGCGTTTAACGCAGGGTGCGGCTACTCCAATGGAGGCCAAAATCAACAATTCGGCGCGTTTGGCCAAGAATATTCTGCAGAAATATGGGGAAAATGACTTGGTTAAGGAGACAGATATGGCTGTAGTTGAAGCTAGACTTAATACTTTGTCCAAACCATTGGATGGGGTGAATAAGCCGGCTATTTCGGCTCAAGAAAGCAGAGATGTGTTACAGGCCATGAATTATGTGCAAATAGTGCGTGAATACGCAAAGAACTTGCTTTATATGGAGGAAAGAATGGTTGAAGAACGTAAGCATTTGGCTGATGGAGGTTCAAAGGGCGTTGAGCAAAGCGTTACTGACACAATTAAGGATAAATTGGGTGATATTGGTAAAAATTGGGATAAATGGAGTGGAAAAGAGAAATTATTATTTGGTGGAGCGGCTTTGATTGGAGGGATTATGCTTTTCCAATCAGAGAATGAGACTTTAGTGAAAGTTAAAGGTTATTTAAAAACTGCCGGTTTGGTGGTGGGTGGAGCTTGGCTTGGTAATAAGGCTTATCAGCTTTTTACAGGTGAATCTTTGATTGATGATATTTTCCAAAGAGGTAAAGCAAGTTCTAGACAATCAATTTTCTATAAGGAAGCTTTTGGTGCGGATGAGAAAGGTGCGGAATTATTAAGTAAAGCCTTTGTAATGGCGGGAGACCAAAACTTTTTAGATATAGCCAACAAATACAGTCAGGCTAAATTGGGAAGCTCTAATAAGGTAGAAGGCCTTAAAATGCCACCAGAGGAGGCCTACCAAGCTTTAGATATATTCTTTAGCAAATATGGCTTAGATAAAATGAAACGTGAATACCGACATGCTAAGCCACCATTGACCTTTAATCAGGTAGTGGTTGCGGAAATGGCGGAAGATCCTTCAGTTAAACTGAAAGATGGGATTGCAGAAAGAGTTTATAATTCCACTAAAAATACTTTTAATGAAGGATATGAGTATTTGGCTGCGACCAGACCGGGATCTTGGACTAGGGAAATGTACCACAAGTATATAAAGGGAGAGCCTACAGAAGCCCAAATGTCAGAGTTTACTAAGAAATTTGGACATTCTATTGATGAGGAAAAAGACTTAGAAACAACCATTCAAACCAAAATTGCACCCGGAAACTTTGATACAGCTAAGAATTTCCAGGAAACAGTTAAAAAAGGCCGAAAAGATATTAAAAGTGGGGTAAGTTATTTAGAAGGGTCAGATGGGTATGTGTATGTAGTGGTGGAGAAATCGCTGGGGATTGCTAAAGAAAACAGTTCACAGGAGCTTGAACAAGCTTTGCAGTCGTCTGTTGGACAATCTGAGGTATTTCTTTCTTCTCATTTAAAACAAAGTGTGGCTTCGGTTCAAGAAAAGACTGAGGTTGCAGGAAGTGTGTTCGTGAATAAAACCAATAAATTCAGATATTTCGTTAGAGTTAAAAAGTAGGAATTAATTAAAAAGATATAAATTGCTCAGCTGCCTTGACAAACAGGGCGGCTGATTTTAAAATAGGCGCTTAAAGTAAAAACAAAAACCAATTGTGCGATTGAAAAATACAATCGTTTATTATTGAAAGATTTTTACTTTGGTCCTATGTGGAAACAGTTAATAGCTCTGGTACTCGTAGCATTCAGCGGAAATGCGATTGGCAATGGTGCCAGTCAGCCAGTGGCTGCTGAGCAAAATTTGGGGCAGAGTGGATATTTGGAGGAGGCTTTTGAAAGTACGGTGGTGGAGGGGTTGGGGGTGGAAAATGAAGAGACGGTTAAAATTGATGAGAATTTCAAGAATAAATTGGCTAAACTTGGCGTTACTTTGCATCCTGGTACAGATTTTGCTGAGGATAGTGTCTATAATCCAATTTCCGAATTACATTGTTCTTCGCTGGTGTATCGTGTTTTGACTTTAATACCTAAGGAAACTGCCGATCATTTGAAAAATTTAACTTTTTATTTTAATGACACGGGTAGACGCGGCTTGGGAGGTGGTTCCACAATTATATTGAGATGTCAGAATGTCAGTGATAGAGAATTGGTGAGTGTGTTTATGCATGAGTTAGGGCATATTTATGATACTGGCGTGCTGAAGGGGAATTTTTGGGCGGGAGAGAGTGAATTCATGGATGGCAAGAACCCGGTTTATAGAGATGACTTGAGTTTGGATTTCTACAGAATCAGCTATAAGGATGATAAAACTTTGAAGGCGACTGCCAGTAATTTGGATTTTGTCTCAGGTTATGCAATGAGTGATCCATTTGAGGATTTTGGAGAGAGTTATAATTTTTATGTTTTGCATGGGGATGATTTTAGATATTTAGCAGTATCAAATGAGGCACTTAAACAGAAATATGATTTCTTTAAGAATAATATTTTTGCCGGACAAGAGTTTGATCTGAAAGACGGTTTACAGGTTGGGGATGAGGCTAATCGAAGTTATGACTCTACCTTACTGCACTATGATTTGGAGGCATTTCTTGATTACTAAATAATCTCTTGCAAATAATCACAAGACAAGTATAATAAGTTCTGTCGTATCGATTTGTAATGATTGAAATCCGCCTGATAAGTGACGACAGAACATAAATCTAGATTTTTTAGGATATTGAGGCTTTTCTAGGGCGTTGATACTCCTACTTACCACAAATACCTGTCGCAAGTTCGAGAGGTATTTTGGTTTCCCCTCCCTCTTTTATACTTCGTTGCTGCACAAAAAAATAATCGAGCCGTATTGTTCATACTGTCTCGATTATTTTTTTGTTTGCGCCTCGTATAAAAAAGGGAGAGCTTGGTTGCACAAATACTGTTTAAATTTTTTTGCAATTTAAGATAATTCTGTTAGAATCACCGAGCTAAAATGGTGTCTATAGCTCAGTTGGTTAGAGCGCCGGGTTGTGGTCCTGGAGGTCGTGGGTTCGAGCCCCATTAGACACCCCATAAAAATAGATCTGCCTAGCTGGCTTGGTTGCCAGTTAGGCTTTTTTTGTTTGCTAATGTTTGACAAACGCAATATAGTTGCATTAGGATTTGTTTTGCAATTATATTGCATTTAGAGATTGTCTAATTTATTAAAATTCGGAATTGAAATGATTTCAAACATTTATAAAAAGCTATCAGTACATAAAACCCTTATGCCTAATGAGGAAGTTAATGGGCAGTTTTCTGAATTGGTAAATTATGTATTGGGCTTTAACAATTTTTCTGATGCTGAGGCGACAAAAATTGTGAAGGAACAGTTGGATGCTGGACAGTTGCTTGAACTGCAGAAAATCTGTGCTAGAGGGGAAGGTGAACTGGAAAAGTATTGGGCTAAGTTAATTATAGATGGCAGTAAATCAATTAAGGCTTTCCCCTATTATCAAAACTATGTGGATTTAACTGAGTTGGAGATGGGTTTACTTGATATAAGTAGAGCTGATTGGCACAAGTTTCCGATTTTGTTTGTAGGTGGAGGAAGTTTGCCAATGACCGCTATTATGCTGGCTTTTTTGCGTAGTATAAAATCGACAATAGTTGATAGTGATGAGGAGGCTATTTTGCTAGCAAGACAGCTGGTGAATAAGTTGGGGTTATCTGAAATGATTTCAATAATTAAGGCAGATGGAGGGACATTTGATGAATACAATAATTATTCTACTATTTATGTGGCTGCTTTGGCTGGAATTGATGATGATGATTGTAAACGCGCTATTTTTCAGAAAATTGGGGAGGACGCGCAAACTGATCAATTGCTGATAGCTAGATCGAGTTGGGGCGCAAGGAAAGCTCTTTATCGCCCTTTGCCAGACATTAGTAAATTTGGTTTTAATCAGATATTAAAATTTGATCCTCAAAATGAAATAGTTAATTCCGTGGTTTTATTTAGGAAAATCTAAAATGAATAATAATCCTTTGAATTTGGCAGTGTGTAGGGTTGGTAAGAAAATGCGAGCTGAGGCACGGCAATTTTGCTTGGAGCAAATTAAGCAAGAATATGGCTATGATTACGTTCCGCAGTGGCATGCCGACTTGGATTCTTTGTTGGATAAAGTGGGGATGTATTCAAGTGTAAATAAGGGGGTTTTTCTGGCAGCTCTTATTGAAAATAATTTGGTTGGGACTATTGGAATGAGGGATTTAAAATATAAGCCTCTATTATGGGAGGAATACAGCAAGGCAATTGGATCAAAGAAAATAGCTTCTATTTGGCGTACTTATACTGCTAAGGAATTCAGAGGACTTGGAATTGCTTCTTATTTACTGGAAAAGGCGGAAAAAGAGGCTTTGAAATGGGATTATGAATGTATTTATCTACATACTTCCTTGAATAAAGCGGATAGTGTGAAATTTTGGAGTAAACGGGGATATCAAATATTTAAAGAAGACCAGAATGCGGATAAGACAATTCATATGCTAAAAAAGCTGCAGAATTAAAGTGCTGGCTTGGCTTTTTTCATTAATAAATATCTGGTGAATAGATGATAGAAGTTGGCGATGATGATCGACCATAGTTCGTAATTTGGGATATTGAGATATTGAAGAAGGTGCCAAGAGATTAAGGCGACAAGAGCATAAATAATTTGTTCGTTTTTTTTGATTGGGGATGATTTGGGGTCAATAAGCATGATGGCCAGATAGAAATAAATTGTGGCGTCTTGGATCATGTAGAGGAAATATTCCTGGCCTTTTAGGAAATAGGAAAGAATGAAATGAGGTATTAAGAAAGTTATGATTATAGGAAATTTGGTCCACTTCCCTACTCCAAGCAGTAACCAGATGGCAATTAATGCTAGGGAAACATAACCGCTGAAAGAGGCGCCCCACCAGGAGACGAAGCTTAGTTCTGAGATTTGGAAAAA
The DNA here is from genome assembly GCA_051657905.1 of Candidatus Altimarinota bacterium. GTDB lineage: Bacteria > Patescibacteriota > Gracilibacteria > UBA1369 > UBA1369 > JBOFLO01. The sequence continues at coordinate 77,134 of JBOFLO010000041.1, read as the reverse complement.
ATCATTTAGTAAAGTGACTAATAGGAGGCCGGTGGCGGCGGGATTGGTAATTGAGCAGCCTTTGTATTGGAGGAAATATTTTAAGGATAAAGTTGTTAGTACGACCAGGCCTGTGAGTAGGAAGCCGTTGAGGTCAGAACTGTAATGCCAGGTTAGAAAAATAATTAATAAGGAAATTAAAGTGTTCCAGAAATTCTTTTTGTGATGAAGAACTTTTTGATTAAATATGAAATATATTAAGCCAGTAGCAAGTATTAATAATAGACTAGCCCAGGCTGCCGGATGAAAGAAAATTGCGGTGAGACTGTAAATAAAAAGGAAAAGCACAAAGACTTGATGATTGGAAAGCTTGAAGCGATTCAGTAATTGTGACATATTTAAATCAAATACAATAATTAACAACAATATATTATGTCAGACTCGATTAAACAACTTTTAGCTATTTCCTTATTGGGAGTTTTATTAATGGCGGGATGTAGTCAGCCAACTGCAAATGTAACTAACAGAGAAACAACTCCAGTTGTAAACAATAATGCTTTGCAGACTCCGGAACAAACTAGAAATTCTGAAAGCACGAATACAGAAGCTAGCACTATGGTAAATTCTGAAAAACCTACTGAGAGTGAAGTGAAAGTTACTTATAATAATGGGACTTTTGAAGGAGAAGGAAGTTATATGTCACCGGCTGGAGAGGAATTGGTGAAAGTTTCAATGGTGCTTGAGAATGGTTTAGTTAAGAGTATGGATTTGAATGTTGATACTGAAAATAATACTAGTAAGAAATTTAAAGGGCTTTTTAAGGCGGGTATTGATGAATTGGTAATTGGAAAATCTTTGGATGAAATTCAAGGATTTGCTCAAGTTAATGGCTCATCGCTTACACCAAAAGGATTTCAACAGGCGGTTGAAGCAATTAAGGCTGAATCTAAAGCGTAATGAACGGCTTACCTTTTTCTCAGAAAATTGAGGCAGTGGGTTCTGTAATAGAGATTTTTTATTTTGAAGAAAATTCTGCTGAGCAGGTGAGGAGATGTTTAGATTTAGTCAGAAAATTTGATGATGAATTTTCAAGATTCAAAAAAGCAAATCAGTTGAGTGTTTTGAATTCGAAAATTGATCAGTGGCAAGAGGTTTCGGAGGAGATGTTTTTTTTGTTGAGCGAGGCTTGGAAATTTCATCAATTAACTGATGGGATTTTTAATATTGGTTTAGCGGAGGATTTAGAAAATTTAGGGTATGATGCGGAGTATAGCTTTGTGCCTAGGGGTGAGAAAAGAAGAGATGTGAAAAAAAATTTGCAGATGGAATTTGCAGATGTAAAAAAGGTTTTGATTAATCGTAAAGTGGAATTTGGAGGTTTAGGAAAGGGGTATGTTTTAGATTTTCTAAAAAGCGAATTGGAAAAAACTGGTTTGGTAAATTATTTGATCAATGCTGGAGGTGATATTTATGCCAAGGGTTCTGGTATGGAAGGGCAAGGCTGGAAAGTTGTTTTGGAGAATCCAGGGAATAATAAGTTTGGGATTGGCGAAGTTTTTTGTTCGGATTTATTTGTGGCGGCCAGCAGTGGGAGTAAAAGAAAGTGGAAGGAATTTCATCATTTGTTGGATGAAGAAGGTAAACCTGCGATGGAAATGTTGGGCGTTTTTGTGCAGGGTGAAAGTGGGATTTTAGTAGATGCGATGGCTACCAGTTTATTTGTAATGGGACTGGAAAAGGCTCGGGAGGTTTTGCCGAGGTTGGGGGTGGAGGCAATGCTGATAGATAAGGAGAAGAAAATTTATCGAACGGAAGGGTTTCGGGTTAATCTTTATTCTTGATTTGATTTTGTTGTAGTTCTAAAGCGAGATTTTTGAAAATCAAGTTGATGAAAGCCTGGGATGCTTTTGGATCTTGGAAAGTTTCAGCGGATTGTAGGTAGGCCTGGAGAATTTGGAAAGCTAGGGCGGGGACTTCGGGGAGGAATTCGGCGGTGGGGGTGAGGGCGTGGAGGCGGAGTTTTTGTTGATTAGCTTGGGTTTGGGTAAAGAGCTCCCCTATCCAGGCTTGTATGTCGAGTTTTAGTTTAAGTGGGAGAGCTTGTTGAAGATAGAGGTCGGGTAAAGTTGTGGATTGGGAGGAAGTTTGTGTGGAAGCGGAAGGTAGGAGTAGGCCACTTTCTTGTTGGATTTCTGGGTAATTGAGTAAAATTATGGACAAAATAAAAGCTGCCGGCAGATTTTTGCCAAGCAGCTTTGATATTAATTCAATGATTTGATCCTGAGAATCTCCTTGATGCGACTGAATGAATTTGAGCAAAATTTTGATCAATTGATCCTCTTTTTTCTTTTGCTTTTGTTCAGTAGCTCGGCTGGCCTGAATTTGCGCAGCGGCAGCCTGCATTCTTTGTTGAAATTGACGATAACTTTCAGCGTTACTGGCCTGACTTAAATCTTCAAATCCGACAAAAGAATCCAGGGTGGACATGGATGGCCATTATTAGTTAGCTTTCACAACATTAACAAACTTATCTTTATGAGCTTGTCCGTTATATTTGCGAACTTGTTTTTCAGTAAAACTTACTTGTCCATCAGAAGTAGCGAAAAGAGTGTGATCTTTACCCATAAGAACGTTTTCTCCTGGGAAAAATTTAGTTCCTCTTTGTCTAACGATGATATTGCCGGCTTTTACAGCTTGTCCACCAAAGATTTTAACTCCTAGTCTTTTAGCTACGGAATCGCGTCCATTTTTGGTTGAACCGGCGGCTTTCTTGGTTGCCATAGTCGATAAATAAATATGTAAGAATTTCCTCGAGATTTTAAGTCATGCCTCGAGCTTTGGCAAGTTACAATTTTTTAATGGAAAAGGCAAGTAAAAAGAGGGCGAGTTGGGCTTTGAGAAGGGCTTAAGTATTGTTAAAAAGGTGATTTTTTGGTAAAATATAAAGATTTATCAAATCAAGAAACGCTTAGAAATGACCAGACTGAGCCCTAAAAAGAGACAAAATAGAGAAAAAATGACTAAAAAGGCCATAAATAGCTTATTTATGGGGGTTTTGTTGTTATTTGTGATGTTAGCCCCAGCTAGATCAAGCCTCAGTTTGGCGCATGAAGGGGAACATGATGTAATTGATTACTTTGGAATGGGCCAAGGAGAAATAAGCGAGACTGACTCCCCTACTACAGAAACTACCATTGAGCCGAATATTGACCCGCAAGTGATGATTCGTCAGCATAATACGCATAGTTTTATGGAGGGAATTAAGACGGAAATTCAATATAATGAGGCCGATTTGGCTTTAATTACTCAGACTGTAGATGATACTGAGGAAAAGTTAAATGAAACCAGACTTCGGATTGGGACTTTGACGGGGCAATTGCTTAATTTAAATACTCAAATTAAGGACACGGAAGCAAAGATAGAGAATGTGGAGGAGCAAATTGAGCGGAAGGAAGATGAAATAAAATTATTGGAATATGAAATTGCTGTGAAGAAGGTGGAAATCACCAATCAAAAGCAAATGTTTTTAGAGTACTTGGAAATGATTTACAAGCAGCAAAGTGATTTCAATTCTATTAATGAACAAGAATTACAATTAAATACTTTAAAATTATTATTTGCTGATCAAAATGCCGGGGACACCTTGAGATCATTAAAGTATTCGGAGATTTTAGAGGAAAGTGGCAGGCAGATTTTTGGTAAATTGAATGTGCTAATGGCTGAGGATGAGAAAAATCAAAAATTAATGGAATTGAAGAGAAGAACTTTGGCTCAGTTGCAGGTGAGCTTGAATGAAGAGAAGGGAGATTTGGAAGTTAAGAAAAGAGCTAAGGGAGCATTGTTGAAGCAAACTCGTGGGGAAGAAAAAATTTACCAGGAATTATTGGAAAGTTCTAAGAAGCAACAGGAGGAAGTGCAAATGCAAGTGGATACTTTGAGAGAAAATTTAGTATTTATTGAAAAGAAAGCACGTGAATTAGGGCCGGAATTTGATCCGGCAAATTATGCGGCTTTATTTAATGGAATTGAGAATAGACAGATCTTGGACTTTTTGAATGGCCAGACCGGTGGCAATAGTGAGTTTCAATTGAGATGGCCAGTTAGTCCTTCCCGTGGAGTGACTGCTTATTTCCGTGAAGCCTCGTATGCAGCATATTTTGGAATGCAGCATAATGCTATTGATATTAGAGCTTATCAAAATACACCGATTCGTGCGCCGGCTGAAGGTATAGTTTATAAGGCTGTGGATAATGGCTATGGTTATAGTTATATAATTTTGGCACATCAAAAAGGCTTTATGACTGTTTATGGTCATGTGACGCAGATTTTGGTTAAGCCGGGGCAAATAATTAAAGCTGGGGAAACAATTGGTTTGAGTGGTGCAACTCCGGGAACTTTAGGAGCTGGGGTTTATACAACCGGGCCGCATTTACATTTTGAAGTGATTAAGGATGGTAAGCATGTGGATCCATTAAATTATTTGAATTTGGCTTATTTGAAATTGGAAAGTTTGCCGGAAAAATATGTGGCTAAGGCTATGGGTGATCAGAAAAAAGTTCGGAATCCGGGAAATGGTTTGACTTTGGAAGATGCTGTGACAATTACGGAGATGGTGGAAATGGGAGATTTGTCTCATGCAGGGAAAGAAGCGGAATAATTAAATTTGTTGAAGGGAATTTTTTTTAGCTACTTTCCAGGTAAAGAAGATGGCGAGAATTTGTAATGAGATTACTGTGATAGCAGTGGTGTATTTTAGCCAGTTTGGATAATTGGGGAGGATGAAGTCGATGAAGGTTGGATAGAAGTAATGGGTGGAATTTACGATGAGGAAATAGGTGATGATTATTACTAATTGGACAAGAGGTAGGGGCCGTAGATATTTTTTAATTAAGAAGAATTGAAGGCCGTAAGCGGCTACCCAGAACATGCTGCCGAAGTCGTGGAGATTGAAACCTTTCCAGGACATTAGGAGTGGAAAATAAATTTGAGCGGCCAGGCCGTAGGAGATGATGCCGATGGAGGTTAGCCAAAGGAGAATTTGTGGGGGATTTTTTCCTTTTTGAATTAGTAGGAAGATAATTAAAAGAAGAGGCGGGTAAAGCGAGCAGATAATGGTGAAAGGAATTAGTTGGAATGGAATATAGCTTAGCCAACTCCAATCGGCGATGATTCCTAAAATACTCCAGATTAAATTGAAGATGATTAATTTTTGCAGGAGGGTGGGTTTTTGTTCTTGAGCGACTGACATTAATAGAGTAATTTATTGAGGAAAAGCTGACTTATTATGAAAAAGATTCAGAAAAAAGACAAGCTGGCAAAAAGGCATTTGTCGAAAAAAAGTTTAAAGGAGGCAAAGGGAAATTTTTCACATGTTTTAAATTTATTGGAAAAAACCTATCCGGATGCGCATTGTGCTTTGGATCATAAAAATCCTTTGGAGCTTTTGATCGCGACAATTTTGAGTGCGCAATGTACGGATGTAAGAGTGAATATGGTTACGCCGGATTTGTTTGCCAAATATAAAACTGCGAATGATTATGCAAAAGCTAAACCTGAGGAATTGGAAAAATTAATTAGGTCTACTGGTTTTTATCATAATAAAGCAAAGAATATTATTGGCGCAGGGAAAGTGATGATGGAAAAATTTGAAGGGAAAGTTCCGGATGAAATGGCTGAACTTTTGGAATTGCCGGGTGTGGCGAGGAAAACGGCTAATGTGGTTTTGTGGAATGCTTTTGGGAAAAATGAAGGAGTAGTGGTGGATACGCATGTGCAGAGAACAAGTTATAGATTGGGCTGGACGGCGGAGGTGGATACGAAGAAAATAGAGAAGGATTTGCAGGCATTGGTGCCGAAAGAAAAATGGGGAATGATTTCGCATTTATTAATTTTTTTGGGCAGAGATGTTTGTAAGGCGCCGCGACCGATATGTGGGTCGTGTAGACTGAGGGAAAGTTGTCCGTGGTTTAAAGAAGTTATAAGTAAAGAAGGTGGAGAGAGATTTAAAAAAATTCCTAAAACTCATAAAATTTAAAATGGAAAAAGAAAATTTAATTTTGAAATTGTCGAAAAAATTTACGCCGACAAAAGGCCCGGTTGTAACAATTGTATTAGATGGGGTGGGTTTGTCAGACAAAGTAGAAGGCAATGCACTTAAGCAGGCTAAGACTCCTTTTTTAGATGAGATTTATAAAAATTATCCGTGGATGAAATTGAAAGCCCATGGAACTGCGGTTGGTTTGCCTAGTGATGAGGATATGGGGAATTCGGAAGTTGGTCATAATGCGATTGGGGCGGGGCGGGTGTTTGCGCAGGGGGCGAGACTTGTTAATGAGGCGATTGAGTCGGGTGGGATTTGGCAGAGTGGGGCTTGGTTGAAGGCTATAAATATGGCGAAGGCTGGGGGTGTTTTACATTATATTGGATTGTTTTCTGATGGGAATGTTCATTCGAATATTGAGCATTTGGTGAAGTTGGTTGAGAGAGCGAAGAGTGACGGAATTAAAAAAGTAAGGGTGCATATTTTATTGGATGGGAGGGATGTTTTACCTACTTCTGCTTTGGATTATATTGATGGTTTTGAGAAATTTTTGGCGGGAATTAGAAATGAAGAGTTTGATGTGGCGATTGCTTCGGGGGGTGGGAGAATGAAAGTTACTATGGATAGATATGAGGCGGATTGGGGCATGGTGGAGAGAGGTTGGAGGGCTCAGGTTTTGGGTGAAGGAAGGCAGTTTGGTTCGGCTAGGGAGGCGGTGGAAGTTTTGCGGGGAGAGAATCCGGGAATATATGATCAGGATTTACCGGAATTTGTAATTGCTGAGGGCGGTCAGGCAATTGGTAAAATTAATGATGGAGATGCAGTGATTTTTTTTAATTTTAGAGGTGATAGAGCGATTGAAGTTAGTAGAGCTTTTACTGAGGAAAATTTCAATAAATTTGAAAGAGGAAAATTGCCGAATATTTTTTATGCGGGAATGTTGGAATATGATGGGGATTTGAAAATTCCTAAAAACTTTTTGGTGGCACCACCGAAATTAGATAAAACTATGGGTGAATATCTGGCAGCGAATAGGGTTACTCAATATGCAATTTCAGAAACTCAAAAGTTTGGACATGTTACTTATTTTTGGAATGGGAATTGGTCGGGGAAATTTAATCAGGAGAATGAAGTCTATCGAGAAATACCAAGTAAACAAATTGCTTTTGAGCAGCAGCCGGAAATGATGGCAAAGGAAATTACAGATGAATTGATTGCGGCCATCAAATCAAATAAATATAAATACTTGAGAGTTAATTATGCCAATGGGGATATGATTGGGCATACTGGGAATTTTGAGGCGGCGGTGAAGGCAGTGGAATGTTTGGATAGAGAGTTGGCAAGATTAATTCCCGTTGTACTTGAGGCGGATGGCGTGGCTATGGTGACTGCGGATCATGGGAATATTGAAGAGATGTATCAGATTGATAAAAATGGTGTGGTGATGAAGGATGTGAATAATTTACCGATAGTTAAAACTTCGCATACTTTGAATCCGGTGGGATTTGTTTTGATAACGAAAAATCTGAATTTCAGATTGAAAAGCGAAAATACCGAGGCGAGACTTTCAAATATTGCTGCGACGGTTTTTAATTTATTAGGGTTTGATGTGCCTAATGATTATGATGCGAGTTTGATTGAACCACTGATTTAGTGGATTAGTGGGGCTCCGCCTTGCACGTACTGGACGTGAAGGCGGAGCGGGTTGGACTAGTGAACAGTAGTTCCTTTCTTTTTCGGTTTGGCGACTTGCCCGGAAGTGGAGATTCTAAGTCCCCTGTTCATCCTGGGCTTGATGCCGCTCTGAATCGTCCCCCTGACTCCTTTGGCTGCGCTCTTGACCGGAGCCTTGGCTGCTGCCATGATTTTTTCGGGTGAAGTCTTTTCTGACTTCTTCCTGGGCTGGCGTGGGCTGGGTGCATTCAGAAGCTGGTCCCGCAGCTTCTTGTTTTTCAGAGCAGCCTTAACCAATTCCTCCAGGTTGACCTTCAGCTGGGTCTTGCAGAGCGCCTCCTCAATGGCACGTCTGGCTACGACCTCCTGAAGAGGCGAACTTGAAGCCGGAGCGCGCTCTTCCTCCTCACAAGTCGAGCCGTCAGGATTCTTGGCGATCATTCCTCCCGATTCGTCTACAGTCCAGATGACATGAGTACTGGACTTTCTGGAAACAGCTCCTTTCTGCTCAACAGCTTGTTCCTGATCGGGCTCCCGCTCAGAAACTTCCAACAATCCTTCTTGAAAGATAAGGTTGATCAGCTCCTTGCGGAACTTTTCACGGGGCTTGCCGGAACCGCAACGACCACGACGTTGTGGGGTTGAAGTTGGGGTTTTCTCCGCTGGAGTTGGAGTGGAGGCAGGCGTGGATTGTCGCTTGGTGGGCACTGGATCGGCTCCCGGCTCACGGCGATTTCCCGCCCTGGGAAAGAATTGACTTTGTTCACTCATCCGATTGTTATGACCTCCATCTGGGCTTGCTTGGCAAGCCGGGAAGTACGTTCTGCTTGAGCCGTAGTGCCCAAGTAAATTAGACGCTAGCATATTTCAAGCTATTAGAATAATAACCTTTAATGGGAAAGCGTCAATTATTTAGGGTATGAAATATTTTCTGCATAAAAGGGTTGATTTTTGCTTGGAAATTGGTATTATATGTAATCATAAAACTTATTCTTTTTGTGTCAAGTCTCTCTTAAAAGAGGTTTGACATGAGAAGAATAACTCTTCTCGACAATTTCCGGCCTTGAACCAGAGGTAAAAAAGGCAACTTCGAACGCTCGAAGTTCAGCTGGAAAGTATGATCTTTGAGAATTCGGAGAAATAGACAAATTTGCTGGGCATAGCCCAAAGGAGGAACGATGAGTGTTGAAGTTGGTGGGGCTGTGCCGTGGAAGCGGTATGGCGTGCTTGCGGCGATTTTCGCTGCGATCGTGGTGTTCGTGGTTCTGCGCGCCGGGGCAACCGGGGCTGTAGGACCGACGATGGCGCTGTTCGGCAAGGATGTGCCGATCATTCCGGTGGTGCTCTTCGGATGCACCCTGGGTGGTCTGACCATTGGCCACAAGTACAACCTGGAAATCGCACTGGGCGGTCTCGGGTCGCTGATTCTCTACAGCGCCTACGTTGGGAAAATCAGCTTGGGGGGGCATGCAACGCATGAATTCCCGGCGCTGATGAACCTGGCGCTGATGCTGGCGGGTTTCGCCGTCGTGGCGAAGCTGTTCGAGGAGTCGGGCGTGACGGAGATTCTGCCGCGCTGGCTCTACGACGATTGGCGGGGGGGAGCCCAGATCATTCTGGGTGTTTCGTTCCTGTCGGCCTTCTTGGATAACATCGCGGCCTGCCTGATCGGCGGAGTGATTGCCAAGGGGGTGTACAAGGGGCGGGTCTGCGTGCCATTCGTGGCGGCGCTGGTGATGGCTTCGAATCTCGGTGGGGCGCATAGCCCGATCGGCGACACGACCACTATCATGATGGTCAACTCGGGGATCCCGATTCACGAAATCTTTCCCAGCATTCCGGGAGTGATCCTGGCTACGCTGGTGCTGGCGATTTTTGCCGGCAAGCAGCAGAACAAGCTGCAGCGCATCCAGAAGGACGCGTTGGAGGGAGTGATCGTGAAAAAGAACATGCTGGCTGGAGTGGCAATCACTTTGGTCTGCGTGATCGCCGGCACCTTGGCTTTCCATGCTACCGGCGTGGGAGTCTGGGTAGGGTTGATCATCAGTGGGCTGACCGTAGCGCGCAAGGACATGCCTTGGCGCGAGGGTTTCGCTCATGACACGCTGAGGGGTGCACTGTTCTTGTCGGCATTGGTGGCTTCGGCTTCCTTGATGCCCAAGGCTTTGCCGCAACCTTCGGCGCCCGCGGAATTTGGCCTGGGAATCCTCAGCGCTATCTTCGACAACATCCCCCTGACCGAGCTGGCAATTCGGGCGGGCGGCTTCAACTGGGCGCTATTGGCCTTCGCAGTGGGCGTGGGTGGCAGCATGACGACTTTCGGGTCGTCGGCAGCCGTCGCATTGCTCAAGGACCCGGCCTTCGAGAAGGCGCGGGATCTGAAGACCTACATCAAGGAAGGCTGGATCCTTTTCCCGACGTACTGTCTGGGATTTGTGACTATCCTGGGGTGGGAGGAGCTCTGTCGAGTTCTGAACATCACGGAGAATCCTCTCATGTGGGCATTCGAGTTGGCTCTCTTCATCGGCTTTGGCCTGACGATCTACTTGACTCGTCAGAAGCCCGAGGCTGTGAAGCTCCCGGCTGAACCGTCCTTCTAGGACAAGCTTGGTTGAGCAACCGCCGGATGTAAAAATCTGGCGGTTGCTCCCAAGCATCTTTTTTCTCCGAATTCTCAATCCTTCAATTTATTTAATTGAAGCTTTTTTTGATGTGAATTTATTGTTTTTCTAAAAGTTCGGAAACAGTTAGAAACTGGTATCCCTGATTTTTGAGTTGTTCAATAATCATTGGAAGTGCGTCCCTTTCAGCCTGACATTCCATTTCGCAAAAAGGATGCATCAGGATAATTGAACCAGGTTTTGTTTTACTGACAATATAATCAGTTATTTGTTTCGCAGATAAATTATTTTCTAAAAGTTCAACGTCCCACATGATGGTTTTGATTTTTTGTTCGGCTAAATACCAGGGTAAACCGAATAATTTTTTGCCATAGGGAGGGCGGAAATGAATGAGTTCTGAATAGCCGGCAGCTCGGATAAGCTGATTAGTTTTATCAATTTCTTCACGATAAAAATCATAAGATTGAAATACATTGCGTTGATGTGAATAGCTGTGATTGCCAACTTCCATATTAGCGGAAAGAATATTTTGAAATTGTTCGGGGTATTTTTCAATGTTTTGACCGATGCTGAAAAAGGTGGCCCTAATCCCCTGCTCTTTTAATATTTGCAGGACTTGATCCGAGCCAAAGCTGGGAGAGTCATCGAAAGTTAAAGCCACAACTTTTTGATCTGTTTCAACATGATCAATTAGTTCGCCGAAAAATTGGAAGTTGCGAAGATTCATGACCGTTAAAGTTGCAAAAAAACCAATTGCCATAACGACAAAGGCGGCAAGTGGAATAAAAATATATTTTTTCTTGAACTTCATTAGAAATTATTTTTTTATTGATTCTGGAGAGAAACCAAATGGCAAAAGATCTCTTAGATTTACTTTAATTATTCTTCCTCGAATCCCTCCCATAATAACGCTAGGATTATCTTCAACCCTAATAAATTCTAAAAGTTTTTGGCGACATGCCCCACAGGGAGTGACGATTTCTTCGCTGTCAGTTTGATGGGGACCACCAACCACAATAATGCTTTTCAATCCTTGTTCACGGCTGATGGTTGGAATTCTACCAAGGGCGTTCTCTTCGGCATGTAAACCATCGTAAACAATATTTTCGACATTCCAGCCTTCAAAAACCTGATCGTCGTTGGTTCTAATTGTAGCGCCTACTTTGAAATTGGAATAAGGGGCGTGGGCGTTGAGACGAGCGAGGGTGGCGGTTTCTAGATCGTTTAATTCGGGTTGGGAGAGTTCTTCACGGGCGAGATCTTGATACTCGATGGTATGAGTTTTGGATGGCATAAATAGTGCTAAATGACTTTCTTGAAGTTACTATGGAAATGACAAATAAAAAAGACCTTCTTGCGAAGATCCAATGGCAGGGGATGAGGGATTCGAACCCCCGAATGTCGCCTTCAAAGGGCGATGCCTTACCGCTTGGCCAATCCCCTACAGATAAGCCTTAATCAGTGCCCGTACAATTTAACAAAACCCTTATCAAAGTCAACCTGGTTTTGTGTTTAGAGGGGAATTCTTGAAAGGGTAAATTATAGAAATCCTTCCTTGAAAGGCGAATTTGTAGTAAAAAGGTAGGGAATAACTTTGTTTAAAATATATGAAAAATAAAAAACTTTTAGGTGTACTGATGACTGGGATGTTGATGATGAGTGCGGGCAGCGTGCTGGCGCAGGAGGCTGAATATAGCGAGGAAAGTCCTTACTATGTTTTGGTGATGTGGGGACAGGAAAATTTGGGAGGTGGCTTGCCGGCAAGAATTTGGGATGGTTCGATTACTAGTGAAAATGCGAAATTCAGTGTGGCTAAGGAGATTTTGATAGGGTCGGGGGAGAAATTGGAGAATTCTGTGATGGATTTGGGGGTGGCGGATGATAATTTGGAAATTGGGACTTCCAGTAAATATCGGCAAGGGGTGATTTTGAGAGTTTTGGAAGAAGCTGGGATGGAAGGAAGTTTGAATATTGGTATGGGCGGCTTGGAGGCTGAAGTTTCCATACCAGTGGAAAGCGAGAATGTAGTAGATAGTAGCGATGCTTTTTTGAAAGTGATGAATTTGCAGAATAATGAGAATTTGAGTTTGGAGGAAAGAAATAGATTATTCAGAAATAAATTGGCGATTATAAAAAGTACGGCCGGATTGGAAATTTGGGCTAATCAGCAATATGATAAGGGTGAAATTTCCAGGGCGGTGGCGGAGTCATTGAAATTAAATTTGGACAAAAGTTTAGCGGCAAACTTTGATAATGATGCTAAAGTTGCGGCTTTTGAGTATAAGTATTCACGTATTCGCAATTTAGTTAATGATAAAAAAATAGCCCCAGGCGTGGCCGCTGGAGCTATTCAAAGATTACTAAAGGATGCTCAGGATTAAACTACTGGGACGCTGGTGAAAGCTGGGAGTAGGACTTGAATAAGCATTACCAAAACAATAATTACTGCGAAGATTTTAACTAGAGTTTGGCGGTTTTTCTTTTTCATATTGTTTTAAGCAATTAAATAATTCCTGAGTATTTTACTGTAATTCACCCGTAACTAAAATGTTTTTACTAAAACTGTCCAAAACATTTTGATTGTCAGACACTTCAAGGGTTACTTGATAACTGCCTGGAGTGGTGAAAGTGTAAACAGGTCTGCGAGTTCTGGATGTTGAACCATCGCCGAAATCCCAAACATATTTGGCTACCGGACCGGCGGAACAACGTGGGTCGAATTCTACAGTCAATGGAGCTGGGCCGGCTTCTACATTTGGAGTAAAACAGGCGTCCAAAGAAATTGGACGAACATTTACTATAGTTTGGGCTGTGCTTTGTTTGCCATCAGATGCTGTGGCAGTTACTTTGGCGGTGAAAGTACCGATGCTGTCATAACGATAGGTTACTTTGGAAGCATCAATTCTTTTAGCTGAACCATCACCGAAATCCCAAGTGTAACTGGTGATTGGGCCATCTGGATAACTTGACCCGGAGGCATCAAAGACTACTGTTAACGGAGCTGTTCCTTCTACTACATCAGCCTGAACACGAGCGATCAGACCTTGTGATTTCACATCTACCACTAAAATAGTGCTGGATTCATTGCCGGCGGAATCGGTTACAATTAATTTAGCATTGAAAATTCCGGCGGTTCTATAAACATATTTAACTTGTTCCCCTGCTGTATCGACAGTTCCATCGCCATCAAAATCCCATTTGTATTCAACGATATTATTATCTGGATCAACAGACTCTGCCCCGGAGAAAGAAACTTCAAATGGAACAATTCCAATTAAAGATTTGTCTTCAGGAGAAGCCAAGGCTGGCACTGTTTCCAAAACTGCATTTGGGGCCATTTCTGCTGTTCCTAGGGTAATTTTTAAGGCTGACTCCCCTACTTTACCTGTTTCATCGGTTACTTTTAGAATTACTTCATAAAGTCCATTTTCCGTATAAGTGTGAGTGGCTGTTCTAGTGTTAGCTTTTGGTGAATCGTCGCCGAAATCCCATTCATATCTATCAATATTTCCATTTGGTGAGGTTGAGGCTTCACCTAAGAAAGTATATTGTTTGTTGATATAATATTTGCCGTCTTCAGTTGGAATATTAATTACTGCAACTGGAGATGTGTCGCCCTGAACCACAATTGTTTTTTCTAAAATTGCTGGGTCTTGGCCAGTATTATCGGTTACGCGAAGGGCAACTTCGTATTCGCCTTCACGGTCGAAAGTGTAGGTAGCTTGAACTCCTTCAGCATCACGGAAATTATTTAAACCGCGGAAATCCCAGGCGTAACTGGTGATTTGGCCGGCTGGGGAAGAAGATTCGCTGGCGTCGAAGCTGACGGTAAGAGGAGCTGGTCCACGTTCTGGAGTGGCAGTGAAATCAGCTACTAAAGCGATTCCGGAAATTGTGACTAATTTAGTAAATTCTTGAGAAACTTCTTCATTGGTTTGACGATTTCTGGCGGTAACTTTTAATTTAACATCGAAACGGCCGGTGGAGGTAAAAGTGTGAGTAACAGAGGAACTGGTTGAAGTTTCGCCATCGCCGAAATCCCATTCGTAGAAAATGATTTCATAAAGGTTTTCGTCATAAGGAAGTTGAGTTCCGTCGAAACGAACTTGGAATGGAGCTGTTTGTTGTAAAGTATTAGCCGGGTCGGTGACGATTTCAGCGGATTGAGTTTCTCTTGGCAAATCCACCTGTTTACCACTTAAGAAAATATACACGCCAACCCAAGTCATTAACATAACGATGAAGAAAATCACCGAGATAATAGTTTGACGAACTGCTTTGCCGCGGTTTTCGCGATCTGTTTTTGGAGTGGAAATTACTTTAAAAATACTGAAAATTCCCACTAATAAACTGACTATTACCACGATACCGAAAACCAAATTGGTTAATAGAATCAAAGAATTAGTAAATTCGGCGGCATTAACACCAAGCGCTCTGGCCATGGCATTACCTTGTGGAGAGTTTTGAGAAACGAAAGCGATTACAAAGATGACGAATAGAATTACTGAGAAAATGAAAAATCCTAAACAACCGAAAATTACCGCTTTGGGACTTGGGCCTTTTGGACCATTAGGACGAAGTTGATTCGGACCTTGAGGACCATTTGGTCTGAAGCCTGGACGGAAATTGTTTTGTTGCATTGGTTGGCCGCTCGCGTACTGAGGTTGTCCGGCGAAATTGCGGTTTTGATTTGGATTGAATTGTTGATTCATTTGTACCGGTTGGGGTTGAGCAGCAGGTTGAGCTACTTGAGGAGCTGGCTGTTGAACTGGGGCCGGTTGATTAACTGGCTGAGCAGGAGCAGCTGTAGGGGCTGGGGCTGGCTGAGCAGGCTGCTGTTGAGGTGGAACTTGAAAATTAGCTACTTGGGATTTGAAAACGGGGGCAGGCTGAGCGGCAGGTTGAACTGGTGCGGGAGTTGGCTGCGCAGCTGGTTGCGGGTTTGGATTCTGTGAAGAATTGTCGGGTAAATTTTGCATAAATTTTCTTTTTATCTGTTAGTTTTTCTTTTTTGATGTGCCACTAAATACACGGTGAAGTATGCGGCAACGCTGAAAATAAGTAAAGTCAAGTCCACGGAGTTGGAGGCTTCAAAAATATTGGCACCCATGGATTTAATTGGAGTATCAGAAGCTTCAGGCGATCCATCAATATTGCTAGCAACGGTAGCAGGAGCTTGTGCTGGTTTTAAATTGATGAAATTGGTGACAAATTTTTGTTGTCCCTGATTATCTTCAACTGTTAAACGGGCGCGGAAAATTCCGTATTCGGCGTAGGTGTAGGTTGGGTTTGGTTCACCAGAATCAATATCATTGTCACGAATTCCATCGCCGTTAGAGTCACGGCTAACATCGAAATCCCAAGAATATCTGACTAGTTCAGCACCTGCTGGAGAGTCAGCGGTGGATTGATTAGTGAATTTAACTTGTTTGGTTGTTCCCACTTGTTCATTTGTGAACGCGGCAACTGGAGGCTGAGCGATGGCATCAACGTAAACTAATAATGTATCGGAAGTAGAAACGCTGTCTGAATTGTCAGTTACGCGTAATCTGACCTTGAAACCGTCTACATTAGCCTGAGTATAAGTATGGGAAACATTGGATTTATTGCTACCGATATCTCTAGTTCCATCACCGAAATCCCATTCGTAATTTTTAATTGAACCACCTTGATCAGGATCGGTTGAGCTGGAAACAAAATTAACAGGATCATTTACAAATACACTAGTTTTATCCACTGTGAATTTAGCTACTGGAGCTTTATTTGGACCATTAGTTACTTCAATGGTTGGAGCGGCAATTTGTAAAAGTCTTTCGGGAACTTGGCTGTCGGTGGAAACGCTAATGTTGTCGCTGTCGGTAATTTCAGTACCGAAACGATAAGAACGTTTTTCACCTTCTTCCCCACGAGTTCCGATATTAATAGTGGCTTGAGGAGTGGTGGTGATTTGTAAACCTAGACGTTCGTTTTGATCCGGTCCATCAACTGGAGAGTACCACCATTTATATTGAGTAACTTGTCCATCTGGATCTTCCGCACCGATAGCGTTTAATCTAACTGTCACAGGAGTTGTGGAAGTAGAACCGCTTGGAACGGCAGTGATGGAACGGAGAGTTGGAGCTTCACCAATTACTAGGAAGCTTACGGTGTCATCGCCTCTTTGAGCTACATTTCTTTGATTAGTAACTGTTAATTTAGCATCAAAATACTCATTGGCTCCGGAAAGATCACGGAATTGATGATTGATAGAAGAAGTAGTCCCCTGTTTTTCATTATTATTTACATTCCATAAATAACGCAATTGGCGGCCGGTGCCATCAGTGTTTACTGAATTGGCTGCTTCTAAAGTAATTAAATCTTTTCGGCTCACGACAACTACATTATCCGGACCAAAAGGAACTCCTTCGTTGTCGAGAGTTTGTCCTGGGGTAACTTCTGCGCCATTAACTTTTACAGTGATTACGGCAACTGGAGTGTCGCCATCACCGATGTAAACGTTACGGGAGATTTCATTCATAATATCGTCGGCATCATAAACAGTTAATTTTGCTTTGAATTTACCGGTTTGTTCATAATTGTGAATTGCTTCACCTTGTCCGTTTGAAAATTCGCCGGATTCGGTAATGCCATCGCCAAAGTCTAATTCCCAAGCTACTGCCTGAGTACTATTGAAACGGAAAGTGATTGGAGCAACTGGTTGAGTGTTAACATTTTCTGGGACTTGATCATCACTGTCATTTTCTACTGCGCCCGGAACACTCATAACTGCACTTGGAGACATGTCGCCCCAAGCTAAATCCAAAATATTTTCAACTGTGAGGTTTTTTTCTACAACTGTGGAAACACTTTCTTTTTCATCGGTTGAACGAACTTGTAAATTAACAGTGTAATCCCCTTTTTGTGAAAATTTAACTACTGGGGAAACGCTACCGCTGCTGAATTCTTTCAAAGATGAACATGGAGTTTGAGCGGAAGAACTAGAAATTGATTCGGCGATTAATTCCGGAGTGGAAGTTTGATCAGCGAAACCAATTACCACACAATTTGGTGGGTTTACTTCCCAGCTAAATTCCATATTTTCTGTGCCCTGATCGTCGGCGTCAAAACTCAATTGGCTGGCATCTAATTTATAAACTGCTGGAGCACTTTCATTTAATTTGATCAAATTAAATCCGGCGGAAGGAGGGTTGGAAGAAATTTGTATATTGGTGATTTCAGTAAAGGAGGTTGAAGTCGGATCGTTTTCTTTTACTAATTTTAAAGATACTCGATATTGTCCGGCGCGTTTGAAAGTACATTTTAATTCATCATCGGCATCTTCGTTGCTGCAACGATAATTTTGATTGTCTTCAGTACGCTTATTGGCTAATACCCCGATATTAACAGGTAATTCAATTGACCCAATGCTGGCTGAATTATTTTGATCTAAAGTAATTTGAGCATGGGCGGTTTGACCAAGTAATTCCCAAAGAGAATTAATTTTGCTGGCGAATTGATTGTTTAATTTTTCTACAGTCCAATCAAAGATAATTGGATTTCCATCGCTGGTAGAGTTGGATCCATCGAAAGTAACTTCTTCACCTATTTTTGAGGCTTTTAATGGATTAGTAATACGTGGTGCTAAATCTGATACAATTACTGTAAAGACTTTTCGGTCAATTACGCCATTTTTATCAGTCACTTCAAATCTAACCAAGTAAGAACCATTTTGTGGGAATACCTGAGTTTTTCTTAAACTGTTGTCACTTGGGATTTCGAAGACATCATTGTTTTCCGATTGAATGCCGAAGTTCCAACGAATTTTGGCCTGACTGTCATTTAAAATTGGTGTTGAACCGTCGGAAGCGCGAGTGCCTGTGGCATTGAAAACGATACCGGCTTTGGCTTCGTTTAAAGTTACATATAAATTGGATCTTTCTTCTTCGATAAATCCTTGATTATTATATCTAATTATATAGAGAGGTGGATTCACACCATTTAATTCTGGGTATAAATTGATTTTAGTTGCCGGTGGATTTACACGAATATCCACGTATGAAATACCTGGAGCGATTTCCTGATTAAAATTCAAACCAGTAGCAGGATTTAATCCATCAACTGGATCGATTTTCACGGTAACTCTATAAGTACCAGGTCTGGTGAAAATACATGATGAAGTGGCTTCTGTTCTTTCTGTACAATTCAGGTAACCACCGTCTTCGTCATTACCTGAGAAGGCACCTTGTTGGCTGGCGAAAATTCCGTCACCGTTTAAATCCCATTTGATTTGTTGATTGGTGATGGTTCGGCCTGATGGATCGGTTGAACCGACTGTGGAGAAATTTACAATTAATGGAGCATTACCCTGAACTGTGTCAGCGGTAATAATGGTGTCGACGAATTTAATATTTTTGAGAATGTCGAAAATTTCACGTAAAGAGTTGAAAGTATCTCTCAAAGAAACTTGATCAAGTGAACTTAATTGATAGCTTGGTTTTAGGTATTTTTCAGCAGCGGTTTTTTCTTTACCGAAACTACCGGCTGTGTCGGAAGTAGGATTGTAGATTTGACCTGGGTTCAAAGTGATCACAGCTGGGATCAAGTTTTTAAAGCTATTTTGAGCAATATTGCTGCTGGCTACCCCTCCTAGATTTTGATAAACACGAGCCAAACGATTTTGCATGCTGAATAAATCAGCAATGTAAGATTTGGAAATTAAAGTCGCTGTAGTGTTGGAGAGGATTTTGTCGGATAGATCTTGGCCGTAAGCCTGCAAGTCAGATCTGATTTTCGACATATTGGTGACTGTACATGGATTGATTTCTAAAAATTCATTATTGGTATTACAGTCGTTTTCTTCCGTGTAAGCGAGGATTTCGTTGATGCCATCCTGAGTTTGTTGAGTTAACTCGTCTCTCAAAGCAGTTAGACCGGAAACCGTGTCGATATTGGCATTTGGGCTGCCAATAAAATTGTTTAGTAAATTGATTTGGTTGTAGGCAAGAGCTGAGATGTTGTTGATACAATTGGAGAAAGGCACCTGACAAGTCGATGCGCCAAGAGCTGTTTGCTGGCTAATTCTGGAGGTAATATTCCCAGCAATATTTTCCATTTGCTGTTTGATTTGGAGATGGAATTGATAAGAATTATAAAGTTTTTCTAAAATGTCTTCGATTTCTGCAGCCAAGAAATTAAATGTCTGACGTCCGCTAACTCCACGAATAGTGGTTTGATTGTTAACGCCGCCATTACCGCTGCCTTGACTGTCTCCACCCGGAGCCTGAAGGATGGTATTAACGATGGCGAATGAACCCATAACGATAATCAAACCGATAGCGGCGAAGGTAATGGCTTTTTTACCAATACTGGCTTTGTCGGCATCACCGGCTGAAGCTACAGTCATCACACCTCCGTAAATGATAATCAAAACCGCCAATAAACCAAGGAAGCCTAAAGCAAAGTTGGTAACGGCAAGAATGAATGATCTTAAATCAGTTTGTTGAGTTAAACCTGAGGCGTAACCTTCTGTACTTGGAGCAGCCAGATCACCTTGGAAATCAGTAAAGGAAATTACAGTCCCGTTATTTGAGCCACCATCCAAACAGTCGGCAAAGTCTAAACCGTCATTGTTGTCATCATCACAACCTAAACCAGTTAAAATATCTTGGCCAGTGGTACTTTCTTGAGCTTTTGTAAGCGGTAAGGCTTGGAAAGCTAGGCTCAATGTTAAAGCGGCCAAAAGCATTAGAATTGCAAATATTGGCTTAGATAGGGCTTTTTTATGATTGGTGCTGGTCATAATTTTTTGATTTTTATTTTAATCTAGGAATTATATCACAAAAACGCCCTTTTTTCAAATGGGCTAGCGGTTTAGTTCTAAACTAGAAGGGTTGATTTGCGGGAGGCTGAATATTAGGTATTTGGAACTGGAGCTTCCTGAGCTGCTGGAGTATCGGTTAATGGCTCTAGCTTAACAAAAGTATTCACTAGGGCGAAGGCTCCCATGGAAATAATTAGGCCAATAATTGCGCCGAATAATACTTTTTTAGCTTTATCGTTTTGTTCTGAAACTCCGGACATAACATAAAGGTAACCAGCATAGATAATCATCAATACTGAAATAGTTGAGACGAAGCCGGCGGCGAAATTAGTCATCGTAACTACTAGACGGTTGAATTCATAAGGATCACTGATTTGACTGCCTTGGTTAGGGAAGACGATACGGAAGACTATCACTTCGGCTAAACCGGCTAGAATCAAGCCTAAAACCGACCAAGTAATCATCTTTTTCGCTTTGCCATATTGATCTTCATCCCCACGAGAAATTATCAATCGAATTCCCGCTACAACCATATATAAAACGGCTAAAACCGGAATTAATACACGCAAAATATCAGTAAAACCTGCGGCAATACCCACGCCACGTTCAGCTGCGCCCTGTAAATCGGCGCCGGTGCGATACACTTCACCTTCCTCGCCATAGAATACTGTTCTAATTACTTGATCAGCCACTATAACTAAAATTAAACCGATAGAAGCGAAACGCAGGGTTTCTTTTTCTTTGCTCATAGCATCACTTACTTGGCGGGCTGAGAGAATAAGTTTTGTACCTGAAATAATGATCATTAAAGTGGCTATACCACCTAAAATAAATTTGAAAAAGTCCAGAATAAAGAAAATGGTGGAAGTGAGCTGGGAAGCTCCTGCCTGATAAGACTGATTAGCATGACCAGAGTCATAACTTGGCAAACTGGTGCCTTCACCAACTTGTCTTACAACTGAGCCGATACTTTCTTGTGCATGAACCGTAAAATTATGAAAAGGAATAGCTACAGAAAGCGCTAAAATCAAGCTTAAAATTACCAATGAAAGATTTTTTTTGAGGGTATTTTTCATCTTTAAGGATTGATATTGGTAGTGGTTTGGCCTGGAGCGACGGCCGTAGTGTTTACAGCTTCAAACTGACCGGAAATAAAGGTAGAAACAATGGCAAAAGCCCCATAAATAATCAGTAAACCGATCAAAGCAAGAGTGATCATACGTTTAGCTTTGCCTTGAGTGTCTTCATTACCGGCTGAGCTGGCATACATAATACCGCCAGCTACTACAACCATAATCGCTACAGGAGTAAGTATAGAAACTAAGAAATTAGTAAAACCAACTATTTCAGATATCCCTTGGGCAACATTCAAGCCGGGCTGCGCGCCGGTAGTGCCGGGGTAACGTGTGGTATCAATATCAAAGAAAACATTATTAATAATTGGGTCGGCGATAATAATAAGGAATAAGCCGATAATGCTGGCCACGATATTGCTTTTATCCTTTTCTAATTCATCTTCAGAACTATTGGTTACAAGACGAATAG
Organism: Candidatus Altimarinota bacterium; assembly: GCA_051657905.1. Classification (GTDB taxonomy): domain Bacteria; phylum Patescibacteriota; class Gracilibacteria; order UBA1369; family UBA1369; genus JBOFLO01. Next base: position 55,476 of record JBOFLO010000041.1, on the reverse strand, counting down.
CATTTCTCATTAACATTAAAACAGCGATACCGCCGATAAAGTATTTAATGAAAGTGATGATGTATTGAACATTTTGATTGAAAACGGTGCTTCTTTGGATAATAGCATTAGGATCACGCAAGAATCCTCCTGGTACACAGCCGACATTATTTGAGCCAGGTAACATACCGAGTTCGGCACAATTTCCAACGGCAAAAATACGGACAATTTCGCCCGAAAATCCCACTAAGGCTAAACCGATGATAGACCAGATAAGGGATTTTTTAGCTGTACCCCAAATTTCTTCATTACCTTGTGAAGTTACCAAGCGGAAACCGGAATAAAGAATCATGGCGATGGCGATAGCTCCCAATAAGAAACGAATATTCATCACCGCACCAACGATTAAAGAAGCCACTCCCACGTCTACACTGGCAACAGTTCCAGGATCCTGAACCAGCCCGCGATAGCCTCCGATGTCTGGCAAAGGCAATGAACTGGTGGGGGTTTGAGGAGTTTCTTCAGTTCCTTGTTGGGCGAAAGTTAGACTAGCAAAGCTAAAAAAGGCCACTACAACCAATAAAGCCGAACAAATAATTTTAGAAAAATTAATTTGTTTGATCTGGAAAAGGTTTTTTAGGTGGAGGCGATTTGCCATTAGCTTTTGGATTGATATTCGGAAATCCTTAAATTATAGCAAATTTTAGCCTTTTTTCAAAATATTCTTGCAATGAACTAGCATATCTGGTTAAATTTCACTGCTTAGTGGTACTAATATCTTTTATTTATGAGTAAGAACAAAGAAAACGCTGCAACGAATTATTTTCAAGATAGTGTGGCTGAATTAAAAAAGGTGACTTGGCCTAGTAAAAGCAAGGCTTTCCGTCTGTCATTGATTGTCTTGGCATTCTGTTTTTCAGCAGCATTGGTGATTGGCGTAGTAGACTTTTTACTTAATGAAGGATACGGACAGCTTTTGATTTTATCTCAAACGATGTAAGCGCTTATTAATTTATTGAATTATGGCTAGACAGGCTGAAAATACCGGAAGACATTGGTATGTTATCCACACTTACTCAGGTTATGAAGATGCTGTAGCAGAGGCACTTAAACAAAGAATTGAATCCTTGAATATGCAGGATTATATTTTTGATGTTTTGGTACCGAAAGAAACTCAAATTGTGATTAAAAAAGGTGAGCCTGTTACTGAAAAGAAAAGAATTTTCCCGGGTTATGTACTGGTTGATATGAATGTTACGGATGAATCTTGGTATGTAGTTAGAAATACTCCGAATGTTACTGGTTTCGTGGGTTCTGGAAATGTGCCAGTGCCGGTTTCTCCAGAAGAATTTAATATTGTGAAGAAACAAACTGGTGAACAAGAAGCGCGATTTAAGATTGATTTCAGTGTTGGCGATCCAGTGGTGATTTTGGATGGGCCGTTTGTTAATTACGATGGTGTGGTTAATAAAGTGGATGAGGAGAAAGGAAAAGTTAAAGTGTTGATCTCGATTTTCGGTAGAGAAACTCCGATTGAATTGGATTTTACACAGGTTAAGAAAAAATAATTGAGTTCAAACTCAAGTAAGCCCACCAGAAGGTGGGCTTTTTTAATGCTATGATTCTGTGGACAGATACAGAAAAATCTGTTTTACTCGACTCATGAATAGATCATCTTCTTTCTTAGCCATAACCTCGATTCTAGCGATTTTGCTGGTGGCTTCGATTGCTATAAATAATGTAGAAGAATCTTCTTTAAGAAAACCTTTTCCTGCTTCAGCGGAGGCTGGAGAAATTGGCAAGGTTAGTGTTTTTGATAGTTTGAAGGAGGAGGAAGGTGAAAATAGCGGAGATGAAGCTGAAGAAGAATTGATTTTTACGCAGGAGGAAATTGATTATTTTGATAGTAATTTCGAAGGATTGGAGGATGTGGCTATGGAAAATTCGGGTGGGCAGGAGGTGGATACGGAGGATCAGGGGGAAGTTGAGTTAGTTGTGGAGGAGGAAGAGGCTTTTCCTGTACAAAGTGGCGAAGCCATAAATGCTGAATTGTTAAGAAGAGTTGGTTTTAGTAATTTTATTTTGCAAAAGAAGCCATTTGAGAAGAAAATTTTTGATGAATTCGACTTTGCGGAATTTTCATCTATTGAAGTTGGTTATTATCAGGTTAAGGAGCGGGTTTTTGGAAATGAAAAGGAAATTTTGCAGGTATTTCATTTTGCGGCGGCTGATGCTGCAATGACGGGGGAAATTTACAATCTTTTAAAGGCTGGTTTTACCTCTGAATTAGGGGTTACTATTAATGAAACGAACAGTTTTGGATTAGCCTCTTTTTATATCAATTTTGAGGAGCCGCGAGCGAGTATGTCAGGCAAGGTTTTTTTGGTTGTCAAACTAAAAGAAGGCGTGTATGCTCTGAGCTACCCGCGTGGGAGTGTGAACCTTCCTGAGGGTGACAAGTATTTTCAATCAGTGAAAAACTTGCTGGATGAGCTGTTACAACAACAATAATAATTATTAAGAAACAAGACATATGGCTAAGAAAGTACTTACAGTTATTAAACTGCAAATCGCTGCTGGTAAAGCGAATCCAGCACCACCAATTGGTCCAGCTTTGGGTCAACATGGTATTAATATTCCAGGGTTCTGCCAACAGTTCAACGCAGCTACTTCAGCTTTAGGAGATACTGTGGTGCCAGTGGAAATATCAGTTTATGAAGATAAGAGTTTTACTTTTATCATGAAAACGGCTCCAGCTTCTGTATTGATCAGAAAAGCTTTGAATTTACCAAAAGGTTCTGGAGAGCCAAATAAGAATAAATTAGGCAAATTGACTCAAGCTCAATTGAGACAAATCGCTGAAACTAAAATGCCTGACTTAAATGCTAATGATGTGGAACAAGCAATGAAAATCATTGCTGGAACTGCCAGAAGCATGGGTGTGGATGTGGATGCAAAATAATTTAAATAAAAATAATCAATGGCTACAGCCGTAAAACATAAAACCAGCGCCTTACAATTCATTAGAACTATCTATTTGAGTTTGGCTGCCTTAATTGGATTATCTGTATTTGTGTTTGGAGCGGTTAGCGGGATTAATTTATTTTTAAGTAATGTAGTTTTCCCGGTTGATACGACTTCAAACTACTATTATAGCCCTTATCAAAAGGATGGATGTGAACAGGAAACTGTTTATGTAGACGGACAAACTCAGTTTATTGATAAAACTGAAGCGGAAGTAGCTGAGTGCAGAGACAAAATGGCTGAAAGCCAGGAAATCGCTGCTCAGAATGAGTTCAATCGCTCAATAGCAATGGCTATAGCGATGGTACTAGTGGGTTTACCGGTTTGGATTTTGCACTTTTTATTTATGCAAGCCGACTGGAAAAGAACTCACGAAGAATAAATTTATTTATGGGAGGCTTAAAAAGCCGCTAATTACCATTTAACCAAAATTACCCATGTCACAAGGAAAGAAATACAAGAAAGCCGCCGAAATGGTGGATCCAAATATGCTTTATGATTTAGATAAAGCAATTGAACTTTTGAAGGCAACTTCAACTACTAAGTTTGATTCAAGCTGCGAAATTCACCTCAAATTGGGTGTGGATGTTAAGCAGGCTGAACAAATGGTTAGATCAACTGTTACCCTTCCAAACGGAACCGGTAAAGACGTTAGAGTAATTGCTTTCGTAGCAGATGAAAAAGTTAAAGATGCTTTGGCTGCAGGTGCTTTGAAAGCTGGTCTTGACGATTTGATTGAAGAAATTACTAAAGGCTTCTTAGGTTTTGACGTTGCTGTTGCAAGTCCGGATGTTATGAAAAATTTAGGTAAAGTTGCGAAAATTTTGGGTACTAAAGGTTTGATGCCGAATCCAAAGGCTGGAACTGTTAGCCCGGATATCGTTGGTACAATTAAGGATTTGAAAAAAGGTAAGGTTGAGTTCAGGGCTGATAAACAAGGTCAAATTCACAATATTTTTGGAAAAGCTTCTTTTGATGCAGATAAATTAAAAGAAAATTTGAAGACATTGGTGAAAGCAATTTCAGATGCTAAACCAGCAACTATGAAAGGTACTTATATTAAAGGCGTGGCAATTGCTACAACTATGGGTCCTGGAATTAAATTGGATACTACTAAGTTAATGGCAGAATTATAGTCCCCTGCCCTAATAGATTATTGAAATTAAAACTCCCCTTAATTGGGGAGTTTTTTATTGATATGTAATTAAGAAAAAGTTCTTAGTTGCCGCACTTCCCTGCCTTGATAGCGTCGAAGTTACTTTCTCCAGCTGGGAGGTAGACTTCGTATTTACTGCCGTCTTCGCATTCGATGGTGGCTAGGGTTTGGCCTTGGGAGGTTTGGTTTACTTGAACTTCGGAAACTTGAGGGTCGGATTGAAGCTGTTTGAGGTTTTGGTCAAAGTTGGCGCGGCCGCTGTTTAGGTAAATTAGTAGGATTATTAAAGCTAAACCGAGGGCTAGGGCGATTTGCCAATGTTGTTTTAGTAGTTGAGAGATTTTATTTGATGACATTTAATTTTGATTTAGTTTCCATTTCTAAAGCCAATTTTAGGGAATTTAGAGCGACGGCTAGCATTTGATCGTCGGGTTCTTTGGTGGTGAGGCGTTGCATCAAAAGGCCGGGTTTGGCGAGCAATCCTACTGCGGGGCTTTTGCTTTTGGCGCTGAATTTTAAAAATTCGTAGGAGAAAGCAGCGATAATCGGAAGGAAAATTAGGCGGATGGCGAAGTTAATCCAGAAATCAGGATGGCGTGGGACTACGGTGTAAACCATAATACTGATTAGGAAAACTACCAAAATAAAGCTGGTGCCGCAGCGGGGATGGAAACGGGTTTGAAGGCGGGCGTTTTCGACTGTCAGTTCCTTACCTGCTTCGTAAGTCATGATGGATTTGTGCTCGGCCCCGTGGTATTGGAAAACGCGATAAAGGTCTGGCATAAGGGAGATTAACCAGATGTAGAGAATGAAAAAGCTGGTTTTTAGAATACCGTCGATTAAGTTGAAAATAATATAATTGCTGGAGACGGCAGTAAAATTATCACTGAGGAAAGTGGTTACCCAGAGTGGGAGAAATTTAAAGAGAAAAATACTTAATCCCAAGGAAAAAGCGATGGTGGCGATCAAGGAGAGATTTTCTTTCCAGGAAGATTTTTCGGCTGTTTGAGTTTTTTGAGCGGATTTGGCTTCTGGGGATTTATCAATTTCCTCTTCCAGGTCGGCCATAAATTGCTTGGAAGAAAAGCTGAGAGCTTTGGTTCCGATAAACATCATTTCAAATAAATTTACTACACCGCGTACCAAGGGAAGTCCGAGCAATTTGAAACGGCGGGAAAGGTTTTGATAGAATTCCTGATTGCTGATAATTTGGCCATCCTGGCGACGCACGGAAACGATAGTGTAATTGGCTGAACGCATCATTACGCCTTCAATAACAGCCTGTCCGCCTACGGCAAAATCGAATTTAGGAGTGGGCTGTGAAGCTGAATTTTGAGGGGTGGCTGAATTCATTTAGATGGGTATTTTAAGTAGAATTCATTTTAAACTAAATTCTTCAACTTACAAACAAAAGTTTGAAAAGCGCAAAAGCAAAAACTTGAATAAGCAGCAAAAAAAAGGTTTACTACTGGCAGAGAAAATCACTGGAAGCGGATTATTTTATGATGTTTTAGTATGAAAGTATTAATAAAAAGAATAGATAAAGAATTGCCTATTCCTAAATATGAAACAGAGGGAGCAGCGGCTTTTGATATTATGTCGCGCGAAGATATGAGTATTGAGGCGGGGCAAATTGCTTTGATTCCGGGGAATGTGATTGTGAAGGTGCCGGATGGGTATATGTTGGTGTTAGTTCCGCGCAGCAGTACGCCACGGAAAAAGGGGCTATCTATTCCGCATGGTATTGGAATTATTGATATGGATTATCATGGGCCGGAAGATGAATTGAAAGTGCAGGTACTTAATTTTACTAAGGAGGCGGTTTTGGTTAGCCGTGGGGAAAGAATTGCTCAGGCGGTGTTTGTGAAAATTGATAGATTTGAATTTGAAGAGGTTGAACAAATTGCTGAAAAATCGAGAGGTGGGTTTGGAAGTACGGGTTAAATTAGAAATTTTATTTCGGGCTTTAATTAAATAAATATGAAAAGAGGAAGTTTTATCACTTTGTACGGGATTAATAATATTGGGAAATCTACACAGGCTAAAATACTTGTAGAGAAGTTGAAAAGTGAAGGTTATGATGTGATTTACGTTAAATATCCGGTTTATGCTTTGGAACCGACTGGGTCATTTATTAATGATGCTTTGAGAAATTCCGGAGGGGTTCAGAAAATCAGTGAAGATGAATTGCAAATGTGGTATACATTGAATCGCTATCAATTTGAACCGACTTTGAAAGAGTATTTGCAGGAAGGTAAGGTGGTGATTGCCGAGGATTATACGGCTACAGGATTGGCTTGGGGGAGCGCGAAAGGGGCTAGCTTGGATTGGTTGACTGAATTGAATAAATATCTGTTGAAAGAAGATTTGTCGATTTTTTTGAAAGGGAAAAGAAATATTCAGGCGAAGGAAGACGGACATTTGCATGAATCGAAGGATGATATTATGGAGGCTTGTCAGTTTATTTATGAAAATTTGGCAATTAAAATGAATTGGGAAACTGTTCATGTTCAGCCATCAATTGGAGAAACTTCTGAGAAAATCTGGAAAATTGTGGAAAAGCATTTAAAAAAATAGCATGGAAAATAGCAAAGTGATTATTATGAAAGGAGAGGAAGTGGCTGAGGCGATTTATGAGAAAATTACTCAAGGAAAAGCTAAGAATCCGCAGAAAACTGTTAAATTGGTGATTTTGTTGGTGGGGAATAATCCGGCCAGTTTGATTTATATTAAACAGAAAATTAAAGCCTGTAAGAATTTAGGATTTGAATGTCATTTGGAGCACTTGGAAAATCCCGAAGAAGTTAGTACAAAAAGTTTGATCAAAAAAATTAAAGGCTTTAATGGGGATAAAACTGTGACTGGGATTATTGTTCAAATGCCTTTGCCTGAACATATTGATAAAACGGAGATTTTGGCAGCGATTGATCCGAAAAAGGATGTGGATGGCTTGAACCCGTTTAATATGGGGCAGACTTTTTTGGGGGTGGAATTTGAGAATTTGACGCCCTGCACAGCTACAGGGGTGATTAGAATGATGGAATATTACAAAATCGAGCTGAAAGGAAAGAATGTTGTTGTGATTGGGTCTGGGAATATTGCAGGGAAGCCGACGGCGATGATGATGTCGAATCGTAAGGCGACGGTGACTGTTTGTAATAGTAAAACTGAGAATTTGAGGGATATTACTTTGAGGGCGGACCTGGTGGTAGTGGCGGTTGGTCAAAAATGCCTGTTAATGAGCGATATGGTGAAAGATGGGGCTGTAGTGGTTGATATTGGTATTAATCGCAATGAGGACGGTTCCTTGTGCGGAGATAGCGAATATCAGGCGTTGCTGGGGAAGGTTAAGGCTATTACGCCGGTGCCGGGTGGGGTTGGCAAGATGACAGTGGCTTGTTTGATGGAGAATTTGGCTAAGGCAGGCCAGCTTTTTTAATTTTGGAAAGATATACTGCTATTCTGTTGTAATAATACCAGATACTTTGCATTAAAGTATTTATATGGTATAATTACATGATTTTGTTAATTAGATATGAAAGCAAATAAATTAGGGAATTCACAATCAGGTAGAGATGATGCTCCTGCTACAAAAAGAAGCGCTTTAAGCTTAAGAAGACCGCCTTCTAAAGAGGTTGAGGGATTAAAGAATGGAGATTATCCGGAGCAATTGAATGCTGAAAAAGCTTATGATCAAGCGTTTTTTGAGCCTGAAGTTCGTAAACAAACTGAGCAAGTCAAAAAAGGAGTAGAAAGGGCTTTAAAATATAGTTCAACAATGGATGATAGCTTTGCTGAGTCTTTTGATGATGAAAAAACTATTAATGAATCTTTGCCAGATATTCTGCCAGTAGAAAGAATTTTAGCTGCTCCGGTTTCTAAAAGACCAACTTTAAGACCAGTTGGGGAAAAACAGGGGGTGGATGATGCTGTGGAAAGTTTGGATAATATTCGCTTGGAATTGGCTAAGACTAATCATGGTAAATATGCAGCTCATAATAGATTGATTACCAATTTACAGATTTTTAGGGATAAGGATGGAAAGTATGAAGAGAATTCTTCTGTTCAGGAAATTGATAATAAAAATTATCGAGTTGGGTTAATTAACTTTTCGGGTGGTTTCTTGAGTCAAAGAAAAAAACTTGGAGATGCTGAAACTGCTGAAATGTCTGTAGAAATGGGCGAAAAGCGCATTGAGTTTAATTATGCTGGGGCTGCCGAAGGCAGCACAGAGGAAGTTTATGAAAATACTGAAGCCGTTTTGGAGGATTTGATTAAAAAAGCTGATAAAGTGGATAGCGGCTATATTACTAGAGCTGCCGCTAGATTAGAGAATGTTGATAATAGAGCTATTACCGTAGGGAAAGGTGTGATTGATTTGGAAAATAAATTATTGGAAACTACGGCGCTTGGGAATAGAGCCTATAAAGTGGTGCTGATTAGAAAAGTTCAGCTGAATGGCGTTGAACAAACAAGAATTTTGGATGCGACTAGAATTAGTAATGATAGAAGTAGTAGTTCAAATAGTAGAAATTCTTTCAATATAGATAATGGGACATTGCATTTAGAAAAACATGATGTGATTTTAGCCCTACCTAAAAGCGTTTTGAATGCGATTGTTACGCCTTATGATAAGGATGAGAATGTTTCAAAAATGGATTTGGGTGTGGAGCAATTGGATATTTTGGTGGAAATGATGGAGGAAAGTAAGGATAAAGCTGGGTTATTGGATGCAAATGCTCTAAAAGCTAAATTACAGGAGGTTGGTATGTTGAAGGAGGGTGCTTTGAAACCAAATGGTTCATTTTCAATAATGGCAATAGAGCTTAAATAAGCTGTTTTTCGTCAATTAGAGCATTGACTTCTGGGAAAGTATGGTTTATAAATATACTTGAACTTTTTAAATTTGCCTTGAAAACCGTAGATACCATTCAGGATCAACCAGCAGTCAGCGAAAATCAGCTGGAAGGTGAAAAAAAATGGAATTCAATTAGTGGATTAAGAGAAAGAGTGGAAGTGCCTTCCGTGGAGTCAACTTCGGCGGTGGATTTGATGAGTGATGAAGGGATGAAGCAGGTTTGGGGAATAATTAGAAATATTTATAGAAAATGTCAGAGAATTTTAGGGATGGATAGCGATCAGGCTAATTTTGAACTGAATAGATATCAGGGGGGATTTGAGAGTAAGTTAAATATTTATGCCAGCGATATTAGAGTGCAGACTATTTACCGATTCTTGTATTTTGGTTTTCATATGGATTTGCAATTGGATAAGTATTTGCGGGAGGAATTTTATGAAGGCAAAGAGGTTGGGAAAGTAATTAGTGATTTCAAAAGATTAACCGCTTTAATCATTATAGCTTTGTGTGAATTGTACGGTTTTGATTTAAAGGGGATTAAAGTATCCAGCCTATACAAGGTTGCGGCTAAGGATGATGAGCTGGAAATTGCTGAAAATGCGGCGCGAGTTTTGATGGGGAAAAGTGAAGGTTCACAAACAAAAATAACTGCCGTCATAGCTTTTCTTATTCACATTCATGATTTAATTTAAAAATCTATTTAGAAGACTTTTTACTTTTGTGAGAAGTTGCTGATTTTGCTTTGGAAACTGTTTTGTGCGCTTTTTTAGTTATATCAGCGGTAGTTTTTTGAATGTTATCGGTGAAGGATTGGCCGACTTCCATTAATTTTTCTTTAGCTAATTCAGTCCACTCGCCTCCCCTCTTTTCCAACTCTTTACCAACATTGGAAAGAACTTTCTGAGCTTCTTTTTTGCCCATTTCAATTTGTTTTTGAACAGCTGGATCGTGGTAAACCTGTTGTGCGGTTTTAGACAAATCGTCGCCAACAGCCTGGGCGGTTTTTTTCAATGTTTCTTCGCCACGACCACCTTCTTTAATTTCTTTAGTTAATTCTTTGCGAAGTTCGCTACCCTTTTTTGGAGCGAATGCTAAACCTAAAGCGGCTCCGAGTAATGCGCCTAAAAAGAATTTAGAATTTCTGCTCATATATTTATTTTAAAAATTTAGTTTATCTTAACATTGCTGGCGATAATTGGGAAGTAATTGAGATGGATATATTATAAAAATAGTAAATTGTTTTGAGAGGAAGTTTCTTGTAAAGTTGGGAAAATAAATTGATCAAAATGAAAATAAATTCTGCGGAGGAAAATTTAGTGGGGATGTTGGAATATTTAAAGAGTAAGCGAAGAGTGTTGTTGCTAACTACTTCGAATAGATGGAGTAAGGAGGGTGAAGAGGAATTGCCAAAGAGTACGGCTTTGGCTTATAAGATAGCTAATTCATTGCCGGGAGTGAGTGTGGAAGTGATGGAAATTCCTAAGTTAAAGATTTATCCATGTGAGGGAAATGTTTCGACTGCCAGTGGAAATAATTGTGGGGTTAAGGAGGCGATGTTGAAAAATGGAGACAAAAATCCTAGTGGCTTGCATAGATGTTGGGCGAGTTTAAATAATAATGATGATGAGCTGTGGAAAGTTAGTAAAAAATTGTTTGAGTCGGATTGTGTGGTGTTTTTTGCGTCAATCAGGTGGGGGCAATTGAATTCTTATTATCAAAAGTTGATAGAGCGTTTAACCTGGTTGGAGAATAGACATTCTACTTTGGGGGAGGAAAATGTATTAAGTGGGATTGAGGCTGGGGTTGTGACTGTTGGACAGAATTGGCATGGGGAAGAGGCAATGAAAACTCAAAAGGAAGTATTGGGATTTTATGGGTTTAAAGTTGTTGAGGAATTGTGTTGGCATTGGCAGTTTACTAATGAGACCAAGGATGAGAGTGAGGAAAGTTATAAGGATGCGGTGATAAAATTTAGAGAGACTTTTTTGGATTAATTTTTTAAACAATAAAAAGCCCCGGTGTTCAGAGAACGAGCCGGGGCTTTTTTATTTAAGCAATAAGCTTAACAATTCAGACTAGTAAGATACCCATTCGTAACGACCATTTCGATAGACATAATATCCATCGCCATCGTCGTAGTTATCGTCGTCGCTGTAGTAATAACCATTGTCGTTATCATAGTAGTAACGGTCATCATTGTAGCTGTAACGATTGTCGTTGTTATAACCATCGTAGTAACCCATTTGATCGAAATCGTAGAATAGGTCGGCTACGTCACCTCTGGTCATTGCTTCAGCTGGATAAAGGTTTCTTGAGAATTCAGCATTCATCAAGTCATTATCTTTAGCGAAACAAGCATATCTCATATACCATTCAGTGTCGCGAGTGATTGGAGTATCGTCGAAAGGTTGAGGGCATGAACTAAATGACACGCCGTTAGCTTCCAAGAAAATCTTCAATAACTCAACACGATTGATAGTGTTAGAAGGTCTGAAACGACCATCTGGATATCCATGAATGATGTCATTATCCAAAGCTGTTCTCAAGTAAGGAGCATACCAAGCGCTGGATGAAGTATCTGGGAATAATCTTCCGAAACTTCCACCTTCATTAACATCATAATCAAGAGCCAATACAACTACCTTAGTAGTTTCAGCACGGTTGATTTTCTGGTAAGGACGGAAAGTTCCATCAGAATATCCATCAAAGATATTTCTGGCAGACATTAATTCAATAGCTTTACAGAATGGAGAGTTTTTAGAAACGTCTCTGAATCCTGCACATCTAGAGTTTTCAGGGAAACCAATGATAATACCGTCAGTATCAACTTCAACGTAGGCACGATCAGTATCTGAGTCGTCGCCATCGTCAGCCATTACTCTGTATTGGTAAACATCATCATTTACACGATCACCGTCAGAATCACGTCCATCCCAAGTGTAAGAGTAGTCACCGGCAGATTGGTCGTCAGAATCACGTAGAGTTTTAACTACACGAGTTCCGTCTAAAACCTGAACGATAAGGTCTGCTCTTCTTGTTAATTCGAATCTAACTGTAGATCTTTCACCTTCAGTTGGATCGAAAACTTCATTGTCGACGTAAAGATCTCTGATTAAATCTTCATCAGTAGAATCCCAGTCGTCTTCGTAGTCATCATCGCCACCGTTGTTTCCATCTCTATCAACACGAACAGTGCCGTATTCAGTTTCATCATCACATCCGCTAGCTTCAGCAACGATTTCGTAGCTGTAAGTTTTGTCAGAAACGATGTTTCCACTTGTGTTGCGGCCATTCCAAGAAACTTGTCTTGAACCGCTGTTGAAAGAATCATCAGTAATTAATGTTCTAATAACATTGTTTACGTCTTTAATTCTAATTGTTACATCAGCTGTACGATTCAAAGAGAAGTTAATAGTTGTATTTTCTTCTTCAGGATCGAAAGTTGATGGGTTTGAATAATGAGAAGTGATAACGTTACAGCTTCCGCCGTTGTTACCATCTGTGTCAACAACTACAGTTGTTGATTCAGTATCAGTACCTGCGCTGTTTGAAGCAGTTACACGAACAGTGTAAGTTCCATCGTCAACAATGTTGCTGTTGGAATCACGTCCTGTCCAAGTGTAGCTGTGAGAACCTGCACTCAAAGATGAGTTTGAAGTAAGGTTTCTAACTACAGTGTTACCGTCCATAATAGCTACAGTTACAGTAGCTGATTTATCCAAATTGAAACTTACAGAAGTGTTTTCTTCTTCAGGATCAAAAGGATTTGGAGAAACATTCAAATTAGAAATATTTGGAGCTGTCTGGCTTCCACCACCGTTTGAAGTGATAGTTACAGAAGCATTGTCGATAGCAGTACCTGCGCTGTTTGAAGCGTAAACTTCAGCAGTATAAGTACCGTTAGACATAATAGTTCCATTGTCATTTCTACCATCCCAAACTAGGTTATAAGACCCAGCGGAAGTAGTAGTTTGAGCTTTAAGAGTTCTGATAATCGCGCTACCTGATTTAATTTCTACTTTAAGAGAAGCTTGAGTATTTAAAGTATAGTTAACAGAAGTAGTTTGACCATTAGAAGGGTTAAAACTAGATGGATTTACAGAAACTGATACTTGAGGAGCTTCGTTCTGAGAACCGCCGCCTGCAGTATAAGTAAAGTTTTGACTTTCAACATCAGTATCAACTGTGTTGTAAGCTACAACTTGGGCTTTGTAAGTACCATTTGCAACAGCTTGATTGTTGTTGTTAGTACCGTTCCAAGTATAATTGTAAGTTTGTCCGCCGTTTAAATCAGCGTCGAATACTAAAGTTTTGAAGATAGTATCGTTAGAATCTTTCAACCAAACAGTTGTTTTAGCTGGAACATTCAAAGAAAAACTTAAAGTGGCACCTGTAGAAGTAGGATTAACGTTGAAGTTAAGTACTTGAGGAGCAACTTGGGCGACTTGTGAAGTTTCTACTGGAGAAACTTGATAGCCACCGCTAGTTTCCACTGGGGAAACTTGATAAGCCAAAGCAGAAGGAGAAACCAAGCCGACCACGAAGGCCAACAAGATTGCTTTCTTCGCCCAGCCTGTGCGAAGTAATTGTTTCATATATTTTTAATTGTGATTAAATATCATTTAATAGAACCGAAAAAGTTAGACAGAATTACAGCAATTTCAAACAAAAGTCTGAAAAAGCTATTTTGTTAAGGGTAATCTTACCGATCTGTCAAAGGACTATTTTGAGTTTATTGGCTCAATTAAGTGAAATTTACGCCATTTCTGTTACTCAAACAAGAGCGAATTGTATCATATATAGTAGTGTTGTCAAGCTTTATAATAAGTGGTGTAACAATACTTTAAAGAGCAAAGGCGAATGGGGATAAGGTGTAGCGGGTAGTTAATAGTGGGCAATAAAGGAGAAAAAAATTGACAAGGTAGAGCGAATCTGATTATATTTCAGTCCGAAACTTATTTAAAAGACCTAGTATGCCTATTACTTCTTCCGCCAAAAAGGCGATGAGACAAGCAAAAATCAGAACTGAACGCCGCAAGCCTTACAAGACACTATTAAAATCAGCTGTTAAAAAGGTTATGGAAATGGCTAAAACTGATAAAGAAGCTGCAAAAAAAGAATTACCAAAAGTATATTCTGTAATTGATACTGCCGCTAAAAAGCATTTGTTGCATAAAAACAATGCTGCTAGAAAGAAATCTCGTCTTTCTAAATTGGTAGCTTAATTGTAAGAGCTTAATTTGAAATTGATTGCGGAAACCGAAAGGTTTTCGCTTTTTTGTTGGGAAATTATCAGAGGTGCGAAAAAGTGATTATCGGGAAAAATTTGATTTTCGGGGGTTTTTTGTGTAATTTTTTCTGGCTGATTCTGCATGAAAGAGAACAGCAAAGTATACGGCTATCGTATAGTGGCAATACAGCGGTCTCCAAAACCGTTAACGTGGGTTCGATTCCTACTAGCCGTGCCAGAAAATTAATAATTTCAATCATGAGTGAATTAAAAACTTATACAGGGAGCTGTCATTGTGGGGCGGTGAAATATGAAGTGGAGACGGATTTGGCTTCGGTGATTAGTTGTGACTGTTCAATGTGTGAGAGATCTGGGACTATTTTGACTTTTGTGCCGATGAGTAAGTTTAAATTGATTTCTGGGGAGGAGCAATTACAGGATTATCAGTTTAATAAAAAAGTTATTCATCATTTATTCTGCAAGGTTTGCGGGATTAAATCTTTTGGAAAAGGTAAAAATAAGGAAGGTGAAGAAACAGCAGCGGTTAATGTGCGCTGTTTAGATGGGGTGAATATTGCTGAATTGAAGCCATTTCATTATCATGGCAAAGATATGTAAGGCTTAAGGAGCAGATTGACAGTAATTTTTACTGAATTCAGGTCGTAGGTTGGTTCAGGAGGGGTTGCTGCTTTTTCAATCTCGGGAAACATAATATATAAAGCTGGCTCGATTTGAGAGTGGGCTTCATGTTCAATGCTTCCGGGGCGTTGATATTCTTCACCGTAGGCTTGATTAAAAGAAGATAGTCTAAGGGGATTTTCTGATTGGGCGGTGCGTAAAGTGGTGTGAATTATAGTGGAGAAAAGTTTGGCGTAGGAGTCTGGGACATTGTTTTGGAATTGGATGGCGTGTGAGGCTTCGGCTACGAGGTCATCGTAGGGATTGTCGGTTTGATCGAAGACGGGGGTGATGTAAAGGGTGTTGGGTAAACTATAATGTGCGATTGTTCTTTCGCCTAGTGGGAGGTTGATTTCGCTGGCCCAACGAATACGAGGGGCGCCGGCGATAGCCTCTAATTCCCATAACTGACGGTATAGATTGTCATTTTGATCATATTGCTCCGGAATGTTGTAAGTCATGGCAGTTAATTGTAGTTCGAATTCGCTTTGAATCTGGGAGGTAGGTTTAGGAGAATCAATTTTGAGAAATTCTAAAACCTCCTGTTCATTCATGTAAACAAAGTCGGAAGGTAGGCTTATGGTTGAGTTGGTGGCGGCATTGCAAATTAAACGAGCTTTATAAGTGGAAAAAGCTAAAGCTCTTCTTTCCTGAATGGAAAATTTTTCACGACCGGACAAATAATTGAGAATGCGATTGGTGTCGGGGTCGGTGTGGGTATAAACGATTTCTCCTTGGTGACTGACAGTTTGTTTAACCTCGTGGTGATAAGCTAATTTACTGGTCAAAGCGGCAGTGGCGCCGACCATGACAATAGCAGCGCGTTTTTTTAAGTGTTTGATAAAACCATCAGGGGGTTTGTTCATTGAACACTGTTATAAGATCTTATTTTATAACAAGATGACCTAATTCTGCAAAATAAAAACTCATATGGAGATTTTGTAATTGTAGCGTTGGATGGGTTTTCTTTTTGATTTGGTGATTTGAAATTAGCTGTGATAACTTTGAGCAGTTCTAATTTTTAATAAAAACATTTATGGATTCTATCAATGGAGTGAGCCTGGAAAAATATGCAGATTTATGTGCGTTGATGGGAAATACGGGTGGAGATGTTAACAAAGAAAATGAAATTGCTGAACAGCATGGAGTAACTGCGGCTGATTGGGCGGCAGCGAAAGCTGGCTTCACAGCAAAAATGAGTGATCCGGCTGATATGGGTAAAACTGCCATGGCTTTTATGCCACTTTATCAAGCTGCTCAAGCTAAAATGCGTGGGGGTTCTGAACCATGTAGTTTGGAAACTTATGCTTTGATTCATACGCATATGGCTTACAGAAAAGGGGCTGATGGGAATAAAATTGATTATAATATTGTTTTGGCTGAGCATGGGTTTACTCATCAAAGCTGGTTGGAATGTGAAGGATATTGGACGCCGAGGGTGGCAAGTGAAACTGATCCTAATTTCAAAATGGAATTACATCAGAAATTTGCGGCTTTGGTGCAGGCTGAGTCTGATAAGATGAATGGGATTGTGAGATAGATTAGAGAAGGAATTGAATATTTTAAAAAAGAGCGGCCGGAGTTGGTCGCTCTTTTTGTGTGGAAAATAGATTAGCGGAAGCGGGTGGAGGCGGCTTTGATGATAGAGTAGATGATAACGTTGCCGAAGGAGATGATGGGGTTGTGGGAGTTTTCAAAAGCTTGTTCGACGCTTTCATCGTCCAATAAACCGGTGAATTCCAAAAGAGATGGATCGGCTAATTTGGAGTGGAGATTTTCTACTGGGGCTAGCCATTTTTCTTGAACGCCGAAAAGGAAGGCATAGGGAATGACTTTTTTGTAGGCGGTTGGGTCTGTTTTAAGGAAATGTTCGATGCGGTCTTTTTCGGCGGTGATGATGAATTCTTTGAAGCCAAGAATTTCCTGTAATTTGTCGGAGCCGAGCATGGTTTTTTTACAGGTGAGCCGGCCGAAGAAACCTAGGATTAATCCGGAGATCATAATTCCGAAGAAAAATGGTAAGGGCATCCAAGGTTGCCAGCTGAAATCGAAGCTGCCGAAGAAGCCATCCCCTTCTTCGTTCCAGCCCATAAAGAACCAGAAAAAGTCATAAATAAAAGGAGCGGTGATAAAAAACTTGGCGGCGTTGTAGAGGAATTTGCGTTGGTGGCGCGGGGATTGTTTGTAAAAACCTTTGGTAGTGAGGTTTTGGTAAATTTGGCGACGGACCATTTGAATGCGTTCTTTGAACCAATCGCTTTGGATGGGAGCGACGGTTTGGTCGCCGAAGAGGATTTTTAATAAATCCTGATCGGTTTGATTGAGTTTTTGGAAAGCCGGGCTGTCAGGGGTGGCTTTGAGGATAATTTCGTTTTTCTCGAAAGCGATAATATCCTGAAAATAATATTCGTAAAATTGATAGCCGAGGTCTTTGTTTTGGAAAATATCATCGTAGAGAATTCCCAATTCAACCAAGTTTAAGTCAGCCGGCGGATCGTAATGCGGCATGATAGACTTGCGGCTGCGCGGGTCGCGACCCAAGATCAGCCAACAAAGTGCACCAAAGAAAGTGGCAAAGAAGATTGGTACAAAAAATTGGCTGAGTGGATCCATTTATGATTGTTGAGGGAATTTTTTAGTGTATTCGGCCTGAGCTTCTTTGATTAATTCGTAAGCTTTATCAGGGCCAAGGAACTCCCCTACCTTAACTGTGCCAACTCCGGTTTGAGGAATTTTGTACATTTCCATGAATGATTTCAAATCTTTGCGTTGATATTCGGTCAGATCATTCACATGTTTTACATGGTCGAAGCGTGGGTCTTTTTTAGCTACGCAGATGATTTTGTGATCGACTTCGCCATTGTCTTCCATTTCCATAACACCAATTACGCGGCCTTTGGCTAGTACACCAGGAGCCACAGGGTAGGTAGCGAAAAGTACTGCGTCCAAAGGATCATTGTCGCCTAGGTTCCAAGTGTTTGGAACGTCGCAGTAATTAACCGGGTAGAAGGTTGGGCCGTAGAGAACGCGGTCTAATTCTAAAATGCCGATTTCTTTGTTGTATTCGTATTTATTGGAGTCGCCGCGGGAAATTTCAACGATTAAGTTTAATTCTTCAGGGGCTTTGTCCTGTTTAATAGTGTGGAAAGGTGAGTATGGATTCATAATGAGTAAATTATTAGTACAGGATTTTTTTAACATATTTTTAGCGGGCTGTGAATTGGAATAATTTGGAAAGGGTGGTCTGGCTGGGTTAGGTTGAAGTGATAAATAATAAAAATACATGAGCAATTCTACTTGGCTGAAGGAGTATGAGGAGGAAATCAGTGAGGTAAAAGAGAAGTCGGGCAGGGCGAAGTATTTGAAAGTAGAGCCGATTGTTGAATCGCATATGAGAAGGCTAGCGACCGGCGGGGTGGAGGATAGAATTACAGCGGCATTGGAGGGTGAGATGAAGGAGAAATATATTCAGACTTTAAGTGGAGAAATTAGAGAATTATTGGCAAAAAGTTTGCAGGGGGTGAAAAGATGGAATAGAGAGGGGGTGGGTCAGGAAATTGATCCTGATTTTAGTGAGAATAATTTGGATCATGTGGAGGAGTTGCTTTGGTGGGTTAGAGAAATTGAAGAAAAATATCCGGCTTTAAAACTGGCGGTTACTGAGGGGAAATTCGAGAATTGGGAAGATTTTTATAAAATGATTATTCCTCATGACAATGGCGAAATTGTGATGGGCGATATGCCGCGGGCGCATCCGGAATTTAATGAAAGAAAAGGTAAAATTCATAAGAGGAAGGAAGCCTGGGCAGGTAGAAGACTATTTGATTTTTATTTGCCGCCGGAACAGGCAGAGATATTCAAGGCACTTCATTCACGCTGGGACAGAAGGGCGGAGTTGGATTTGTTGGTGAATTTGGGACATGTTTTGGATAAAGGGCAGGCTTCGCAAAATGTGGCTAAACATGTGGTACCTTTTAATGAGGAAAAAACGTTTTTTGCAGGTACATTAGAAGGAGTGGATGCGCCGATGAAATATTTGGAAAGAATGCAAAAAATGCCGAAAGAGGCGAGAAGAGAATTAATGGCTTTGGCGGATGATAAGATTTTTAGGAATTGGGTGCAATTGGAACAGAATTGGGTGATAGCAATAGTCGATGAGGCGAGATTTAAACTGAGAAAATTGATGGAAGGTTAAAAATGATTTTGGTATATTGGCCGCAGCATTTAATTATAAACAATGAAAAATAAAGTTTTATTAGTTGGAGCAATGGGTGTGATGGCTGCTGGGATGTTAAGCGGTTGCCAATCTTTGGAAGAACAAATTGGCAATCAAATTGCGGAAAGTATGATTAATAGTGCTTCCAATGGTGAGGTTAAGGTTGATTTTGATGCTTTGCAGGATGGGAGAATTAATATTCAGACGCCGGATGGGAATATTACTATGGATGGGACTGAGGCCGGTGGGGGTGTGAAAATTACTGATAATAGTGGGAAGACTTTGGTGACTGCCAATAGTGATGGGAATAGTTTGGTGGTGAAGGATGATGCTGGGAAAGAAGTGATGACTATTGATGATTCTAAAATGACGGTAAAGGGAGATAATGGTGAGACTACTACTGTTTCTTCGGCGGAAGGGGCGGCCAGACCGGCGGAGGTGCCAAGTGATTTGCCTAGTTTGAGTAATGGGAGTGATTATGGATTTGTGAATTATGGTGAGAGTATGCAGGCTTTGAGCTTTATGGTGGCGAGCAGCGATTTGAAAGCGACTTGTGATGGGCAGGCGAAATTGTTGGTGGATGCGGGGTGGGGTGCGGATACTTCCGGGATGAGTATGGAAAGTGCTGAGGGGGTGATTAAGAGTTACACTAAGGAAAGTAATGTTTTGGTGATGACTTGTGCGGCGGGTGGGGATGGGGAGGTTTCGGTGATGCTTTCGAAGAGTGCTAAACAATAAATTGATTATTGAATTTCGGTCTACTTTGCTTTAAAGTAGGCCGGAGTTTTGACAAAAGCGTTCCCCTTTTACGGGCCCGTAGCTCAGTGGTTAGAGCAGTCGGCTCATAACCGATTGGTCCCTGGTTCAAGTCCAGGCGGGCCCACCAAATGGATCTCAAAAATGGAAGTACTTGTGAAGATTGAGTCGGACGCAGTGTTGAATTCTTCTATTGATACTATAACAAAAACTGCTGCTGGGTAGGAATTCTTTAGATGATTATTAAACAACCATGACAACCACAACACAAAATATCTTTGAAAGAATTAATGCTGTTGCAGAAAAGTATTCTGAAACTTTAAAAAAGGTAATGGTTGCGCGCATGGCTGAAATGGAATCTGATGATAACTCCCATTATCTACTCTATCAGGTTCTAGGTATTACTAATGCAGAAGGAAAGCTAATAGATGAATATCAAAATAAAGGAAGGTTTTTGTACAAGTATGCAGGCTCATTTCTTGAAGAAGCTGCGATTCTCTGTTTTGAAGAGAAATTTGTTAAAGCAGCAAGAAAGATTCGAATCCCAAATAAATCTGGTTCCAGACCAGCAACTTTTGAAATAGATTGTTTGATTAATAAGGATGCATACGAAATAAAATGGAGAGATGCGACAACAGATGGTGATCATATAACCAAGGAACATACTCGTATTAAAAACATAAGAGATGCTGGCTATAAACCCATCAGAATTATGTTTTATTATCCTAATCGAAAGCAAGCGATTAGAATTCAAGAAACGCTTAAAACAGTTTATGCAGGGGTAAATGGAGAATATTACTTTGGAAAGGAGGCTTGGGAAGTTATAAAAAGGAAAACTGGTGTCGATTTATTGGCTATCTTGGAAAAAATTGCTACCACTAAAACTAAGAATTTATGATTATAATGGGAGATTGCTTAACGGAATTAAAAAAAATAGACAATGAGTCTATTGATTTGATTTATTTAGACCCCCCATTTTTTAGCCAAAGAACTCATTCTTTAAAATCACGTGATAATTCAAAGTACTTTTGTTTTGAGGATAATTGGGAAGATATACAGGCATATAAAGGCTATGTACAGAGCCGCTTACTGGAATGTAAAAGGGTTCTAAAAGAAACCGGGAGTATTTTTTTACATTGTGATAGATCTGCATCTCATTATTTGAGAATTGCCTTAGATGATGTTTTTGAGAACAAAAATTTTCAGAGTGAGATTGTTTGGGCTTATAAGAGATGGTCGAATGCAAAGAAAGGCTTGCTGAATTCACATCAAATAATTTTTTTTTATAGCAAATCATCGAACTTCAAGTTTAATAAGAAATTTGATTCCTATTCACCTACAACAAATATTGATCAGATTTTTCAAAAGAGGATGAGAGATCAAAATGGAAAAACAAAATATAAAACAGTAACTGACGGATCTTACGATTTAATGGAAGAAAAAAGAGGTGTCCCTTTGTCAGATGTTTGGGAAATACCATATCTGAATCCGAAGGCCAATGAAAGGGTTGGCTACCCTACTCAGAAGCCAATAATTCTTTTAGAACGAATTATTGAATTAGTAACTGACGAAGGAGATATGGTTTTAGATCCATTTTGTGGTAGTGGGACAACTTTAGTGGCAGCTAAACTCTTACAAAGAAAGTATATTGGTATAGATAAATCTGAAGATGCTGTCCAGCTCACAAAAAGCCGCCTAGCAAAGCCCATAAAATCAGCTTCTTCTTTAATGGAAAAAGGTAAAGAAGCCTATCTAAATCAGGAAAGTGATATTCTTGAAATCCTTAATGCTATTGAGGCAGAACCTGTTCAAAGAAATAGGGGAATTGATGGTTTTTTGAGAATTAGTAATCAGATTAAACCAATTCCAGTTAGAATCCAAAGAAAGGAAGAAACTTTAAATACTGCGAAGGCGCTATTATTGAAAGCAAGAGAAAAAAATGGATTTAAATTAGCAGTGCTGTTAAAAACGAACGACCTTGTAGAATCAACACTATTTAGCTTACCTGAAGTGACAAGCGATGATTTATTTATTATTGAAAATATTACTAAAATGTCGCAATTGAGAAAAGACCTGGAAATCCTTACCTCTTAAGTATACGTATAATTAATCCTCTCGCATGGCTGCTCAAAATCTAAAGTTATCCATAGTGCAGCGGATATTCGCTGTTAGTTTGTATCTTGCGGTTATTCTTGGTATTTGTCGTTATTTCAGCAATGGATGGAATTTTTTATTAGATTCAAATGATTCTTACAACCTTCTTTTTGTTTCAGGTGCCTTGTTATTAATTTTTGGTGCGTATATTACTGAGCCATTTTTCACTAAACCAGTAGATGTAATTACAAACTCAATTGCTATCATATTGGCTTTGCTGTCAGTGAACGATAAAAATAATTTTGTAGGGTATTGGTATTTATTTTACACAACTGCTTCTCTTGGTGCTTTATCAGTATTACTTATTTTTCTTTCTGGCCTCCCTAGAATAGGAAAACTTCAAAAAGTCTTATTTGAAATAATAACAAAAGTTGGACAGTCCAAATTGATTTTCTCTGCGATATACGTTCTCACTATTGTTTCTTATTTTAGAAACGAACCCATTGAATTTGTTGTATTCTTAACTTTTTGGATTATCTTAGTGACTCAAGTCGCTATCGAAAATTTAATCATTTGGATTTCAAAGATTTTGGCATTTATATTTAATAATAAAGGGCAAACTCAAATAATCGGCGAAGCGATTGGTTGCGAGAATCCATTTTTATATAAAGTCGAAGTCGATTATTTTAAGCATAATGTAAAAGAAACTAAAAAAGGCGAACTTGTATATTTATCATTAGAGAACTCAAGTGGGGCAATCGGCATAATTATCAATGAAAAACAACTTTTGAATAAAAAATGGTTAACGGTTTATTTGCTTGAAGTAGAAGGCAATCCATTAAAGATTGATTTGAAGAAACAAGAGTTTACTAGCGGATCAAACACTATTTTTTCTAAGGATAACGCAGTTTATGCTCTAAATCTTGAGGATGTAGAAGATGAAGCTTCGAAAATGATAGTGAAGGAAAATTACCTTTATAAAAATCGTGATAAATTTATAGGTTATATTTCGGATGGCTCGGATATTAATAAAATTCGATTCCACTCTCTGATTGATGCGACCAATGAGAGCTATAAGTTGTTAAAGGAAGGTTCTGTTATCAAAACCCAGATTTATAAAGAAGATGTCTTGTATCAAATCATTGATGGTAAGACTTATGAGGAAGAGCTTGAGAAACACAATACTTACGGTTATATGACCTGTCTTGCACAAAAACTAGGAAGGTATGACATGAGTAATAAAGAACTGAAAGTCGTGAAATGGCTACCAAGCATATATTCTCCTGTCTTTTTTGACGATCATGAACCAAATATATCGATTGCTCCATTAGCAATAGGAAGGTTACCTGAAACTGATCTTGAAATTCTTATAAAAGACACAAACGCACTTGTAACACATAATACTGCAATATTAGGAATCTTGGGTATAGGTAAGTCATGTTTGACCTTTGAATTGATAAAAAAAGTTACTGATAATACTTCTGCGAAAATTGTTTGCATTGATATTACTAACGAATATGTAGAGGAGCTTAAAAAATACATAGCACCTACATCAATTTATGAAGAATTGTCAAATACTGTCTTGAATGATATCAAGACGAATAACAGGGATGGAAACACTAGCGACCCAACATCATGGGGTAATGAGGAGTATTATAGGCAGCAACTGGATAATGAGTTTAAATCCTTTTCAGAAAACTCTAAATATAAAATTTTGGTTTTGAACCCTGATTGGCATTCAGTTTCAAAAGCAGGTGGAAAATTTAATATTCAACATAAAATTGATCTCACAGTTTCAGAAAAAACACGTATTATTTCTGAAAGACTGTTTATTTTAGCAAAAAAATCATGGGACTCCCTAAGTGAGGAGGAGCGAAGGACTCCTCAAGCAAGATTTCTGCTTGTTTTTGAGGAGGCGCATTCTTTAATACCTGAATGGAATTCAGTTGCCAATGAAGGTGATCAAAGTGCAAGTAATGGAACTGCGAAAGTTGTACTGCAAGGGAGAAAATATGGCCTAGGCAGTTTTATTGTCACTCAAAGAACTGCCAACATTAGTAAAAGCATTTTGAACCAATGTAATACCATTTTTGCTTTAAGGGTTTTTGATGATACGGGAAAGCATTTTTTGGAAAACTATATCGGCTCAGACTACTCGAATACTTTGCCGACATTGGAAGAAAGACATGCTATTGTAGTAGGAAAAGCATTGAACTTAAAACAACCTGTGATTATTCGATTGAATGAAAGAGCTATGATCCAAAATTCGACGCAAGAATTAGCTGAGCTACCTAATTCAGAAGCTACTAATGGATTATAGGTATTATCTTGCTTCTGTTTGCTAACTACATAGTTTTTAAAATAAAATTAAAAGTTTATATTTCAGTTATTCTAGGTGAATTTCTCATAACCAGAGAAGTAAGTTGGAACACCAATAAAAAATTGTTACTATAATATAATATGGAAAAAATAGATAAATTATTAAAAAAAGGACTAAAAGAAGAGTTTGCTAATTTACTCAATGATCCAGATAGAATTAAATTTAGTGAATTCCTAAAGAATAATACAGGTGAACAGAATCATGTAGATTTTAAGTTAACATGGCTTGAAATACCAAAGCTTGCTAGACATATATTGGCATTTTCCAATGCTGGAGGTGGGATTTTAGTATTTGGAATAAGTGAAGAGTTGGATAAAAGTATGTTGGTTGTAGGATTGAATGAAATTAAAGATAAAACACATTTAAAATCTTTATTAAATAAGTTTATTCCAAGCGAATTAGAATATGGAATTTATGATTTTTTTTATGAAGGAGAGGCTGAGTGGGCAGCTGTAAGAAATAAAAAATTTCAATTGCTAATAATTGAAGATATGCCACAAAATATACCATTTTTAGCGCTAGCTGATTATGGCAATGATTTACAGAAAAATGAAATTTATTATCGTGGCAAAGTAAGCTCTGAAATTGCTACTCATGAAGAATTAAAATTAATTTTAAATAGACGAATAGCTACAAATATAGTTACTTCTGAAACGACGGAGTTTAGAAAACATTTAGAAAAGTTGCAAATTCTTTATACATTTATGGATAAACGAATTCAATTTTCTCCTTGGGAGTTGGACATTGCAAATCCATTTACTAAGGAAAACCCATTATACCCAGAAGAATCTTTTGAAAAATTTGTTCGTAGGATGATTGACAAAAAAAAGGAAATAATTGAAAAAAACTAAATATCAAGAATTGATAAACAATAGTAAAGTTAAAGAAAATAAATCAAAATTTTTAATATATGTAATCTATGCATGAAGACACCCAAACCTACAACAACTCCCAAACTATCTCCAACAAAGCCATCTGCGACCGCCTCGCCCAGGAAATCGACGATGCCCTACCCGAAGCAGAAAACAAAATCTGGCATGCTCATCCAGTTTGGTTTTTAGATGGGAATCCAGTGGTGGGTTACAGTAAGTTGAAAAATAATGTGCGGTTGTTGTTTTGGAGTGGGCAGAGTTTTGAGGAGGAAGGATTGGCGGTTGAGGGGAGCTTTAAGGCGGCGGAGGCTCGGTATACTGATGTGGATCAGATTAATGTTGAGGATTTGCGGCGGTGGTTGGGGAAGGCGCGGGATATTCAGTGGGATTATAAAAATATTGTGAAGAGGCGGGGGGTTTTGGAGAGGTTGAAGTAGAGTTGAATAACTTATACTATGGAAATAGTATTCTATATTTAGACATATAATTTATTATACAATCGAATTATGAAAAAACTTCATTTTGCTATCGAAATTAAAGCTTCTAGAGAGCACGTTTGGAACACCATGTTGGATGATAAAACTTATCGGCAATGGGCAGTTGTATTTAGTCCTGGCTCATATTATAAGGGTGATTGGAGCAAAGGATCTAAAATGCTTTTTCTTGGACCGGATCCACAGTCAGGAGAAGAAGGTGGGATGATTGGCAAGGTTGCAGAAAATAAGCTGCATGAATTTATTTCTCTGGAATATCTAGGCATGGTGCTGGGTGGGAAAGAAGATACTACAAGTGAAATGGCCAAGGCATGGACGGATTCAGGTTTTGAAAATTATACGTTCAAAGACAAGAACGGGGCGACCGAGCTACTGATTGACTTGAATGTTGCGGATGTGCTGGCCGGAGATTTTGAGAAAATGTGGCCTGGGGCGCTTGAGAAGTTGAAGGAAATTGCCGAAGCTAAATAATCTTTCTATGAATAATAATCAGGAGGTTTTTTATCATGGGACGAAGGGAGATTTGAAAGCTGGGGATTTGATCGAGGCTGGCTATAATTCAAATTATGGTCAGCGAAAGAAGGCGGCTTTTGTTTATTTGACTGCTACTTTGGATGCGGCGACTTGGGGTGCGGAGTTGGCTGTGGGTGAGGGGCGCGGCAGAATTTATATTGTTGAGCCGACTGGGCCGTATGAGGACGATCCTAATTTGACCAATAAAAGATTTCCGGGGAATCCGACTAAGTCATATCGAACTAAGAGCCCTCTGCGGGTTACGGGGGAGGTTTTGGAGTGGCAGGGGCATAGTGAGGAGCAGTTGAAAGGGATGCGGGATCATTTGGCGAAGTTGAAGGAGCAAGGGATTGAGGCGATTGAGGAGTAGGCAAAAGGTTATTTAATGTTAAATTTATATTTATGGATATACCTCTTTGTCCTTGTGATTCAGGAATTTTGTATGAAAAATGTTGTTTTAATATTCTAAATAATGAGGGTAATAGAAAGTTTCATAAAGGAGCTTGCTTCTCTAACGATGGAATTACTTGGCACCCCTCCCCTCATATACAATATGATGCAACTATTGGATTAATATCCAACGATAAATATAGAGTTTATGCAAAACAATTAATAGATTTTTCAAAACTAGATCCCAAACATCATCAAAAATTTATAAATTTATTTGCAATTTTCCAATCTACTCACGAAAAGTTGAAAATAAGTTTATTGAAACCTGGAGGTTCAGGAGTGGCATTTCAAGTTGATTCAACAGAGGGACGTGAATTATGGAAACAGTTTTTATTAAATGGAAGGATTTTAATTGATTTTCTAGGTTTACATTGCTGTAAGTGCCTAAAACTGAAAGAATATATTGATGGATTGAATGCAAAAAAATTTAATTCATTACTTATTATATTAGATAAGCAAAAGAATAATGATTCTTATTTAGAAATAATATCTTCTTTAACTCTAATAAAAGAAGATATTATTGATTTCATTGCTATGCGAGATTTTGAAAAGATTAGTGGAGATACAATAATCAATTTCCCTTCAATTTATGCAAATGGATCAATAAAAAAAGACGGGGTAGTAGTGGTTAATGGAAAAACCTTTGGAATGATTTCTTTTATAGATTCGTCGTACGAAAATATACTAAGATTGACTAAAACTTTACTTGGGATTACTAATAAAATTATTTAGTAATCTAGTCTAACCCCTCGAAAAACTTCCAAATCTCCTCCCCAGCATCCCTCGGCCAGACATGAGGATAATAGTTTTTGCTGCCGTAATGTTCGTTATCTTGAGTGTGAGGACACCAGACTAATGGTGCATCTTTTTGCCCGTCGGTGTAAGCGACGCAATGGGCCCAGAGTGGTTCTACGGGGTAGTTTCGGTCGCCTAGTTGGTTTTGGCGCTTGATGTTGTCGCGGGCGATTTCGCCGCTGCGGAATGCTACTAGATTATCTTTGGGATTGTGCCAGATCATGGCAGCGACGGGGCCGCTGCAATTATTTTGGACTACTGATCCCCCGCCGACTACGGCGATTCCGCGGAGTACGTCGCCGCGGACGCAGGCTAATTCATTGGTCATTGAACCACCGAGCGAGTGACCGACGGCGTAAATTTCATCCAAATCGATACAATAGGATTGGGAGAGTTGGGCCAACATTGTATCAAAGAAAGCTTGATCTTTTTTGCCGGTCCAGGCGTATCCACTGCCGGATCTCAGACCCGCCGGGTAAACCATAATTGCCTCCCCTTTGGCGGCTTGTTCTACTTTGTAATAACCACGGACCATTTCATTCGAATTGGTGCGGCCGTGGAAAGCGAAAATTAATTTGAGTGGATTGTCTTTGTTGTAGCCGGAAGGGATGACGGTGATCATGTTGCGGGTGGTGCCATCGACGTTGACTGAGGATGGGGCGGCTGGCGGTGGTAATTGGCCGCAACCGGCGGAATAGTTTTTTCTGGTGGTGCTGATTTTTTTAAATCCTTCCTGCATAAATAAAATTTGTTGGATGAGGAAGGCGGCTTTTTCTCTGCTGAGGGCGGCGCCCGGGAGCATCGAATATTTAGAAAAAATATTATTGTTATGGGCGAATTCTAAAAAGGGTTCATACCATTCTTGGCCGGTCGTGGCTTTATTTACTTCTACTTCGGCAGCGGCAGTTGCCATGGCCATGGCTTCTACATAGGATACATTTGCGGCTGGTTTGAAAGATCCGTCTGGATGGCCTTTGACCAAGCCGTTTTCTTTGGCGTAGCAAACATAGCCGGCGTACCATTCATTGTGAACGTCGGTGAAGCAATTGGAATAGCCTTCAAAGTTTTGAGTTGAGCCGAAAGCGCGAACCATCACAGTGATAAATTCGGCGCGGGTCATGGAGGAGTATGGACGGAAAGAGCCGTCGGGATTACCCTGTAGGACTCCGACTCCTACCAAATATTCAATGCTGCTTTTGTATTGAGCGTCGCCGATGTCGTTTAAATTAGTTTGAGCTTGGGTGGTTTGGAGAAGAAATGTCTGAGAAATAATTAGCATCATTAAAAACAGGGCAAAAATTTTGCGTGTGAGTTGAATCATTGATTGATGCATTTTTTGTATAAAATATAGTGATTTTATCTTAATGCATTTGGACGGATTTTACCATTCACCTCCCCTGCTCAATTCATCAGTCACGCATTTTTGGAACATGAAGTGGCATTGGGCGCGGATGGCGGTGTAGAGTTCGACGGTTTGGTCGGAGGAAAGATGGCTTTCTTGGAATAAACGGTCGGTGCAGATTTGGTTCCAATCATTATCTTCTTTGCACAGGCCGACGGTGATAGGATACTTTTTCTGGATTTGGAAAAATAGGGCTAGTTCGTCATGGGAGCAAGCTAGGTAATGCGTTGCTTCCTGGCATTTCCAGCGAATGTCAGCCATCATTTCCGAAGTTAATTTCTTGGATGATTCGAAGGGAGCGGAGTCTTGATTGTGGGGAATTTCCTGGTAAGTCGGCGTGTCGGTGGGAGGTGCGGGAATGTCTACTGTTACTACCGGGGTTGGGGGTGGCGGAGTTGTACAGGCTGCTTGTAAAGTTAAAGCCAAAGGTAAAAAAGATTTTTTCATAATTTTGAATTAATCAATTTCAATAATTGTTTTTTGATCATTAAACTGAAAATATTTCTGCCCATCATAACCTATCACCCTTCCCCTGCCCGACATTTTAGCTTTTTCTTCAGCATATTTAATCAGAGAACTCATATTTTCAAAATGCATGTCGGTGTTGGCGGGATCTGCTTCCTGAGGAGGAATAAAAGGGACGCAACCCATACTGGCACTAACTTTAACAGGCAAGAATGAAACTCTTTCATGCTCGCGGCGGTCAATAAAAGTATGCTGAGAGCCAGTTAAATGATTGACTGCCTCTCTGGCCATTCTCAGGGCAATTTCTTCAAATTCATCAAGTTTTTTCTGACTGCTTAATTTTTCAATAATATTCTTCAGATACTCCAAATCCAATTGATTTAATTTAATTATCAAAGGTTCATTTTGAATTTTTGATAATAAATTTTGAGAAGCCTGCATACCTCTTTGCAAATCTGCCCGATTCAAAATCAACCAAAACTCGTCACCACTACGATGAACAGCCATATCATTATAACCGTCGGCTTCATTGGTACGGATATTTTTAGTAATTCTGTCACCAATAGCCCGGATGAGGCGATCAACCACATGTTCTCCAAAAGCTAGATTCATTGATTTCAGGCGATCCAGATCCAAAAAAGTCCAGGCAAAAGCACGGTTTTTGGAAATCAGGCGTTTAATAACTTTTACGCCGAGTCTTTGATTAGGAAGGCCGGTTAAAAAGCTGGTATTCAATTCCTCAGACTGAATTTCCAAATCAATTTGATTGCGCAAAATAACGACGCAGGCACGGTGGATAGAATCAGTCATCAAATCGATTTGTTGTTCTGGCTCCTCGCCAAAAATCTCAAAAACGGAATCGCGAATAGCGGTCATAACTTCGACCACTTTTTTTGAGGTATTGCGGCGTAGATATTCACCGATTAGACCGGAATGCTTAATTTCACCGTAAAAAAGTGATGGCAAACGGTCTTTCAAAATTGCTTCCAAAGCTGTATTGGATGGTGTTTTTTCCATAAAAAAAAGTAAGGCATAACCTTACTTCTTAGGCATTATTATGTCAATCGCTATTAAAAGTCACCGACAACTTTTTTGAGCATTTCTTCATCGCGATTAAGATGCGCCTGCTCAACTGATTCGATAATCCAGTCGGCACGCTCTTTATTAGCCACACGAATATTGTCTACTGGCGTGGTTCCTCGTCTTTTTTCAATATCATTATACATTTCTCTCATATCACTCTCGGATAATTCCGGTATTGCGCCTAATTCCATGTCTTCAATTTCACTTAAATTATTCTGTCTCATGAAGTTTTATTAAATTTCAATATTACAATAAGGTATTTTTAAAGTTTTGGCAAGGCGGTGCTGAGGAGTATTATGGTAGAATAACAAAGTTGAACTAACTCCTTGTCCTTTCCCTTGGGACGATAAAAAGGAATCAACATTAATAAAATATCAAGGGTTTGGTTGTCCAGCTGGTCGAATGGATGACATCTTATCAACCCATTTTGAAAATATGAGTAAAAATGAAATGAAGGAAAAAGCGGAGTACGATTATGATTGGCAGAAGGTTCCCTGGAGATCCTGGGGATCATGGTATAGCTGGGGTTCACCAACAGGTTTGACCTTGGGCTATGCAATCTTCGTGCTATCTACAGTTGTTGCCTTGGTGCTGTTGCGCCAGGCTGGACTGATTTAGTCAGTGCTTGCTTTAAAGGCCGTCTTTCCTGAGGGAGAGGCGGCCTTTTTTCTTTGGAGTACTTGCGAGCATAGCGAAAATTTGAGAAGATGATTTTGTAATTTCTAATTAAAAATAAATGGCTGGAATTAAGGATTTTTTGAAGGCGGGAATTGTTTCCTGGTTATTGGGTGGCGGCTTGTTCACAGCAGTTATTATTTATCTAATTTTCTTTAGATAAAATTTCCATCTGGAAGTTAAATTGAGCTTGTAAATTTAAAGAAAAAGGTCGAAACTTCTCGAAGAATAATCTTTATCTTTTATTTATGAGCGCATTAACCGATATCAAAACCGGAGCAGTTATTAAAATTAATGATGCACCTTATTTAGTAGTTTGGAATCAATTTAATCGCAAACAGCAGCGCAAGCCGGTTATGCGTACCAAATTGAAAAACGTGATTAATGGGGCGACTATGGATAAAACTTTTTTGTCTGGGGAGTCTTATGAATTTGCGGAAATTGAAAATCGTGGCTGTCAGTATTTGTATAAGGATGCTGAGGATGCCAATTTTATGGACAATGAAACTTTTGAGCAATTTACTTTGCCGGTGGATCAGGTGGAAGGGGCTTTGCAGTTTTTGAAAGATGGGGTGGAGGTGACGGCTACTTTTTATGAAGGGAAGCCGATTGGGATTAAACCGCCGATTAAGGTGAGTTTGGAAGTTACATCAACAAACCCTGGGGTAAAAGGTGATACGGCCAGCGGTGGATGGAAGCAGGCTACTTTGGAAACGGGGGTGGTGGTGGATGTCCCCCTCTTTTTGGAAGAAGGTGAAATGATTATTGTAAATACTGAGACTTGCGAGTATGTAAGTAGAACTCAATAAAGTCGGGTATTTATCAGCCTTGTTTTTTGACGTATTTTTTTAAGGTGCGGTGATTTTTCAAATATAAATGAAGAGTGATAATTAAACTTAAAATTGCAGCCAAGAAACACCAAACGGAGAAAAGGGCTTCGCGGTAAGATAAAAAGCTGATTAAATAGGATATCACCAGGGTTAAACTGAATATTTTAAGGATACGACTGGTGGAAAGTGCCGATGGTAAAATAGTTGCAAATAAATAGAGTATCATTGAGAATTCTCCGAAAGGTACATCAAATGCATAAGTTAAATGATGCCCCTGAACAGAAAAGTTCAGACCGTTCAGGACCAAGAAAATTGCCAAATATAAAGAAGTGGAAATGCCTAGGGGAATAAAATTTTTAAGTAGTTTCTTAGTATTTTGATCGCTTTCTTGTCGGTAAAAAGCGTATGGAACAAAAGACGGCCAAAATAAATGAGAGAAAAATACGAACGCGTAGGCAAAATAGATTTGCCATGGCCCGCCTTCGGTCAGCCAAACAGCTCCTTCAATTGCTTGTTGAAAAGCAAAGATAAAAGGTATGGCAGCCAAAGCATAATCAGATTTTGCTTTAACCTGTTTGTGTGTGCCGATCCCTACACCGGTAAGCACGCCACTGGCCAGGAAACTTGCTGGAGCAGAAAAACACATATAGTTAAATTATTTAGGCAATTTCAAAATACCCTTTTTTATCTATCATCCCTAATAAAAACTATAAGTGTTTGCCAAGATTTTTTCTACTAGCTCTGATAATCTGCAATTTTTCCATAGCCAAATCATATTGCTCGTCGCCGAGAACTTTGAGAGCTGACCGATGGAAGATAGCGGATTTGTCACCAGGAGTAAGCAAATTAGCCTCATATTTGCGAGAGGCTAAAGTGGTAAGAATGTTTTGCATGATCAATTTTCGCTGCTCCGCCGAGATACCCGCCATCTTTAAAGTGTCATTAAACAGATGAATGGCTTTGCTTTCACGAGCTGCAATATTGCGAAGCTCGGGACTGCCAGCGTTTTCCTGAGGCTGATTTTGAGGAGAATTATTGATCTGCATAATTTTTTGATAATCAAAGTATTATAGCAGATTTCGGCTTGTTTGAGTAGAATCTATTTCCCTGTGTACACAGCGCGTAAATTGGCGGTAGTTTTGGCACGTAAGCAGGCAATTTCTTCTTTTTCACATTGATCGACGGATTCGGCGATTTGGCTGTAGCAAACGGTTGCAGGGTAGGAAAAATTTTCATTAATCCCCTTGTATCCGTAAAGATTATAAAATTCCTGAGCAGGAATGGTTAAGGAATTTTGACAAATTTCGGATAAGGGCATGGATTTCAAACATTGTCGAAGCTCCTGACGACATTCCTCGGCTAGTTTGTAAGGAGTTTGGCTTTCCAATTGATGCTCCAATTGTAAATTAGTTTGATGAGCGGATTGATATTCAAGAACTTTTTTCTCAGTGTCTTCCTCGAAAGTACCGACCGTATCATAATAAGCATACGCGCCTAAACCAAGCACACCCGCTGCTGCAATCTGACTTAAATTTTTACTCATATATTTTTAAAGTTATAATTTTATGCATGTTGGCCTAATAGCAGTTTTTTTGGGAAAGTCAAGACTCTAGGAGCACTTTGGAAAGGGAGGGGCGGTTTAAAATATGATAAATTATGATAAATCTTTGGAGCATGCTGACCGCTGAATTAAACTTCTTCTTGGGCTATTATTCAATAAATGTTCTTTATGAAAAAATTTATTTCGAACTTAGGTA
The DNA here is from genome assembly GCA_051657905.1 of Candidatus Altimarinota bacterium. Taxonomy (GTDB): domain Bacteria; phylum Patescibacteriota; class Gracilibacteria; order UBA1369; family UBA1369; genus JBOFLO01. The sequence goes on along the minus strand of JBOFLO010000041.1, from coordinate 21,769 downwards.
TTTTTGGTGCGGGAGCAATTTCTACTTTGATGATTGGAGTAGGATTTGCTCAGACTATGGGCTTCCCAGATGTGAAATCAACAGATTGGTTTTACCATGATGTTAACAACATGGTGAATTGGGGTGTGATCCAAGGAAATACAGATGGCACATTTAAGCCAGGAAACAATGTAAATAGGGCGGAGCTATCAGCGATGTGGAATAGATATGATAAATATTTGGCTACTAAATACTATACGAAGGCTGAAATAGACACCTTGCTTGGCAAAAAGCCATCGGATTCTGCTTATAGCAGCAGTGAAGCTTCTCCGTCTGACTCGAAAACTATTTCTTTAAATACAGCTGGAACTCTTAATGGGGTAAGTTTAACAATTAAATCAGTAAAAGATTTCAGTACATTTAATGAATATTTCAAGCCTGAAGATGGAAATAAGTATGTGGCAATAGATGTCTTTATTGAAAACAATAGTGGTCAAACAATCTCAATTAATCCTTTGAACTTTTCTTTGAAGGATAGTGAAAGTTATGAATATGAACAGGAATTTGTTTCTGGAGCTGAACCAAGATTGAATCTAGGAGACCTTGAAAATATGAAAACGCTAAGAGGTTTCTTAGTTTATGAGGTCCCAAAGACTGCAGTGCTTTCTGAAATAAAATATGAGGTGGATTATGGAAGCTTAGGACAGTTCTATGTTGAATTGAACTAATTCTGATTAAAATATTTACCCCTGTCAAAAAACTTGATAGGGGTTTTTATGTATGGAATAAAAAATTAAATTAAATTAAATTAAATTAAAGCTAACTAAAAATTTTAAAATGAGAATTGCTGTTGGAACATTAAATAAAGGTAAGGTGGAGGCAGTGGCTAAGGCATGTGAGGAATATCCAATGTTGAATGGGGCGGAGGTTTGTGGGGTGGAGGTGGATTCGGGGGTGGCGAGTCAGCCGATTGGGCTGGAGGAAATTATGATGGGGGCGAAAAATCGGGCGAGGTTGGCCCTGGAAAGTGGGGAGTATGAATTAGGGATTGGGCTTGAGTCGGGTATTTTTTTGGTTCCACATACGAAATCTGAATATATGGATACTACTGCCTGTGCAATTTATGATGGCAAAGAATTTCACCTAGGAATGTCAGCTTGTTTTGAATATCCACTGCAGATGGTGAAGAAAGTTTTGCAGGAAAAGAAATCTATTTCGGAAGCAGCAGTGGAAATGGATTTTGCGCAGGAGGAGAGTTTTAGAGAGGGGCTGGGAATGATAGGAGTTCTAACTAAAGCTAGAATTAATCGCATGGATTATTCTTATCAGGCTGTGCAGATGGCTTTGATTCATTTGGAAAATTCCGAGCATTATTAAAATAAAAAATGTCTAAACAATTGCATATTGAAAAGTATGGGCTGATTGGTGATTTAGAAAGCTGTGCATTGGTGGGTGAAAATGGTTCGATTGATTGGATCTGCTGGCCTCGAACTGATAGTCCCAGCGTGTTTGGAGGACTGTTGGCGCAAAGGAGGGGTGGGCATTTTTCAGTTAATCCGGAGCAAATTAATAGTAAAGGTTGTTTGAGTGAGCAAAAATATTGGCCGAATAGTAATATTTTGCAGACCAATTTTGAAAGTAAGGAGGCTCGGGCAAAGTTGATTGATTTAATGGTGCCGAAAACAGTTAATGCGGAAAAAATATTGATTAGAAAACTATTTGTAACGGAAGGGAGAATGGATTTTTGTTTGAGTTTTAGTCCGAAGTTTAATTATGGGAAGGCTGATGCGGATTTTGAAATTGGTAAGGATTTTGTTAAGGTTACTAGCAAAGCCAAACGTGGAGTGAAAAATTTGCAATTGCAAATAAAGGGTAGTTGGCAAAGTGAGATGAAATTGGTGGCAGGGAAAATTCAGGCGGAATTTAGTTTGCAGGCTGGGGAAACTGTGGTGTTTATTTTGAGTGAGAGTGGTGGGGTTGAAATGGCCGAAGAACTGATTAGTAAAACCAATGAATATTGGACTGAGTGGATTTTGAAAGATAAATTTCAGAAAATTTTAAAAAATTTGAGTGAGGTGGATCAAGCTTTGATGACCAGGTCAGTGTTGGCTTTGAAATTATTAAGGCAAGAAAAGAATGGAGCAATCTCGGCAGCGGCCAGCGCTTCCTTGCCGGAGAAATTGGGTGGGGAGAGGAATTGGGATTATCGGTTTAATTGGGTTAGGGATACGGCTTTGACTTGTTGTACATGGACGAAAATTGGATTTGAAGAAGAGGCTATGGTGAGTATGAGAACTTTGATGAATAATTGTCGACATCTTCCGGATAAGATGCAGCCTATTTATGGTTTGGGAGGAGAAAGAAAATTGAAGGAATATGTTTTGAAAAATTGGAGCGGTTATGAAAACTCCAAGCCGGTAAGAATTGGAAATCATGCTTATTTGCAAAAGCAAATTGATATTTTTGGGGAGGTAGCTTTGGCATTGAGTGAGTTGACTAAGGCTGGATGTGAGCTTAATAAAGCCGAGTTGAGGTTTTTAGAAAAGATGGCCGATTGTGTGGCGGCAAATTGGTGGCAGAAAGATGCTGGGATATGGGAAGTGCGGGGGGAGGAAAAAGATTTTTTGCATTCTAAATTAATGTGCTGGGTAGCCTTGGAAAAAAGTGTCGAAATGTTAAAAATAAAAAGTGAAATTCCAAAAAAATTAGCGGAGAAAATCAATTATTGGAGTTTAGAAAAAGAGAAAATCAGACAGGTGATTTTGGAAAAAGGTTATGATGAAGAACTGGGGAGTTTTGTGCAGGCTTTTGATAACAGAGTTTTAGATGCGGCCGCTTTGCAATTGTATTTACTGAAATTTTTAGATAGGGCTGATTCACAAATCCAAAATACAATTAAAAAAATTGAGGAGGGGCTTACATATAAAAATGGCTTGGTTAAAAGGTATAAAGTTAAGGAGGTGGACGACGGTTTTGATGAAAATGAAGGAGCATTTTTACTTTGCAGTTTTTGGTTAATGGAAATTTTTCAATTGGAGGGGCGTGCAAATAAAGCAGAGGAAATGTTAAAAAATATTTTGGGAACTGCTGGAAGTTTAGGTTTATTGTCTGAAGAAATAGATATTAAAAATAATAGACTGATTGGAAATTATCCTCAGGCTTACAGCCAAATTGGTTTAATTAATTACTTACTGACTAAGCAGAAGAATTAAGACGGTAGGTAATAATTAGCAATAAAGATGTTTATAAACTATGATGGTTGTGTATTTCTTAAACAAAAATTATGAATAACAAATTTTTAGTATTGATGATTTCGGCGATGTTTGTGCTGGGTGCTTGCTCAACTGTAAGTCAAAATCCAGTTGGACAGAATCCTGAAGGTAATAATGGAAATAACGGTCAGATTGCTAAAGAAACTCCTGATCAAGCAAATTCTGGTGAGCAGGTGATGTGTACAATGGATGCAAAAATGTGTGAGGATGGAAGTTATGTTGGAAGAACTGGACCTAATTGTGAATTTGCGGCTTGTCCGGGAGAAGGATCCGGTTTAACAATTAAGGAAGTTCCTCAGGTTAGTAGAATTATGAGTCCGGAAATTGTTTTTAAGGCTTATATGGAAGAAAATATTAGCAAAGTTAGTAAGAAGAATCCTGTATTGGGCGGTAACTGGGTTATTACTAATATTGAAAATACTGGCGAAGGAACTGCGGTGGTGGATTATGAGGATGGACATATTACTGGAAAAATGAATGTTACTTATGAAATAGTTGATGACAAAGTGGTGGTTAAGGAAGTTGTTGAATTGGAAGAATAATTTTGGAATAAAAAAAGCCGGCTCGCGAGAGTCGGCTTTTTTTAGTTTGATTTGAAAGAGATTAAGGAGTTGTTGTTTCTGTTTCAGTAGAGGCTGATTGATCATCAGTAGTGGACTCAGAAGGGTTGTAGGATTGCATGCCTTCAACATCTTCTGTTAGTGACTCAAGCATTTTTACAAGTACACTTTCCTGCTCTGCTCCCCCAATTAAACGATAAACTCTTTTAGCATTAGCGGGTTTGAAGGTTAATTGAATTTTGCCTTCAATGTAATCCTTTTGATATGCAAGTCCTTCAGAATTTGTAATTTCTGTACTTAAAGGTAATAATTCTAAATTAACAGCGGCGGAATTTTCTTCCAAGTCATCTGGGCCAAAACCATAGCTGCGAATAGCGGCAGAATTGCTATTGGTGGTAGTTGCGTAGAACCATAATTCAGGATATTGAATGGCGAATTTATATGATTCGCTAACAAATAAAGCCATACTATCGCCTAAATTTGGTGCTTCGGGAGTAATTGGATTGCCGTTATTTCCATCATCAGAACTTTCAATACGTGGGGCTTGTTCCAAAGTTAATTTTTTTACGCGGAAAATAATTTCGGCGGCCTTGGCTCTGGTAATTGCTTGATCCGGGAAAATTTTATTATCACTGTCAACGCTTACTAAATTATGTTTTTTGGAGAAAACCAAATATTTAAAATACCATTGGCCTGGAATTGCATCAGCGTAAGGGATTTGATTTAGATTTAAAATCGACAAATCAAATTCTTCGGAATTAATAAGTATTTTCAAAAATTCCACTAAATTAACAGTTTGAGAAGGTTTGAATGTTCCATCTGGATAACCTGCGACAATTTCCTGATAAACTGCGCGATTTAAATAACCGCTGTACCAAGCATTGTTTTCAGTATCGGAAAATTGAGCTGAAGCAACTTGACCATTATTAATATCGGCAATTTCCATAATTAATTTCAAAGCTTCAACGCGATTGATAGGTTGATCAGGTTTGAAAGATCCATCCGGGTAGCCTTGCAAAACACCTTCATTTTTAAGCAGAAGAATTGCATTGTAATTAGGATGGCTAACAGAAATATCGGTAAAAAGACTTGATGAAGTGGAAGTGACTTCCATGATTTCGGTTGAGCTATCGTCTTCTGTAGTTGTAACTGTTGTTTCCGAGCTAGTATCAACTTCGATTACAGTAGGTGGAAGATCGGAATCATCCCCTGCTTCCTGCGCAAAAACTGCAGTAGCTGAAAAGCTATTGAGAAGTAAAATTAAAACTATTAATGGAGAAATTATTTTTTTCATTTTGAGTTTTTTAATTTGTTTCGCGGAAATTATCGCATAAAAGTGGAAAAAAAGAAAGCCCCGTCAGCGATTAGGCGGACGGGGCTTAAAATTTGATACTGAGAGAAAAAATTATTTTTTATTTTTTCTGGTAACAGTTGAAGTGGAAGTTGTTTTAGTAACAGTTCCCTGAGTTAAATTTTTTGGCGGGAGATGTAACTCTTCTTTGCTGAACATGCGATCAATACCGTACATGCGAAGGCCACTGCAGCCCAAAGCTAATAAAGATGCTCCGATCAAAAGTACGAACCAAGAACCGGTAGCCATTGGTCCTAGACCTTCCATTGGTAAATGAACCAAGATGAAAGCAACAACCATATTGGCAAACAAAGCCAAAGTTACTAAATGAGTTAATGCACCAACAATTAATAATGCACCACCTACAGTTTCTAATAAGGCAAGAATCCAAGCGAAAGTTTCTGGAGCTGGAAATCCAAGTCCAGTTAACATACCAACTACACCATTGATAGCCTGTAATTTGGCAATACCTTTAACTAAAAACATTACACCGACAACGATACGTAAAACAGTTAGGAAAACTGGTCCCATCGTGCCACAGCACTTTTCTTTTAAACTACTCATCATTTTATTTTTTGTTATAAAATATTCTGAAGCTCATTTAAACAGGTTTGCAAAGTTTTTACAACTGCTTTGTAAGTTTGAGGACTGGTGAAATCAAGGCCGGCGCGGCGAAGTTGATTTAATGGAAAATCATTTCCACCGGATTTCAAAAATCCTAAATAGGCATCAGCTTCCGGAGAAATTTTCTGCGTATTTTTGGATTTGTGCTGTTCGAAGGATTTGAGAATTTTGGCGGAGAAATAGTAAGCGGCAGCGATACCGGTGGCGTATTGATAAACGTAGAAATTATAATAGAAATGCGGAATTCTTGCCCATTCGTATTTGATAAATTCGTCTTTAGCAATTGTTGGACCGTAGTATAAATCGTTTAATTTTTGATATTCGGCGCAGAAAAATTCCATGGTTAGCGGTTGATGTTTTCCGGCGGTTTGATGAATTAATAACTCAAATTCGGCGAACATGGTTTGACGATAGTAAGTGGCGCGGATGGCGTCGATTTCGTAAGCTAAAACTAATTTGCGCTGCTCCCCTTTTAAAGTTTTTAAAAGATGATCGGTTAATAATCTTTCATTAACGGTGGAGGCGATTTCAGCGGTGAAGATGGAATAATTGGCAAAATTATAAGGTTGGTTTTTGCGGGAAAAATAGGAATGCATGGAGTGACCTGCTTCGTGGATTAAGGTGTAAACGTCGTTTAAAGTTCCGGTGAAGTTCATGAGGATGTAGGGAGGAGAATCGTAGCATCCGCCAGAAAAGGCGCCACTGCGTTTACCTTTGTTTTCGTATTTATCTACCCAGCCGCCTTCCAGACCTTTGCGAAGAATTTGTACGTATTCTTCGCCAAGAGGCTTAAGTGCCTCCAAGCATAATTCTTTAGCTTGGTCGAAAGTGAATTTGAGAGGTTTGCAGTCGAATAAATTAAAACGCAAGTCCCACATGTTTAACTTTTTCAATTTGGCTTTTTTGCGACGATATTCAAAATATTTATATAAAGTTTTTAAGCCAGCATGAGTTTCATTGAGCAAAGTTGTATAAACTTTTGTATCGATTTGATTAGAGCTTAAAGCGGACTCCAAGGAGGATTTGTATTTTTTGGTGGTGGCGTAGAATTGATGAAATTTAACTTTTCCGGAAAGAGTTTCACTGTAAGTGTGAATGTGTTTTTGATAGGCTTGGTAAACAGATTCGTAAGCTGCTTGTCGGACTTTTGGTGAAGAAGATTCTAAATGATTTACAAAATTTCCGGCGGTGACTGAAACTTTTTTTCCTTTTTCATTAGTGATGGAATCGAAGGTTAAGTCGGCATTATCTAAAGCGCTGAAAACATTTTCTGGGATGCCGGACAGTTGGGCGGTGTGAGCAAGAATAGCTTCCTCGCTGTCGGATAAAATATGTTTTTTGTTTTTGATAATTTGTTGAAGATCCAATTTGTATAAATGGAATTTTGGATTTTTAACCAGTTTATTTAGGAAGTCAGCAGAGTTTTTGGTCAGTTCAGGAAGGAAGTAAGACATGGTTTGTCCGAATTGGGCGTATAAATGTTCGGCTTTTTTTTTGAAGTGAACTATTTTCGCTATTGGTTAAATCTGTGGAGTAATGATGCGAAGCGAAAACGTAAAGTTTTTCAATTACTCGTAAAGTTGCTGAATAATGGTCAAAAGCCTTTAAAATAGTGGTTGGGGTTTTTAATTTACCCTTATATATAGTAAGCTTCTTCAATTCTTTTTGAGTTTTGGCAAATTCTTTTTCCCAAGCCAAAAATCCTGCCTTGTCGGTTTTATAAAGATGGCTTAGATCCCAGCGATCCTGCTGAGGGACGTCCTGTCGTTTTTCGTAGTACATTTTGTAAAAAATTATAAATTGATTTGACCAAACGGATTCTGACACTATTATCTACAAAGTATCTTAAAAATAAAATGATGGCAAAAAATCTTGTAATTGTTGAGTCCCCGGCCAAAGCAAAAACCATTTCAAAATACCTGGGAAAAGACTTTAAAGTGGAAGCTTCGATCGGTCATATTCGTGATTTACCGGGAAATGCGCAGGAAGTTCCGGAAAAATATAAGAAGGAAAAGTGGGCGCGGCTCGGCGTGGACACTGAACATGGATTCAAACCACTATATATAATACCGGAAGCGAAGAAGAAGCAGGTGAAGAAATTGAAGGATGCGATCAAAGGCGCAACTACACTCTATCTCGCAACCGATGAGGATCGTGAAGGAGAGAGCATATCCTGGCATTTGCTAGAGTTGCTCAATCCAAAAATGACGGTGAAGAGATTGGTTTTTCATGAAATTACTAAGGAAGCGATTACCAAAGCGTTGGAACATCCGCGTGATGTGGATATGGATTTGGTGTCGGCTCAAGAAACGCGTAGAATTTTGGATAGACTTTATGGTTATGAAGTTTCTCCGGTTTTATGGAAAAAAATTGCGCCAAAATTGAGTGCTGGGCGTGTGCAATCTGTAGCGATCAGGTTGGTGGTGGAAAGAGAAAGAACTCGTTTGAAGTTTCGTCCGGCGGACTATTTTGATTTGAATGCGATTTTTAAAACTGAGAAAAAAGAAAAGTTTTCAGCAGAACTTCGATCGATTGATGGAAAGAAATTGGTGCATGGAAAAGATTTTGATCCGGAGACAGGGAAATTAATTGGCAAAGATAAAGTTCATTTGAGTTTAGCGGAAGCTGAGTCTTTGAAAGACTCAATTGCTAAGAATGATTTTAAAGTGGCAAGTATTGAACAAAAACCTTATAGAAGAAATCCGGAAGCACCATTTACTACTTCTACATTGCAACAGGAAGCCGCGCGTAAGTTGCGCTATTCAGCAAAAAGAACCATGCAAGTTGCTCAGAAATTATATGAAAATGGTTATATAACTTATATGAGAACGGATTCCACTAATTTGGCGGAATCGGCGGTTAAGGAAGCCCGCAATTTAGCGACTAAACTTTATGGAGCGGAATATTTGGCTCCGGCACCGCGGCAATTTGCATCTAAAGTTAAGAATGCTCAGGAAGCTCACGAAGCGATTCGTCCTTCTGGAAGTACTTTCCGTTTGCCGGAAACTTTGGGTGCGCAATTAACTGATGAAGAGTCGGCTTTGTATGAATTGATTTGGAAGAGAACAATTGCTTCGCAGATGAAGGAGGCGGAAATGATGAGTACGGTGGTGGAAGTTTCTGATGGAAAACATAATTTTCATGCCAGTGGTAAACAAATTGTGTTTGCAGGGTTTTTGAAAGCTTATGTTCAGGGGTCAGATGATCCGGATGAAGAATTGGAAGATCAGGAAAAGATTTTGCCGATGATGAATGAAGGTGAAGCGGTGGACTTGGATAAAATGGATGTTAAATCTCATCAAACCAAACCAGCTGCTCGTTATACTGAAGCGTCGTTGATTAAAGAACTGGAGGCCCGTGGGATTGGGCGTCCTTCCACTTATGCTTCGATTATGGATACGATTGTGAGACGTGATTATGTGTTTAAGCAAGGGCCGGCTCTGGTGCCGACATTCGTGGCATTTGCGGTAGTGGCTTTGCTAGAAAAATATTTCGAGCATTTGGTGGATTATGAATTCACGGCGGAAATGGAAGAAGATCTGGATGCGATTGCGGGAGGGAAAAAAGAATCCGAACCTTATTTGCATGACTTTTATTTTGGTGGAAAAAAAGTTACGGGGTTGACCAAATTAATTACTCAGGAAATTGATGCTCGTGAAGCATGTACTTTGAAAATTGCGGCGGGTGGAGATGAAGAAGTGGAAGTTCGTATTGGACGTTTTGGTCCGTTTTTAGAGGATGGAGATAAAAAGGCTGGGTTACCGGATGATATGCCACCAGCGGATTTGACTCCGGCAGCGGCGAAAGAATTGATAGAGAAGGCTGCGCAAATTCAGGCGGGAGAAGTGATGGGGGTTGAGCCGGAAAGTGGTTTGAAAATTATGAAGAAAGTTGGAAGATATGGACCTTATTTGCAATTGGGCGAAAAGGGCGACAAACAATTTAAGATGAAGTCTATTCCGAAAACTATTTCTATTGATGATATTAAATTGAAAATGGCTTTGGAAATTTTATCTTGGCCAAAATCACTTGGGAAAATGAAAGATGGGGCGGAAGTATTGTTTGATTATGGACCATATGGCCCGTACTTGAAATCCGGGGGGAAAAACAGATCATTGCATGCGGAATATGATCCGTTCAAATTAACTTTGAAACAGGCTGAGGAATCGTGGAATAAAGAACCGGAAAAAGGAGCAAAAGGAGCTGGAGGAAGGGGTGCTGCGGCGGCTCCACTTAAAGACTTTGGAGATGGAATGCTTTTGAAAAATGGAAGATATGGAATGTATGTGACTGATGGGAAATTGAATGCTTCGGTTCCTAAAGGTGTGGATGGAGAAAAAATGACTAAGGAGGAAGCAAAGGAACTATTGGACAAAAAGAGATAGTAGTTAATGCCTAGCAATTTTCCGAAAATAGGATTATAAGATTCAAGATAACTTTAAAATCTTATAATCCTATTTTTATGAAAACGACTAAAGAACTGATGCAATGGAGATTTGCTTGTAAACAATTTGATCCTAGTAAAAAAATCGAGAAAGCGGTATTGGAAGATTTGATGGATACTACCAGATTAACGCCAAGCTCATTTGGTTTGCAGTCCTGGAAATTTATTGTGATTACAAATAAAGAATTGCAGGAAAAATTGAAACCGGCGGGTTTTGGGCAGGCCCAAATTACTGATGCTTCGGCTTTGGTGTTTTTGTGTGCTGATACGGATGTGCTTGGTGAAAAAGGTACTTTGGAAAGATATATGCAGGATTTACAAAAAGGTGGGAAGACAATGGAACAATTGGAAGGATTTAAGCAAATGATTGCAGGAAGGGCAGGTGGAGTAAGTGAGGCGGATAAAAATATTTGGGTACAAAAACAGGTTTATATTGCCTCAATGACTTTGATGTTGGCGGCTGCGGAAAAGGAAATTGATTCTTGTCCGATGGAAGGATTTGATCCGGCTGGGGTAGCAAAGGTTTTGGAATTGCCGGCAAATTTGATTCCGACGGTTTTGGTGAGTCTGGGGTATAGGGTTGGGCAAGCACCACAAAAAAGCCGTTTAAGTTTGGACGAAATTGTGGAATTTAGAGATTAAGCGTTGTTCGATAAATCGGCGGGTGGGCTGAGATAGTGCAGGCCGCGATTGGTGTTGAATTCGACTTTTCTTTCTACGGGCATTTTCACATTGGAATTATTGTCGATACAAGTTGTTTCAGAAGACATAATTCCGATATGTTTATGGCCAGGTTTGGATACTCCGTCCACGATGGTAGAAGGCAATCTACCCCAAATAATAACATCACCGGGTTTTGGTGGACCCAAGTGTTTTCTCCAGCCCTTTTTTAATAAGGCTTGTTCGGAAGCATCTACATTTAAAACTACCTGATCCAAGGCTCCGGCATCTTTTAAAATTGTTGTGGCTACCTTGGCACAAGCTAAGGTCCCCCCAGAAACATCCGGGCCACGGAAAGCAGTGCTACCTAAATGAGTGCGAGCGGCACGAATGGTTTTTCGTCTAAATGGTTCGAGAGCAGCTTCCTGTTCTGGAGTTAGGGTTTGGAATTTAGGGTTTGCTTCTGGGTTTCGATCTTCAACTGCAGGACCGGTTTTCTGAAATGATTGGCCTTTACGGATTTTTTCTTGTTCAGCTAGTTGTTGATCAACTTTTTTTTGATCTTCAGTAGGAGTGTAGGAAGCGTCTTCTAAGATTTTTTTAAATTGACTACTTAAACCGCTAAAATCGAATCTGCCGTTCTGATGTAATTTTTGCCAGTTTTCAGCTGTAAATATCCCTAAAACTCCAGTAAGAACTTTATCAAAAAAATCATTACCCATAACTAACTTTTTGCCCTGTTGTTCTGCTTGAGTTCGTAACTCCTCTTTGATTGAGGTTTTCCCGGCATTTTGAGTAAGGTAAATGGATTCATCCAAAGCATTTTTGTAGGCTTTTGCCCCATGAGCTTTTTCTGTTAAAGCAGAACCGGACTGAGTTTCTTTAATTTTGACGCTAAAGCCGGTTTGAACTTTGGCTGGCTGGCCAGACTTGCTTTCAAAATAGCAAAGTTTACCGTCTTTCATTCCCCTTTCGGCATTTTCAAAGATTAATTTTCCTTCATGATCATATACATCGACGGTTAGGACATTAGCCGGAAGAAGATCGCTTAGATCCAATCCCCATTCGGCCATTTCATTGTTTTGAAAATCCACTTCAAAGGCTAGATCTGAACCAGGTTTTCGCTTTAAATAAAGAGAAGATAGACGCAAATGTCTTTCTAAGGGGTTTTTATTGAGTTCCTGAATGGAAAGTCCGAAAGATCTTAAAAGGTCTAAATCTTGAGTGGTTTCCCAAGAATTAGCTTTGTCCATGTATTCCTGCCTTTTGGTCGTCTCCAATTTTTCGATTGGCAGGAGGTAATCCGTCAAATGAGCCTGTTGATCAGTTAAGACCTTGCCAGTTTCAGAGATTTTAGGCGAATTTTCCTTAGTATCGGTAGTTTCCTTGGCTAAAGGCTGGTCAGAAGGTAAACTGTCGTTACTAACTTGGTCGGAGGATTGTGGTTCGAACATAAAATGCAAATTAATCTAAACATTATAGCATGGCTTAAGAGCTTGACAAAGCCGAAAAGATTAATTAGTTAGATATAAACTTAAAGTAAATATGGAGATTAATGTATTGGAAATCAAAGACTTGAGCGTGGAAGTTGAAGGAAAAGCTATTTTAAAGAGCTTTAGCCTGACTGTTAAGAGTGGCGAGACTCATGCAATTATGGGACCAAATGGCAGTGGGAAAAGCACTCTGTGCTATGCGCTGTTGGGCCATCCTAAGTACAAGGTCAGTGGTGGGGAGGCTAATTTTAATGGGGAGAATATTTTGGACTTGAGTACTGATAAAAGAGCTAAATTGGGGATATTTTTGGGTTTTCAGTATCCACGTGAAGTGGCGGGGATTTCTTTTGGGAACTTTTTGAGACAGGCGCATAATTTGAAATTGAAGGATTTGGATGCCAATGATAAAGGGTTGGGGGTAGCTGAATATTATAAAATTGCCAGTCAGCATTTGGAGAATTTGAAAATGGATAAGAAATTTATTGGTAGGGGTGTGAATGATGGGTTTTCTGGTGGGGAAAAGAAAAGAGCGGAAATTGTTCAGATGTTGGCATTGCAGCCGAAGATTGGGATTTTGGATGAAATTGATTCTGGCTTGGATATTGATGCTTTGAAGGATGTCGCGGAAGGGGTGCAGAAATGTCAAAAGGAGAATCAGACGGGATTGATTTTGATTACTCATTATCAAAGATTGCTCAAATATTTGAAGGCGGATTTTGTACATGTGATGGTGGACGGAGCAATTGTGAAATCGGGAGGAATGGAAATTGTGGAGGAGTTGGAAAAAGACGGTTATAAAGCTTATTTATAAAATGGCTGAAAAAAATCTTAAAAATGAGAAGTCAGGAGCGGCTAAATTAAGCGATGATTTAGCTGATTATAAATTTGGTTTTAAAACTACAGATAAGCCAAAATTTAAGGCTGCCAAAGGTTTAAATCGAGAATTGGTTGAGGAAATTTCTCGTCAGAAAAATGAGCCGAAATGGATGTTGGACTTTCGTTTAAATGCCTTGGAAATTTTTTATAATAAACCATTACCGCGCTGGGGTGGAGATTTGACCGGTATAGATTTTGAAAATATTCATTATTATATAAAACCTTCGGAACAGGAAAAACGTAGTTGGGATGAAGTTCCGGAAGAAATTAAAAATACTTTTGATAGGCTAGGAATTCCGGAGGCGGAAAGAAAATATTTGGCTGGTGTGGGAGCGCAATTTGAATCGGAAATGGTTTATCATAATTTGCATGAGACACTGGCTAAAAAAGGTGTGCTATTTGAAGGTACTGATGCGGCATTGCAAAAGTATCCGGAATTTTTTGAACAATATTTGGGAACTGTAATTCCTTCGGAAGATAATAAATTTTCCGCTTTAAACTCAGCTGTTTGGAGTGGAGGAAGTTTTATTTATATTCCTAAAGGTGTAGAAGTGGAATTGCCTTTGCAGGCTTATTTCCGCATTAATGCCGAGTTCATGGGGCAGTTTGAAAGAACGTTGATTATCGCGGATGAAGGGAGTTTGGTGCACTATGTTGAGGGTTGTACAGCGCCGACTTATTCTTCGCAGAGTTTGCATTCGGCGGTGGTGGAAATTATTTGTAAGAAAAATGCACGAGTGCAGTATTCGACCATTCAGAATTGGTCCTCTAATGTTTATAATTTGGTGACGAAGCGGGCGCGTTGTGAAGAAAATGCTAAAATGTTTTGGTTGGATTGTAATTTGGGTTCTAAATTGACGATGAAATATCCGGCAGTGCATTTGGTGGGGCGGGGAGCCAAGGCGGAGATTTTAAGTGTGGCTTATGCGGGGAAGGGGCAGCATCAGGATGCGGGAGCGAAGGTTATTCATGCGGCTTCTGATACGACTTCAACTATTACTTCTAAATCGATTTCTAAGGATGGAGGGCGAACAACTTATAGAGGTTTATTGAAAGTAGAAAAAGGTGCGGAAAATGTTAAGGCGCGTGTAGTATGCGATGCACTTTTATTGGATGATCATTCACGTTCGGATACTTATCCGACTATGGAAATTGATGAGGAAAATTCTTCAATTGCGCATGAAGCGACAGTATCAAAAATTTCCGAAGATCAATTGTTTTATTTAATGTCACGTGGATTTAATGAACAGGAAGCGGCAGCGATGATTGTAAATGGATTTATTGATCCGATTGTGAAAATTTTACCGATGGAATATGCGTTGGAAATGAATAGATTGATTGAAATGGAGATGGAAGGTTCAGTAGGATAATTTTAAAAAATGTTTGTACCTAAATTAGAAAAAATTGAGCAGGGTTATAGTTTTGAAGAAATACTTCCTAAGAAAATTGAATTAAAGGAAGGTGAGAAACATTTTTTTATGGCGGGAAAAATTTCGGATTTGGAAATGAATGTGGCTGCTGGGGCCGAAGCAACAGTGTTGTTTTTGTCTGCAGAATCAGGTGATGCGAGTGATTTGCCAAATTTTTTGAAAGTGAATTTAAATGGGGCTGAGTCGAAAATAAAAATTTTACTCAGTGCGGTAATGCGTGGAAATTTAAAGAAAGAAATTCAATTAAAAGTTAATCATCTGCATGCGCGAAGTGAAAGTTTGACGGTGATTAAAAATCTAATGTACGGCCAATCAGCGCTTAGCTTGAAAGGGAATATTTACATCCCGAGAAAATCTCAGCAAAGTAAGGCATTTTTCAAACATGATGCTTTGTTGATGTCGCGAGAAAGTCGTTCGGCAACTATCCCCTCTTTGGAAATTATTGCCAATGATGTGCAGGCTGGACATAGTGCGTCGGTGGGTAAGTTGGATGAAGAAATTTTGTTTTATTGTCAGACTAGGGGGTTGGATAAAAAGATGGCAGAGGAATTATTGGTGAAGGGGTTTTTGGAAGGAATACTGAAAGAGATTAAGAATGAAAGTTTGGTTGAGCAATTAAGGGAATATTATGATGGGCTTTTGTAGAGTCTGGCAAAATTCTCTAAATTATGTTATTATACTCTGATTTTAAGCCATTTAATCATAAAGAGTGGAAAATAACGGAGAAAATATCAAAAAAGCTGAGTACGCAGGACTTTATTATCCTTCGGACCCCACAGAACTGGGCGAGGTAATTGAGCAGAAAATAGGCGAATTTGGGACTTTCGGACCGGATTTGAATAATTTGCAGGTGCGGGCTTTGATAGTGCCGAGTGGGGGTTATTCTTACTCTGGGAAAGTGGCTGCCGCTGCTTATAAAGAGCTTTATGGCCGGAAGTTTAAGAAAGTGGTTTTGGTAGGAGCCACTCATTTCATTAATTTTGAAGGAATTGCTTTAAGTACTGCAGATTATTTTGAAACGCCTCTGGGGAAGGTGCCAGTTGATAAAGTGGCTGTGCAGAAAATTTCTGAGAGAGTGAATTTTGGTTTTAATGATTTGGCTTTTGCTAAGGAGTATTCTTTGGAATTACAATTACCATTTTTGCAGAAAATTTTGGGGGAATTTGAGTTAATTCCGATGGTAACGGGCGGGAAGACTAATTATAAAGAGATTGCCCAAGAAGTGGCGGAATTACTGACTGATGATGTATTAATTGTAATCAGCTCTAATCTATCGCATTTCTTGGATGAAAAAAGTGCCCGTGAGGCTGATCAATTGATGATTGAGTCCTTGAAAGAAATGAATAGTGAGAAAATTATTAGTGAAGGCGAAGCTTCTGCTTTATTTGCGCTGGTGACAGTGAATGAAATTGCCTTAATTAAGGGCTGGACACCGATTTTTTTGAATTATTCCAATTCGGCGGAGGCTGGAGATGATCCTGCTTCGGTAGTAGGGTATGGGAGTTTGATTTATTTTTCGGTTTAGATGGATTTGGCAGCGATTAGTTTTGTCTGGCTATTTGGGTCTTTTTGGCTTAAACTGGGGCTAATGTTTTTATAATGAGATGTTAAATAGTTCAGCGATAAAAAAGGATTTCCCTTTATTGGGGCGACAGGTGGATGGCAAGAATCTGGTTTATTTTGATAATGCTTCGACAACTCCGAAGCCGGCGGAAGTTATTGCGGCGGAGGCGAGGTTTTATGAGCAGATTAATGCCAATGTGCATAGAGGGGTTTATAAACTTTCGGAGCTGGCGTCTTTGGAATATGAGAATGCTCGGGTTAAATGTGCGGATTTGATTGGGGCGGCGGCAGATGAAATTGTGTTTGTGAAAAATGCGACGGAGGCGGCGAATTTGGTGGCTTTTAGTTATGGAGAGATGGCTCTGCAGAAGGGTGATAATATTATTGTCAGTGAGTTGGAACATCATGCTAATTTTTTACCTTGGGTGGAATTGGCGAAAAGAAAAGGGGCGGAGTTGAGAGTTTTGAAACTTAAAAATGAACAGGGGGAATTGGAGGAGATTGAAAAAATTATTGATGGTAGAACTAAGATTGTGGCGATAACTCAAATGTCTAATGTGCTTGGAGTTATTCCTGAATTGGAAAAAATTACTGAGGCTGCGCATAAGGTTGGAGCTGTGGTGGTTTTGGATGCAGCGCAGGGAATTTCGCATATTGGGTTGAATGTTAAAAATTTGCCGGTGGATTTTGCGATGATTAGTGGGCATAAAGTGTTTGGCCCGATGGGGATTGGATTTTTGTATGGGAAAAAAGTGTATTTGGAAAGGATGCCGGCTTTTATGACTGGTGGAGGGATGGTTAAGCAATTAGAAGAAATTGATGGTGAGTGGCAAAGTGAATGGTTGGATACGCCTGCTAAATTTGAAGCGGGCACTCCGAATGTAGCTGGAGCTATTGCTTTGGGTGCAGCAACTGATTGGTTGAAGAAATTTAGTTATGAAGAAATTATTAAGCATGATCGCGAATTATTAAAATATGCGCGAGAAAAGTTTGCGGCGATTGAAGGTGTAAAATTATATGGCCCGGAAGATTTAAATAAAGCTGGAGGAATTTTAGCTTTTAGTATTGAGGGGGTTCATCCTCATGATATTGCGACAATTTTTTCGGAATTTGGGATTTGTATTAGAGCTGGGCATCATTGTGCGAAGCCGCTTTTGAAGGCTTTGGATCTGCAGGCAGTTTCCAGAATTAGTTTTCATTTGTATAATAGCAAAGAAGAAATTGATTTGGCGGTGGAGGCGATGCAAAAAGTTAAATTCATTTTCAGATAAAACAGTTATGGATATTTATGCAGAAATAATTTTGGATCATTTTAAAAATCCGCGTAATAAAGGTTTGGTGGCGGAGGCGCAGGTTCATGGGAAAGATCTTAATCCCCTGTGCGGTGATCAGGTAACAATTAGTTTGAAAGTTAATGAAGATGATGAAATTGAAAAATATGGATTTGAGGGAAGCGGTTGTGCGATTAGTTTGGCGGCGGCCTCAATGCTTGGGGAAAAATTAACTGGGATGAAATTAGCGGAGGTGGAGAAAATCAGTCAGGAGGAAATGGTGGAATGGTTGGGGGTGGAAATTTCGGCGGCCAGAGTGAAGTGTGCATTATTGGCTTTAAGCTGTATCAAGAAAGCAATTAAAATATATTTACATCAGAAGAATGAGCAAGGATAAGGATAAAAATTTAGAACATTTGATTGAAGACACAATTAATAAAGCACTTTTGGAAGAGCATCATTCACATGAGAATAAAAAGATTGAACAGAAATCTTTGAAAATTCCTGGTGTGAGAAAAGAGGATGGTTCGGATTGTTGTGGTGGTGGATGTTGTTTTGAGCCGGATAAAAGTAAGTTCGAACCGGAGTTGAGTAAGAAAGAATATTTGGATATTATTAATCAGGTTTTGGATCCGGAAACTGGAGTTGGGATTGTGGATATGGGACTTATTTATGATGTGGAGGAAGAGAAAGATGGTACGATAAAAGTAACAATGACGCTCACCTCTTTGGGTTGTCCGGCGGGTGGGCAAATTACAACGGAAATAGATGGGACCTTGAGATTGCAACCGCATGTTACTGATGTGAGAATTGAAGTGGTCTGGGAACCTGCATGGCATCCTGATATGATGAATCAAGAAGTTAAAGCTATGCTGTTTGGAACAAATAATGAACCGTGGAAAAATTACTAATAAAAATAAAATAATGGAAAATATAAATTTAGCATCGCATTCGAATCAAAGAGTGGCGGTGTTTATTGATACGCAAAATCTTTATCATTCTGCAAAATCGAATTATCGATCGAATGTGGATTATGAAGAGTTAATGGTGAGAGCTGTGAACGGGAGAAATTTAATTAGAGCGTTTGCCTATGTGATTAAGTCGGAAGAAAATACTGAAGCGAAATTTTTTGAAGCGATTGAGGAACTTGGTATTGAAACTAGAGTTAAAGATTTGCAAATATTTCATACTGGGGCGAAGAAGGCGGATTGGGATGTAGGCATGGCGGTGGATATGATTAGGCTGACGGAGAAAGTTGATGTGGTGGTGTTGGCTTCGGGAGATGGAGATTTCCTAGAGGTAGTTAGATACTGCCAATCAAGAGGTGTGAGAGTCGAGCAAATGGCTTTTGAAAAAACTGCCAATTCTAAAATTATGGAGGAAGTGGATTATTTTGTGGATTTGGGAGAGAAAGATAGTAACTTTTTAATTTCTGGGAGAAGGAAAAAGAATGTTAAAAGCAGTAGTTCTAGAAATTATGTTGAGCCTGTTAAAGCAGCGGGAAGTTCTTCTGTTGATTTTGATAGTTATGCCCATACAAATTATTATCCGGATAATAATAGATCTAATTCTGCTCCAAAAGCGCCAGCTAATAGATATATTTCGGCTAACAAAACTCAGATCACTGAACATGCGGCAGCTTATGGCGGGAATAATTTGCCCAGCTATTTAAGAAGTGCCAATCAAAATGTAGAAGTGAATGAAAGTATTTATGGGGTTAGAGCTAAAGAAAGAAAAATTAAGCCGGTAATTGGCTTGCCAGCAAAAAAACAATTGCCAAAAAGAAGACCAACTAATCCAAATGGGTCGATTAATAATGCTTTTGGGAATAATAGGAATACTTAAGCTTTAGGCGCACCTTTATCTAATTGACCTTTCCAGGCAACCAAGCCGTTTTCCAATTGATCTACCATATATTCTTTTTCTTTAAGAAAACGCTCGGCCAAGGTGCTGCGGACGCCATGCTCACATAGAACAATAATGTGTCGATTCAAAGGTATTTCACCAATTCTTTTCTCAAGTTCGTCAATTGGAATATTTATAGACCCGGGAATGCGATGATCGGCAAATTCCAAAGGAGATCTCACATCTAGAAGATAATAATTATTAGGTCTCTGATCATAAGTTTTCAAAAGTTGGTCTTGAGAAATCATTTTGAATCAGTTAAATTACTTTATTAATTTATATTTAACCTAAAACATATGTTTATACAAGTAGGAAAACCAGCACCGGATTTCAGTGCAGAAGCAGTATTTAAAGGAAAAGTTTCTAATATCTCTTTAAAAGAAAATAAAGGGAAATGGGTAGTTTTATTCTTCTATCCATTAGATTTCACTTTTGTTTGCCCAACTGAAATTGTGGAAATGAGTGAAAGAATGCCAGAATTTGAAAAACTAGGAGCAGTGGTATTTGGAGGAAGTACAGATTCAACTTTCTCACATTTAGCATGGATGAAGGATTTGGGAGAATTAAATTATCCTTTGTTCGCAGACATGAATAGAGATATGAGCAGAAATTATGGAATTTTAATTGAAGAAAAAGGACATTCTTTACGTGGAACATTCATTATCGATCCAGAAGGAATTTTGAGATATCAATTAGTTCATGATTTGACTGTAGGAAGAAGCGCGGAAGAAACTTTACGTGTACTTTCTTCATTACAAACTGGTGAACTTTGTCCAGCAAACTGGAAACCAGGACAAAAGACTTTAGGGAAAGGCTAAAACTTTTGCTTAATAAGTTGATTAATTAAACAAGATGAACGAAACACAGATTTATGATTTTTTGGTTATTGGTGCCGGCTGTGCCGGTGCCAGTGCTTCCATGTACGCTTCCCGTATGAATTTGAAATCTTTGATGATTGGGGAGATGCCTGGAGGTCTTATAACTACTACACATTTGGTAGAAAACTGGCCGGGAATTAAAGCTATTTCCGGTCCAGATTTGGCCTATAGCCTTATTGATCATGCCACTTCATTTGGAGTGGAGATGAAAAATGAAAAAGTTTTAGAAGTTAGAAAGGCGAGTATTTCTGAAGAAAATGCTAAGACTATGAAGGCTGGGTATATTGTAAAAACTGGAACAGCAGAATATTTCGCCAAAACAGTTTTATTTGCGACAGGAACTATGCATAAAAAAATCGGTGTACCTGGAGAGAAGGCTTTGGAAAATAAGGGGGTTTCTTATTGTGCACTTTGTGATGGGGCTTTTTATAAGGAAAAAATTGTCAGTGTGGTGGGGGGTGGAGATAGTGCGGCGAAAGAGGCTTTGCTTTTGGCTGAATATGCCAAGGAAGTTAAGGTGATTGCCAGAACTACCTTGCATCCGGAGCCGGTGAATTTGGATAGAGTAAAAGCAAATCCGAAAATTGAAGTTTTGGAAAATTCTCAAGTAGAGGAAATCTTGGGAACTGATAAAGTTGAGAAATTGAAATTGAAGGACGGTAGAGAATTGCCGATGGACGCTGTGTTTGTGGCGATTGGGCATATTCCCCTTTCAGAGGTGGCTTTGAGTTTGGGGGTGGAGTTAAATCATCATAAAGAGATTGTCATTAATAGAAGATCTGAAACAAATTTGCCAGGGATTTTTGGTGCTGGTGATGTATGTGACACTAAGTTCAAGCAGGCAATTATTGGGGCGGCGGAAGGTGTTACAGCAAGTTTTTGGGCTTTTGAATATTTGCAGGCCAATAAAGTTGTGTTTGAATAATTATAAGTATTCTACAAAACTGGGCTGAAATTTTTTTTTGGAAAAAGTCGTTTCACGTCGCCTGAGAGTTCAGATACTTTTTATTTTCCAGAAAATAAATTTCAGCCCAGTTTTTAGATATACTTATAGATTTTCCCGAGAGGGGTTATTTGATGCTTTGGAGGAAGCTGAGGATTAGGCGGACGCCGTAGCCGGTGGCGCAGTTGTTGAAATCTATGTCTTTGGATTTTTTGGTTTTGGCGGGGCCGGCGATGTCGAGGTGGGCCCAGTCGGTGTCTTGGACAAAGTTTTCTAGGAAGGCGGCGGCGGTTGAGGCGCCGGCTAGGCCGGAAGTGTCGATATTATTTAAATCGGAAAAGTGGCCTTTCATGGCTTGGCGATGGAAATCGTGAATTGGCATTTCCCAAACTTCTTCATCGGTTTCTAAAGCTGCTGATTTGAGGCGTTCTTTGAGTTTTTGATTATTGCCAAACAAGCCGGCGTAATGATCGCCTAGGGCGACCATACATGCTCCTGTGAGGGTTGCTAAGTCGACAAT